>NZ_AP023366.1:2755000-3104697 GCF_015097055.1 Effusibacillus dendaii
AACTGCCATATTGCCAGTTGAACTGTAATTTGAGATTAGTGCCATCTTCTAAATCCGTGGTATTTCATTATCTTAGAAGCTTACCGCAAGCCATTTACATAGTCTGACCCCAGCCACGAGAAAACGGGTGTCCCATGTGTCCCCGGCGAACGGAGATGTATGCGATCCCTTGGTGAGCCGTTACCCCACCAATCTATAGGGGAAAAGAATTACAACATGAAGGAGAAATGGAAAAACATGAGTTTGCAAAATAATTTGGATCAAGTAGCTGTTAACACGATACGAACCCTTTCTATTGATGGAGTGGAAAAGGCCAATTCCGGCCATCCTGGCATGCCGATGGGGGCCGCGCCAATGGCATATGTATTGTGGAGTCGCTTTTTGAGGCACAATCCGGTTAATCCAAAATGGTTCGACCGAGATCGCTTTGTTCTCTCAGCCGGACATGGTTCCATGCTGTTATATAGTTTGTTGCATCTGTTTGGATATGAAGTTACTATCGACGACCTGAAAAATTTCCGGCAATGGGGTAGCCGTACACCCGGTCACCCTGAATATGGTCATACGCCCGGTGTGGAAGCTACGACAGGTCCGCTCGGACAAGGGATCAGCATGGCGGTCGGAATGGCGCTGGCAGAAAGGCACCTTGCGGCGTTGTTTAATCGTCCCGGATTTGAGATGATCGATCATTATACCTACACGATTTGCGGGGATGGGGATCTGATGGAAGGGATTTCCGCAGAAGCCTGTTCATTAGCTGGCCATCTGAAGTTAGGACGCTTGATTGTTCTGTACGATTCAAACGATATATCACTGGACGGGGAAACCCATTTTTCATTTACAGAAGATGTGGCGAAACGATATGAAGCATATGGCTGGCAAGTATTGCGTGTGGAAAATGGGAATGATCTGGAAGAAATTGCACAGGCTTTGGAAAAAGCGAAACAGGAGCAAGAGCGTCCAACCTTGATTGAAGTCCGCACCACGATTGGATTTGGCAGTCCGAATCGGGCGGGAACATCTTCTGTGCACGGATCTCCGCTCGGTGCGGAAGAATCGAAATTGGTAAAAGAGGCTTATAACTGGCCGTATGAACCATTCCATGTTCCGGACGAAGTCCGGCAGCTGTTTGCTGGCTTCCAGGAACAAGGGAAGCAACAAGAGGCTGCATGGAATGACAAATTCAAACGTTACCAGCAGGAGTTTCCGGAGCTGGCAAAGGATTTTCTAGACGCCATTGAAAATCGGCTGCCTGTCGGTTGGGATTCTTCTCTGCCTAAATTCAATCCGGAAGACGGCAAAATCGCAACACGGGATGCCTCCGGAAAAGCGCTGAATGCGATTGCAAAAGCGGTTCCCTTTTTCCTGGGAGGTTCGGCCGATTTGGCTTCTTCCAATAAAACCGCTTTGAAAGATATGGGGAATTTGAGTGCCAATAGTTACGGTGGCCGCAACATCTGGTTTGGTGTTCGGGAACACGCCATGGGAGCGATTCTGAACGGAATGATGCTGCATGGCGGAGTGAAAGTATTTGGCGGAACGTTCTTTGTGTTCTCCGATTATTTGCGCCCTGCCATGCGTCTGTCCGCGTTGATGAAACAGCCGGTCATTTATGTTTTGACGCATGACAGCATTGCCGTAGGGGAAGACGGTCCCACTCACCAACCGATTGAACATCTGGCGGCGCTGCGCGTGATACCGGGAATGACGGTGATTCGTCCAGCCGACGCAAATGAAACGGTGGCCGCCTACCGATATGCCGTGGCGGATAGCGAAGGACCGGTATCTGTTGTGCTGTCGCGCCAAGGTCTTCCTGTACTGCCGGGAACTGACTGCTTGGCAGCTGAAAAATTGGCGAAAGGCGCTTATGTGCTGGCTGATGTGGAGAATCCGCAGGTTATTTTGATAGCGAGCGGTTCGGAAGTCAGCTTGGCGATGCAAGCACAGCAGGAACTGAATCAAAAAGGAATTGCGACACGGGTCGTAAGCATGCCAAGCTGGGAGTTATTCGATAAACAGCCCCAATCTTACAAAGATGAAGTTCTGCCGCCGAATGTAAAGAAACGAGTGGCGATTGAAATGGGGCATCCGATGGGCTGGGAAAAATATGTGGGAGAACAAGGCACGGTGATCGGTATCACAGGTTTTGGGGCATCCGCACCAGGCGAAAAGGTAATGGACGAATATGGATTCACGGTGCAAAATGTCGTATCTAAGGTAGGGCAACTGCTGTAAAAAGGTAAATGATTCCGGCAAATCGTTCATAAAACGTTCAATCACTGCATACGTAAACGGTGATACGATGGGAATAAAGGTACTAGCATTGTCTCGGTCATTGTGGCCGGGCCATTTAGGAGGGAAACACATGAATAAAATGGCAACATTACTTGGAATTGCCGTTGTATCTGTTGGCGTACTTGCTGGATGTGGGGGGCAGCAGCAATCAGCATCCAATAATACGTCCACATCTAACAATGCGTCCACACCTGCAGCGAGCTCCAGTCAAACTTCGAATGCTTCTGGCAAAACGTCTGACAACGCGGCAACAAACGCGGCGGAAGTTAAAATCGTAGCATCCAACTATAAATTCGATGTTCCTGCAACCGAAATTAAATCTGGCCAGCCTGTGAAACTGGTATTCTCAACCAAAGAGGGCGTGCACGGGTTTGCAATCAAAGATACGAACATTAAAGTGGATGCGGTAACGGCGGGCAATGACAAAACGGTTACCTGGACTCCGGATAAACCGGGTGAATATGAACTGTACTGCTCGACCATGTGCGGAACAGGTCATGCTGACATGCACACCAAACTGGTTGTAAAATAGTAACAAATGAAGGAACGACAAAACCTCGGGCGACCGGGGTTTATTTTTTTAATAGTGATTGAAATAATATGCATATAAATGTATAATCATTCATATCGTTTTATATCGAAAAAAGCACCATCAGCAGGAGAGGATAAATATGATTCGGACCGCGATTATCGGAGCGTCAGGATATACGGGGATTGAATTGCTCAGGTTGCTGCATCGCCATCCGCAGGCAGAGGTGACAATGGTAACAGGGGATTCAACGGCAGGAAAACAGATCACCGAAGTGTACCCGCATCTGCAGGAGATCTATCAGCAGACGGTGGAGGCGGTAGACCCGCAGCGAATAGCGGAACAAGCGGACATTGCGTTTCTTGCGATGCCAAGCGGTCACGCGACAGAGATTGTGCCTGCGCTGTTAACAAACGGCATTCGCGTCATCGATTTAGGCGGCGATTTGCGGCTGCCTGCCGATCTCTACCGGACCTGGTACGGGAAAAATCCGGTTCCGGCAGATGTGCAGCAACAAGCGGTGTATGGTCTTTCCGAATGGTTCTGCGATGAAATCCAAAATGCCCGTTTGATTGCAAACCCCGGTTGCTATCCGACAGCTACGCTGCTGGCTTTACTGCCTCTGGTGAAAGCGGGAGCGATTGAACCGGATTCGATTATAGTGGATGCGAAATCTGGCGTATCGGGCGCTGGACGAGGCGTTGCACTCGGGTCGCTTTTTTCCGAAGTGAATGAGAATTTTAAAGCATACAAAGTGAATCAGCACCAACACACTCCGGAAATTGAACAGCAGTTGGCGCGGGTGGCGGGCGAACAGATAACGGTTACGTTTACGCCCCATTTGGTTCCGATGACCAGAGGGATTTTGGCGACTTGTTACGGCAAAGTCAAGGAAGGCTGGACACAACGCCGCTTGATGGACTTGTATACAGACGTTTATGCAGGAAAGTCTTTTGTACGGATCCGACCGTTCGGAAATTATCCGCAGACAAAAGAAGTGACCGGCAGCAATTTCTGTGATATCGGGCTGTCGCTTGACGAACGGACGGGGCGCCTGACGGTCTTGTCGGCGATCGACAATCTGGTGAAGGGTGCTTCCGGTCAAGCGGTGCAAAATCTTAACATCATGACGGGGATGCCGGAGACGGAAGGTTTGTTGTCTGTACCGATGTATCCGTAGGAGGAATCTAAACAGATGGGCAGTCCATTTTCAATTCTTGCAAATGGCGGGGTCACGTCCGCTAAAGGATATAAGGCAGCCGGTGTAGCGGCAGGCATTAAGAACGGAAAAAAAGAAAAACGAGATGTGGCGCTGCTCGTGTCGGACGTACCGGCTGCTGCTGCCGGGGTCTATACCACCAACGCGGTTCAGGCGGCTCCTCTGCTTGTTACAAAAGAAACAGTCTCGCAAAATGGGCTCCTGCAGGCAGTCATTGTCAATGCCGGCAATGCAAACGCCTGTACAGGCGAGCAGGGTATGAAGGACGCCCGCCGGATGCAGGAATTAACGGCAGAAGCGTTGCAGATCAAAGCGGAACATGTAGCCGTTGCATCGACAGGTGTAATTGGTGTTTTAATGCCGATGGACCGGGTATCCGCCGGTATTGCGGAAGCAGGCAAAATGGTCAGCCTGGAAGGCGGCTCTGATTTTTCGGAAGCGATTTTGACGACCGACCTGGTGAAGAAGGAAATCGCTGTCCAGTTGGAAATTGACGGACAGGCGGTAACCATTGGCGGTGCTGCGAAAGGGTCTGGCATGATCCACCCGAACATGGCCACGATGCTTGGATTTATTACAACAGACGCGAAAATCGGGCAAACCGACTTGCAAGAACTGTTGCGGCAGGTTACAACTCGAACATTTAACCGGATCACAGTCGATGGGGATACCAGCACGAACGACATGGTGATTGTGCTTGCCAACGGGAAAGCGAAAAACCAGACATTGTCCCCTTCTCATCCGGCGTGGAGCCAATTTGTCGAGGCGTTTGAACATGTAGCGCTTTATCTGGCGAAATCGATTGCCCGTGATGGGGAAGGCGCGACTCGGCTGGTTGTCGCCGAAGTGACGGGCGCCCGCTCGGAATCCGATGCGGAAATGGCGGCCAAAACGATTGTCGGGTCGAGTCTCGTCAAAACGGCTGTATTCGGTGCAGATGCCAATTGGGGACGATTAATGATGGCGGTTGGAAAATCGGGTGCTTTCGTAGACCCCAACCAGGTAGAGATATGGATTGGATCTGTAAAAGTGGCGGAAAACGGGATGGGACTGGATTTTGACGAAGAAGCAGCCACGAAAGAACTGCAGCAAGATCCGGTTGTTTTTCGAATCAATCTGAATGTCGGTCAAGGTAAGGCAACTGCCTACGGATGCGATCTGACTTATGAATATGTGAAGATTAATGGCAGTTACAGAACCTGATCCGGCTGGTGACGGGAATTGCATGTGAGGCAGCAGGCATCTCATGTGATTTCAAACGTTTGGGAACGGGCATAAGCGAGGGGAGACGGAACATGCAGGAATGGGCGGAAAAGGCGTCGGTGCTGATTGAGGCGTTGCCCTACATACAGCGGTTTGCCGGCAAAACGATGGTTATCAAATACGGCGGTTCTGCCATGGGGGGACCGTTTGAACAGGTGATTCTGGACATCATCTGGTTGAAACAGGCGGGAATTCGTCCCGTTGTCGTGCATGGCGGCGGAAAAGAGATTTCCAGCTTTCTGCAAAGACTGCAGGTGGAATCGCGGTTTGTTGACGGCTTGCGGGTGACAGACGGGGAAACGATGAATGCGGTCGAAATGGTGCTGGGCGGCAGTATCAACAAACGGATTGCGGCTACGTTTTACAAAAATGGGGCGGCAGCCGTAGGCTTGACCGGTGTAGACGGCGGGTTGCTGAAAGTCAGACAGAAACGGCAGGATTTAGGGCAGGTAGGGGAAGTGGTCAGCGTCAATCATGATTTTCTCGACCAGCTTCTGAATGCGGGCGTAGTGCCTGTTATTGCTCCCATTGGAGTCGACGAAAACGGTGTTCGCTACAACGTAAATGCCGATTCGGCGGCAGGTGCCATTGCAGGCGCGCTGCATGCCGAGAAATTGGTGTTGTTGACAGATGTGCCAGGGATTATGAGGGATACGGCGAATGGAAAACAGATTCTCAACCAGGTGACGCCGAAACAGATTCAACAATTGATTGAGGAAGGACAAATCACAGGCGGTATGGTGCCGAAAGTGGAGGCCTGTTTGCAGGCGCTGCAAGCGGGGGCCAAGCATGTGCATATTTTGAATGGTGAAGAGCCGCATGCGCTGCTGCTTGAAGTGTTTACGGATAAAGGAATTGGAACTATGGTGATCGGGGGAAATCCGAATGAGTGAGAATCATGTGATGCAGACGTACGGCCGCTGGCCGATTGAGGCGGCACGGGGGGAAGGCGTTTGGCTGTATGATACGGGGGGGAAGAAATACCTCGATTTTACAGCCGGGATTGCGGTTACCGCATTGGGACACGCACATCCGGTTGTGGCAAAGGCGATTTCCGAACAGGCGACCCAACTGTTGCATTGTTCCAATCTGTTTCATATTCCCAGCCAGATCGAACTTGCCAACAAATTGGTAGAGTTATCCTGCTGTGACAAAGTGTTTTTTTCCAATTCGGGGGCAGAAGCGATCGAAGGTGCGATCAAAATGGCCCGCCGTTACGCGAGTCAGACATATGGCCGGGAAAAATACGAAATCATCACATTTGAACATTCCTTCCACGGACGGACGATGGGGGCGTTATCGGCTACCTGTCAACCGAAGTACCAGGAAGGATTCGGGCCGCTGGTACCCGGTTTTTTGTATGCCAAATCGGGTGATTTGGATTCGGTGCAATCGCTGATCTCGCACAAAACGTGTGCCGTTTTGCTGGAACCGGTACAAGGAGAAGGTGGAGTACGGCCTTTTACAGCAGAATTTTTGCAGGCGGTAAGGGAACTTTGTGACCGGCACAGAGCACTGTTGATTTTTGATGAAGTGCAGACGGGCGTGGGAAGAACCGGCACATTTTTTGCTTATGAACAATTCGGAGTGGAGCCGGATATCGTCGCTTTGGCGAAAGGATTGGCGAATGGAGTGCCGATCGGGGCGGTGCTGGCCAAACAGAAGATTGCGGATGTGATGGTGCCTGGCACACATGCCAGCACATTCGGCGGCAATCCGCTGGCCACAACGGCTGCGCTTGCAACCGTCGGAACCTTGCTGGAACAGCATATTATGCAACATGTCCAGGAAATGGGCCATTATCTGATGGAGAAATTGCAGACGCTCGTGACAAAATATCCGATGGCAAAAGAAGTTCGCGGACTGGGCCTGTTGGTCGGATTGGAACTGGACCGTCCGGCTGCCGACATTGTAAAAGCTTGTCTGGAAAAAGGGCTGTTGTTGACGGTGGCTGGCGGCAGTGCGCTGCGGTTTACGCCTGCCTTAATCGTAGAAAAGGAACATATCGATCAGGCGGTATCCATACTGGAATCGGTATTGGCGGAGTCGACCGCATCGGTATAAGCATAAATCCCCGTCTTTCGAGACAGGTTAAGGAAGAAGCCGAAAACCGCGATTGAGGAGACGGGATCATGGACATAAATTCAACCGACCCAACACTGCAAAACAGCGGTGCTGGAGTTGAGTCCGCGCAGCCGACATCAAACAAACTGAAAACGCCATGGAACAACCGAACGGTTGCCGAGTTGATTCTGGATCAGTTAAAGCTGTGGGGAGTAAAGCGAATATACGGTGTTGTGGGTGACGCGATTTTAGGACTGCTGGATGCGATCGCCAAGCAGGACGAGATTCGTTTTATTGCTGTGAAACATGAGTCGGCGGCAGCCATGATGGCGTCTGCGGAGGCCAAGTTGACAGGTGCGCTGGCCGTTTGTGCGGCTACTATGGGGCCGGGGTTGGGCAATCTGTTGAACGGATTGGGTGACGCCTATCTGGATAAAGCGCCTGTTCTGGTGATTACCGGGCAAGCGCCGACTGATAAGATTGGCACCGAATACAAACAGTATATTAACCAGCAGGAACTGATCAGACCGCTTGCGGCTTACAGCACACAGCTCGTAAGCCCTTTCGCGGTTGTTGAAGTCCTGGTCAAAGCGATGCAAACCTCTCTTACACAGGGGGCAGTCAGCCATCTCTCCATCCCCAAAGACATGTTTACGATGTTGATTCCTTCAAAGCTGCGCCCGAAAGCCACGGTCATAAAGGGAGCGGCGGCATTCCAAAAGGAGGATCTGCAACAAGCGCTGCAAATCATGGAATCTGCCAAACAACCGATGATTTTGGCAGGAATCGGAGCGAAACAGGCCGCTTCCCAGCTTGAAAAATTGGCCCGGCAGTGGGGGGCCGGCATATTGCTAAGCCTCGGGGCCAAAGGCATTCTGCCGGAGAGTTCCGACTATCTGTTGGGCGGCATTGGTCAGGGCGGCAATCCATATGCGGCAGATGTTTTCAAACAGGCAGATGTTGTGCTGCTTGTTGGGGATACATGGTGGCCGGAAGGGTATGTGCCTACAGATGCGCGGATTATCCAGATCGACAATGATCCAGTCAATATCGCCAAGGGAATCCCTGTAGAAGTGGGCATTGTGGCTCAGTCACAAACGGTGGTTCCGTTGTTGGCAGAAAGTTTATCCAGTTACAAGGAAAATGACGATTGGATTTCCAGGTGGAAATCGGTCAAGCAGAGGTGGCAGAAGGAAAACGAGCAGGAAGGAAAGCAGTCTGGCTCTCCTATCCACCCGGCACGGGTTGTCCGCGCAGTTGAAATGGCCGTACAGCCGGATGCGATCATTGCGCTGGATACAGGGAACCATACCGTTTGGATCAATCGAAATTTCCGCGCCCAGAAGCAAGAGTTTCTGTTTTCCGGTGAATGGCGTACGATGGGCTTTGGACTGCCTGCTGCCATAGCAGCAAAACTGGTCTATCCGGAAAGACAAGTGGTGTGTATCGTCGGTGACGGCGGCATTGAAATGGTGTTAGCCGAGTTGTTGACAACTGTCCGCTACAAGCTGCCAATCATCGTAATTGTGTTGAACAACCATTCGCTGCAAATGGAAAGGGACAAAATGCAGGCTGGTGGATTTCAAGATACGGGCAGCACGGAATTGACCAACCCCGATTTTGTAAAATTGGCGGAAGCGTGTGGCTGGCAAGGAATTCGTGTCGATCGGGATAATCAACTGGACACAGCTTTACAACAAGCGCTCTCCCGCAATAAACCGACCCTTGTGGATATAACAACCTCTGCCGTAATGCACCCGGAAACGAAAGCATAAGTAAAAGCCCCGGGAAAGTACATTTCTGCTTTGCCAGGGCTTTCGTTTCACTATCGGAAAGTGTAATTTAAAGCGTGCGATAGTATAAGTTCAACTAGGCTTCCGTCTGCGCCAAAGGCTTAACGAAAGCCAAGTTTTCTTTATGGCTGCTTTATAGAACTTTCAAAGGAATTGGAGTTGTTTCATCCGGTTTGACCGGTAACGGACGAGTAACCGGCACGGTCAGAAGCATCGCGATTTCGTCACAGGTTAAAAATTTGCTGCAGTTTACACAATCCTTCCATACTTTTTGCGGAAGGGTTTCTTTTTGTACGATTTGGAAGCCGCACTTTTGGAAGAATTCTACCTGATAAGTCAACGACAATATGCGCGGGATTCCTAACTGCTGCGATTCTTTTACCAGGATGGAGACCAGCTCGCGGCCAAGGCCCATCCCTTTTTTGTCGTGCGCAATTGCCAGCGAACGGATTTCAGACAAGTCTTGCCATAGAATATGCAATCCGCCAACACCAACGATACGCCCTTCCTCTTCCACGACTGTTAAAGATTGCAGGTTTTCGTATAGTGAAATACGCGGCCGTGGCAGCAGGAGTCCTTGATCCGCGTGGGACTGGATCAGTTCATAGATTGCCTCTGTGTCCGCCATTACGGCTTTGCGGAATTGCATAGAACGTCACTTCCTAAATGAATATACAAAATCAAGTATAAGTATACATGCGGCAGCATGTCTCGTCTACTCGAAATTTGTCACGCTTCGGAAACGAGCAGGTTTTTGACACAGCCCAATTCTCTGTATACAGGCGGCAGTCCAGCCGTTTGAACGAAGTCTGACATATGATAAGGGTATGAACGGCTATAGTGTAATATCGTGAAAAGAAAAGAGGGGATGGCATGGTTCCGTACGGAGTCGGCAGAGCACCCGGCGGAGTGGCCGGGGCTCCCTGGGGATTTGGTGCTGGATGGTCCGCTTGGGCCATCGTGTTTCTGATTGCATTTGCCTTTTTCTTTGCATTCGCATGGGGGTGGGGAGGCTACTGGTGGTGAGGCGGCTCTTGTGGTCGCCTTTTTTCGATTGGCAGGAAATTAAAAAATTATCCGCGATTCGCTAGGATATATCAACCCGATGGAGAATGTAGAATTAGAAAACTTCATATTGATCGTTAAGAGAGGGTAAAGGAGGGTATATAAGTATGAAAATCAGAGCCGCCGTGCTGCACGAAATGAAACTGGAAGCTCCCTATGCAATCAGCCAACCGTTAAAAATTGAACAGTTGGAACTGGATGCTCCCAAGTATGGCGAGGTATTGGTGCAAATCAAAGCTACAGGTCTGTGCCATTCCGATCTTTCTGTTATCAACGGTTCGCGACCGCGGGTGATGCCCATGGCGCTTGGACATGAAGCAGCCGGGATTGTGGTAGAAACAGGCGAAGGGGTAACCGATCTGAAACCGGGTGATCATGTTGTCTGTTCATTCGTACCAAGCTGCGGGCACTGTCTGCCTTGTCAGGAAGGACGTCCGGCGCTGTGCGAACCAGGCGCGCAAAGCAATACGGCTGGCACGTTGTTAAGCGGAGAACGCAGACTTCACGCTGGAAATCAGGAGATTCATCACCATTTAGGCGTCTCCGGTTTTGCCGAATATGCGGTTATCGCGCGCAATTCACTGGTTAAAGTAGATCCTGATGTTCCGTTTGAACAGGTGGCGTTGTTTGGTTGCGCCGTGATGACGGGAGTCGGAGCCGTGATCAACACGGCTCGTGTAGAAGCGGGCAGCACGGTGGCAGTGGTCGGTTTAGGCGGTGTTGGTTTGAGCGCTTTGCTGGGAGCGGTTGTAGCAGGTGCCCGGCGAATTGTGGCGGTTGATCTGAACCCGAATAAACTGGAACTGGCGAAGCAGTTGGGTGCCACCGACGTGTTTGATTCGCGTGACCCGGAAACGGTGCAGAAAATTCGTGCGGCCACCAACGGTGGTGTCGATTATGCATTTGAAACAGCGGGTGCAGTTCCTGCGATGCAAGTTGCCTACCAGATTACTCGCCGGGGAGGGACCACTGTCACGACCGGATTGCCTGATCCCAGCCATCAGTTTTCGTTTCCGCAGGTGACGTTAACGGCAGAGGAACGAACAATTAAAGGATCGTATGTCGGCAGTTGTGTTCCTTCCCGGGATATTCCGCGCTACATCGAACTTTTTAAACAGGGACGTCTGCCGGTAGACCGGATTTTGACAGGAACCGTTTCTTTGGAAGAGCTTAACGAAGGATTTGACCGTTTACATAAAGGCGAAGCATCCCGTATTGTGATGGTGCTGTAAGCGATCTGACCGATCTGTGTTGCGCTCCCAATAAAAGGGTTTGTCGGGGCCTTGGCCGTTGGTGCCAAGGCTTTTCGCATCTTTCCGCAAATGCGGTGCCTGTGCGTCCGCATAGCGGAAAACGTCCGTCAGCGAGATGCGGTGCCTGTGCGTCTGCTTCCGATTTGACAGGCACATCGAAGCAAGGCAAATTATGGTATCATAATAACTGTTATTCAGGAAAAAGGAACGGAGGGAATCACAATTGGAGCGAGCGCAGCAGGGTGCCATAAATCAACAGAAGGCAACCCGACGTGGACTGGTACTCGGCGCGGTGATGTTAGCCATGTTTATGGCCGCCATTGAGGGTACGATTGTTTCAACCGCGATGCCGAGCATTGTGGCGGAGTTGGGAGGCTTTTCCTTATTTAGCTGGGTATTTTCCTCGTTTTTATTGATGCAGGCCATTTCGGTTCCGATTTACGGCAAGCTGTCCGATCTATTTGGCAGGAAGCCGGTTTTTACGGCAGGGGTGATCATTTTTCTGATTGGGTCTCTTTTGTGCGGAATGGCTAAATCGATGACCGCCCTGATTGTTTTCCGTCTTCTGCAAGGTTTGGGAGCAGGGGCGGTGCAGCCGATCGCGACGACGATTGTCGGCGATATCTATACCATGGAGGAACGCGCCAAGATTCAAGGCTATCTGTCCAGCGTATGGGGCATTTCTTCCGTTATTGGACCGACATTGGGCGGTGTTTTTGTACAGTACATAAACTGGTCCTGGGTGTTTTGGATCAATCTTCCGATTGGAATTGCAGCAATTGCCGGAATCCATCTGTTTTTGCATGAAGGGGTGGAGAAAAAAAGCCATAAGATCGACTATCTTGGCTCCGCCTTGCTGCTGATTTCGATCAGTTCGTTGATGGTGGTCCTGATACAGGGCGGTGTTACCTGGGCGTGGACATCGACGCAAGTCCTGCTTTTACTGCTTCTGTTCGTCGTGGGACTGCTTCTGTTCTTATGGCAGGAACGGCGGGCGGTAGAACCGCTGATGCCGATTGGAATCTGGAAAAATAGGCTGATTGCCGTATCGAACCTGGCTTCCCTTACAACCGGTGCCGTAATGATGGGAGTATCCTCGTTTTTGCCGACGTTTGTACAAGGGGTGATGGAGCGTCCGCCGACCATTGCCGGTTTTACATTGGGTATGATGTCAGTCGGCTGGCCACTGGCTTCTACGGTTGGCGGCCGGTTGATGATTCGATTGGGTTCTCGCAGCGTTGCGTTGGCTGGTGGCGTTGCCTTGTTAATTGGGTCCGCCTTTTTTGTCACGCTGCAGCCGCAGTATGGCCCCGTTTGGGCAGCAGTCGGTTCGTTTTTCGTTGGGGTCGGGATGGGGCTGGCGACGACCACATTTATCGTCTCGATTCAAAGCAGCGTGGATTGGCAGACACGGGGTGTGGCGACCGCGTCCAATATGTTTATGCGAATTTTGGGCAGTACGGTAGGCGCGTCGCTGTTGGCCGGGATTTTAAATATTCGGATGCATTCGTATTTGCAGGCGCAGGGGAAAAACTTGGATGTGCCGCTTGACTTGGACGTCACAAATTCCCTCTTGGACCCTGCCAAACGGGAGGCGCTTCCGGCAGAAGTGCTTACATTGCTGCAAGACGGGTTAACCGTCTCGCTGCATAGTGTTTATTGGGGAGTTATGATTTTGACTCTGCTCAGTTTCCTCCTGATTCTATTCTTGCCAAAAAACGAGCGTCAGGAAGCGTAACCGCTGATAAGAAAACGAATCGAAAAGCCAGTCATGCAACCGGGATGCCTTGCAAACAGGGCATCTTTTTTTCGCGCAAAAAATACAAACGCCCAAAAACAGAAAATGCATTAAAAACAAAAAAGGCCCGCGCGGCCTTAAGATGAAATGCCCTTGAAAGGGACCATCTATATCAACGCTCCGTCCCCCTGTCTATGCACCTCCGTATGGGTTGGAGCGGTGTTTTAAGGTAATTGCACTATATGCAGGGTGTTCAGGAAAGGTTCATGCGTCAAGGTGAAAAAAACATTGCAAAATTATGCATTGCTACGTATAATAATTCGAGGAGCTGCATTTATATACAATGTAGAAAAAAGTTGACATCATGGGAGGGGGAACCGGGATGCAGGAAAAGGGCTATTTGATCCTTGAGAGCGGGCATATTTTTGAAGGAAAAATCATTGGCCGCCCGGTCCGAGGATATGGAGAAGTTGTGTTTCATACCGGTATGACGGGATATCAGGAAATTTTGACGGACCCTTCCTATACGGAACAGATTGTGGTCATGACATATCCATTGATCGGAAATTATGGAATCAATTCCGACGATTTTGAATCGCGTAAGCCGTGGTTGTCAGGGTTTGTTACGGCAGAATCGTGTGACGAGCCGAGCCATTGGCAGAGCGATCGGACGCTTTTCGACTACTTGCAGGAAAATGGAATTGTCGGTTTGACGGAAGTCGATACAAGAGCGATTGTTCGGCTGATTCGCGATAAAGGATCATTGAAAGGCTGGATTGTGCCGGCGGAAACAGCGGAAGTGCCGGATGCGAAACAGTTTGATTTTTCGCTGCCTTTGCAGGGGCATGTGCAGAAAGCAACCACGCCTGAAATGTACCAGGCATCTATCGCAGGGCGTTACCATGTGGTTGTGATGGATTTTGGAGCGAAAACAAATATTATTCAGTCGGTTGTAGATCTGGGATGCAAGGTGACGGTGGTACCGGCCCGCACCTCGTTTAACAAAATCCAGGAATTGCAGCCGGATGGCATTGTGTTGTCAAACGGGCCTGGCGATCCGACCGAGTGTACGGATATTTTGCCGACCATCCGCAAACTGGCGGAAACGTACCCGCTGATGGGGATCTGTTTGGGACATCAGTTGTTGTCGCTTGCGTTTGGCGCCAGCACGGGGAAAATGCTGTTCGGTCATCGGGGATCCAACCATCCTGTGAAAGATTTGACTACCGGGCAGATTTGGATTACTTCGCAAAACCATGGATATGCGGTGCTTGATGAGAACTTCCCGGACGCGTTGGAAGTGACCCATATTCATGTGAACGACGGTTCGATTGAAGGGGTACGTGTAAAAGGCCTGCCTGCTTTTTCCGTGCAGTTCCATCCGGAAGCCTGTCCGGGACCGCGCGATTCGGAAGAACTGTTTATGAAATTCATGCAGCTTATGGCGGAACAGGGGGAGCATTATCTTGCACTCGTCGGCAAATAACACAGCAAAGGTGTCAAATATACAGCCTTCAGATACGATTCTTGTAATTGGATCCGGGCCGATTGTGATCGGCCAAGCGGCGGAGTTTGATTATGCCGGAACGCAAGCTTGCAAGGCGTTGCGGGAAGAAGGATATCGTGTCGTACTGGTGAACTCCAACCCGGCCACGATCATGACCGATTTGGATGTGGCGGATGTTGTCTATATTGAACCGCTAAACGTCGCTTCGTTGGCACGTATTATTGAAAAAGAGCGGCCGCATGGGTTGCTGGCGACGCTCGGCGGTCAGACCGGTTTGAACCTGGCAGTCGATCTGCATGAAGCGGGCGTGCTGGACCAATTCGGAGTCAAACTGCTCGGCACTCAGTTGGAATCGATCAAACAGGCGGAAGATCGCCAGCTTTTTAAGGATTTAATGTATTCGATCAAACAGCCGATTCCGGAGTCCAAAGTGGTTGAATCGCTGCAGGAAGGGTTAGATTTTGTCGAAAAAATCGGTCTGCCGGTGATTATCCGTCCTGCGTATACACTGGGCGGAACGGGTGGCGGCATCGCGGAGACAATCGAGGAATTCAAATCGATCGCGACACGCGGGCTGAAGCAGAGCCCGATCAGCCAGATTCTGGTGGAACGAAGCATCAAAGGATGGAAAGAAATCGAGTATGAAGTGATGCGTGATGCGGCAGATACCTGCATTACCATCTGTAATATGGAAAACATCGATCCGGTGGGCGTACATACGGGTGACAGCATCGTCGTGGCCCCGTCCCAGACGTTGACCGATCAGGAATATCAGATGCTGCGTACGGCGGCGGTAGACATCATTCGGGCCCTGAAAATCGAAGGCGGCTGCAACGTGCAGTTTGCGCTGCATCCGACCAGCCGCGAATACTGCGTGATTGAAGTGAATCCGCGCGTTTCCCGTTCGTCTGCGCTGGCATCCAAAGCGACCGGTTATCCGATTGCCAAAATGGCGGCGAAAATCGCGGTCGGCAAACGGCTGGATGAAATTTTGAACCCGGTCACCGGCAAAACATACGCTTCCTTTGAACCGGCGCTCGATTATGTGGTGGTGAAAATCCCGCGCTGGCCGTTTGACAAGTTTCCGACCGCCGACCGGACGCTAGGTACACAAATGAAAGCGACCGGCGAAGTGATGGCGCTTGAACGTTCGTTTGAAGCGGCACTGCAAAAAGCGCTCCGTTCGCTTGAAATCGGTCTGGACGGACTTGCGTTAAAAGGCGTCGATCAGTTGACGGATGTGGAAGTCGAGCGGATTCTGGCCAAGGAACCGGATGACCGCCGGCTGTTTGCTTTGGCGGAAGCGTTGCGGCGCGGTTGGGCTCCGCAGCAGATCTGTGAGCTGACAGGCATCGATCCGTTTTTTGTCAGCAAGTTAGCGAAACTGATACGGTTTGAACAACAACTGGAGGCGACCGGGCGAGAGCAACAGTCTGTCTCCTTGCCGCGAGACCTCCTGCTGCAGGCGAAGAAACTCGGTTTCTCCGATGACCGGATCGCACGCCTGACGGGGGTGACGGGCAACCAAATTCGGGCGCAACGTTTGGCGCAAGGAATTGTACCTTCCTATCTGTTGGTGGATACATGTGCGGCCGAATTTGAATCGGCGACCCCGTATTATTATTCGACCTATCGCAGCCAGGACGAAGTGGTCCCCTCCACTCGGAAAAAGGCGCTGGTGGTCGGCTCGGGACCGATCCGGATCGGGCAGGGCATCGAGTTCGACTATTGTTCGGTGCATGCTGTGTGGGCGTTGAAACGGCTGGGATACGAGACGGTTATTATCAACAACAATCCGGAAACGGTATCGACCGATTTTGATACGGCGGATCGTCTGTATTTTGAACCGCTGACACTGGAAGATGTATTGAATGTGATTGAAAAAGAGGGTGTGGAACGTGTGTTTGTCCAGTACGGCGGACAAACGGCGATCAACCTGGCTGTAAAACTGGAACAGGCGCTGGCCGGAACCGGTGTACAGATCGCCGGCACCTCATTGCAAGCGATTGACCGGGCGGAAGACCGGGATGCGTTCCGACGCTTCTTGCTGGAACAAAACATTCCGCAAAGCGACGGGGGCACCGCGCATGACGTGGAAGGCGCCGTAAAAGTGGCAACCGCGCTCGGGTATCCGGTGATCGTTCGTCCGTCCTACGTAATTGGCGGTCGAGCCATGGCGGTGGTTCACAATGAAACGGAACTGCGGGATTATATGCGGGCAGCGGTCGATGTCAATCCGGAACACCCGATTTTGATCGACCAGTACCTGGCTGGCAAAGAGGTGGAAGTTGACGCGGTCTGTGACGGGGAGAACGCGCTGATTCCCGGCATTTTTGAACATATTGAGCGGGCGGGTGTTCATTCCGGCGATTCGATGGCGGTTTATCCGCCGCAAACGTTGTCGGCTGAAGAAATTCAGACGATTGTGGACTATACGCAAAAAATCGCCCTTCACTTGCCGGTGGTCGGACTTGTCAATATTCAGTTTGTGATCTACGAAGGCCATGTGTATGTGCTGGAAGTGAACCCTCGTGCGTCGCGTACGGTGCCGATTATTTCGAAAGTGACCGGCATTCCGCTGATTGAGCTGTCTGTGCGGTTATCGCTGGGGGAACGGCTGGTGAACAGCGGATACGGAACCGGTCTCGCCCAAAACCAGCCCTATGTAGTAGTCAAAGCACCCGTATTTTCGTTCGGAAAAATCACCGGATTCGATATTCATCTTGGACCGGAAATGAAATCGACCGGCGAAGTGCTCGGAATCGGGGACGGTTATATCCAGGCTGTGACGAACGCGTTTGCGGGTGTGGGAATCGGATTGCAGCCGGGCGGTTTGTTTTGTGCCATCACCGAACGGGAAAAGCAGGCAGCCGTTCCGCTGCTCAAGCGGTTTGCTGAACTGGGGTATACATTGTATGCAACGCCGCAGACAGCTCAATCGCTGGCGCAAAACGGCGTGCAGAACATCCAGCGGGTGGAGAAACAACAGGACGAAATCGAGCAGCTGCTTAAGTCGGGCAAAATCCGGCTGGTGTTGAACATCCCGACGCGCGGACAGAATCCCGAGCGGCTGGGGTTCTGGCTGAGACGGTTCAGCGTGGAAACGCGCATACCCTGTCTGACATCGCTCGATACGGCACAAGCGCTGCTGCAGGCGGTGGAACATCAAACACAGCCGCAGCCAAGGCCGCTGTCACCGGTACAACAGGTTGTTTAACGGGAAAGGAAACTTGACTTTTACGGGGGAGGAGCCATCTGCATGACTAATTCAACTGTCGTGAGCGGGTTACAAGCAGGGTTGAAGGGACGCGACTTTATCGATTTTACTGATTATACGCCGGACGAATTGCAATACTTGATCAAACTGGCAGAGGAAATCAAACACAAACAAAAAAGTGGGGAAGTGTACCATCCGCTGGCAGGCAAGACGTTGGGCATGTTTTTCACGAAAGCGTCGACCCGAACGCGGGTATCGTTTGAAGTCGGCATGTTCCAATTGGGCGGCCACGCGCTTTTTCTGTCGGGTAACGACACGCAGATTGGCCGGGGAGAACCGATTCCCGATACGGCGCAGGTGATGTCCCGCTATGTGGACGGCATCATGATCCGCACGTTCTCGCATGAGAATGTGCGGGAATTGGCCGAATACGCGACCGTTCCGGTGGTTAACGCATTGACGGATTTGCACCATCCCTGCCAGGTGATGGCGGACATCCTGACATTAAAAGAACATAAGGGCCGTTTGGAAGGATTGACTGTCGCGTACGTGGGGGACGGCAACAACATGGCCAACTCCTGGATTCAGGCGGCTCCGAAATTTGGCTTGCATATGCGGGTGGCAACACCGCCGGGGTATGAATGTGATGCCGCAGTTGTAGAGGAAGCAAAACAGTTGGCACAGCAATTCGGGACCGAGCTGATGTTGACAAATGACCCGGTTGCAGCGGTCAAAAATGCCGACTTGATTTATACGGATGTCTGGGCCAGCATGGGACAGGAAGCGGAACAGGCGGAACGGGTCAGGAAGTTTGCCGATTTTCAGGTGAATGAAGCGCTCGCCCAACATGCAAAATCGGATTTTCTGTTTATGCATTGTCTGCCTGCCCATCGCGGTGAAGAAGTGTCGGCAGGGGTGATTGACGGACCGCACTCGGTGATTTTTGATGAGGCGGAGAACCGTCTGCATGTGCAAAAAGCGATCCTGGTAGCAACAATGGCGTAAGATTTCAATGGCGTAAAACTGCAACGGTGCAAAAATCCAAATATGTTTTGCAAACGGCTGTGTGTTTCTTTATATTCAAAGAGGATGATGTTTCCGTTTCGGCGGCAAACGGGATCTGATGATGGAATGGAGCGGGGAAAGATGGCGAAGCAGAAGATTGTATTGGCATATTCGGGTGGATTGGATACATCCGTAATCCTGACATGGCTGAAAGAGACGTATGATGCGGAAATCATCGCTTTTACAGCCGATATCGGCCAAAAGGATGAATTGGACGGTTTGGAGGAAAAAGCGCTGAAAACGGGCGCCAGCAAAGTCTATATTGACGATTTGCGAGACGAGTTTGCGCGTGATTTTATTTTCCCGATGTTTCAGGCGGGAGCCCTCTACGAGGGGCAGTATTTGCTGGGAACCAGTATTGCGCGCCCATTGATCGCCAAGCGGATGGTCGAGATTGCACGCGCGGAAGGGGCAACTGCCATTGCGCACGGAGCGACTGGCAAAGGAAACGATCAGGTACGCTTTGAACTGACGGCAGCCGCACTGGCTCCTGAACTGGAAGTGATTGCACAGTGGCGGCTCGAATCATTCCGTGAGCAATTCCCGGGCCGGGCGGAAATGATCGCCTATGCGGAGAAGCACGGAATTCAGGTGCAGGCTACTGCGGCAAAGCCGTATTCGATGGACCGCAATTTGCTCCATATCAGCTTTGAAAGCGGTATGTTGGAAGACCCGTGGTTTGACGCCAGCCACGAGTCAAACAAAGAGATGTACGTGCTGAGTGTAGCGCCGGAAGATGCGCCCGATCAGGCGGAATATGTGGAACTGGAGTTTGAGCAGGGAAACTGTGTGGCGATAAACGGCAAACGCATGTCGCCGCTGCAAGTGATGGAGACGTTGAACGAACTGGGCGGCAAACATGGAATCGGTCGGGTGGACATGGTCGAGAACCGGTTTGTCGGCATGAAGAGCCGCGGCGTTTATGAAACACCGGGCGGAACCATTCTGTTTACGGCACATCGGAAGATGGAATCGCTGACGATGGACCGGGAAGTGATGCAGTTGCGGGATTCTCTGATTCCCCGCTATAGCGGGCTGGTGTACAACGGTTTCTGGTTCGCGCCGGAAAGACTGGCCCTGCAGGCGCTTGTCACCGAAAGCCAGAAAAATGTGACCGGCACCGTTCGACTTAAACTGTACAAAGGCAACGTGATCGGGGCTGGTGTAAAAAGCCCGGTCAGCTTGTACAATCCGAACATTGCCACGATGGAAGCCGATCCGACTCAAGCGTACAATCAATCGGATGCGACTGGCTTTATCCGTCTCAATGCGCTGCGTCTGAAGGTGGCTTCCGGAGTCAGGCAGAACGCGGGTAAGTAAGTAGAGATTTGCAACGATGACCATATGTCCCGAAAGGAAGGCTGGACGTGTCAAAACTATGGGGTGGGCGTTTTACCAAACAGACAGACAAGCTGGTGGAGGAGTTTACCGCTTCTATCGGATTTGATCAAAAATTGGCCGTGGATGATATCCGCGGCTCTCTTGCGCATGTGAAAATGCTGGGTGCCTGCGGCATCATTCCACAGGAAGATGCAGACAAAATCCGGGAAGGGCTTTTGTCGATTCTGGCGGATGTGCGGGCGGGCAGGCTGGAATATGCGGTGGAAAACGAAGACATTCATATGAACATTGAAAAGTACCTGATCGAGCGGATCGGGCCGGTCGGCGGCAAACTGCATACGGGGCGTTCCCGCAACGATCAGGTGGCCACCGACATGCATCTGTACCTGCGCAGGGAAGTGAAACAGATTATCGCGCTGCTGGCAGATGTGATGCAGGCGTTGGTGGATACGGCAGACGCTCATTTAGACGTGGTGATTCCCGGCTATACGCACCTGCAGCGGGCGCAGCCGGTTTTGTTGGCGCATCACCTGCTCGCTTATGTCGGGATGTTCTCACGCGATGCGGAACGGCTGCAGGACGCATTGAAACGGATCGACATTTTGCCGCTTGGCGCCGGCGCATTGGCTGGTACGACGTTCCCGATCGACCGTCAGTTGGTCGCAAAGGAACTGGGTTTTGCCCGTATTTATGAAAACTCGATGGATGCCGTCAGCGACCGTGATTTCATTCTGGAGTTTCTGAGTGACGCCTCGATTTTGATGATGCACCTGACCCGATTTTGTGAGGAACTGGTGATGTGGTCTTCGACCGAGTTCGGTTTTGTCGAACTGGATGATGCGTACTGCACCGGATCGTCGATTATGCCGCAGAAGAAAAATCCGGATGTCGCCGAATTGATCCGCGGCAAATCGGGACGGGTCTATGGCAATCTGTTCGGGCTGTTGACGGTGCTGAAAAGTTTGCCTCTCGCATACAACAAAGATTTGCAGGAAGACAAAGAAGGCATGTTTGACACGGTTGAAACGCTCAGAGGATCGCTTGCTCTGTTGGCGGGCATGATCCGTACGATGGAAGTGCGCAAAGAGCGGCTGCAGCAGGTGGTTAAAGAAGACTTCTCCAACGCGACCGATCTGGCCGATTATCTGGTGCGGAAAAATATGCCATTCCGCCAGGCGCACGAAGTGATCGGCAAACTGGTGTTGTACTGCATCTCGAATCGGAAGTTCCTGACCGATCTGAGTATGGACGAGTACAAACAGCACAGCGAACTGTTTGAGTCGGATGTGTATCAGGTGATCGACATTCGGACGGTGGTCGATGCGCGCAACGTGTTGGGCGGCACAGCCGGTCCGCAGGTCAGGCAGGCGCTGGAACGCGCCAAAGGTCAGATCACTTCCCTTGGACAGTGGGTCGAACAGGCCTTAGAAGGGGAAATCTGACGCAAAGGTCAGACCGGGTTTTTGACTGAAAGTTGTTGGTATAACAAGCCGTATTGCATTTTTGTTGTGGAAACTTGTCGCCATCTGTAAAGATTTGTATGAAATACATTGGAAGATCCTAAGAACGAACAGACCGTTTACCTCTTCAGAATCATTTGGAGCGGTAAACGGTTTTTTGTGTTTGATTGCCGCAGTTGGACACAACAACATCTTCCAGTGCGGGTTCAGTTCTATTCAGGATTAACAGTGGAATATGCTTCGACCAAATTCATTGTATGGGAGCAGTTGGTAAAATGAGTGGAAAAGAGGTCGGCAGGTGAAGAGTTAGCTCAATTGGTGATGGATTACAACCTGGGAGTGTCCCCGTTTGCAGCATATAAGCGTACACGCTTCAATTTGGATTACTTTGCGGATGAGGGGCCTGAGTTTTGGACTTGACAAGCAGCAAGCCTTTATTTAACTTGTCTTTGCTTCAGACGATATACTTCGCGGTCCGTATCGATCCATTTTTGCGTAAGATGTTCCATACGGTCCTCAATCCTGTCCAAACGGTCGTTTGTCTCCTTGCGAAATTCATTCATTTCGTGTTTAAACTCCGTAAATTCCTGAGCTAATTTATCAAGTTTCCCGGTGTTTTCATCGAGCTTCGCGCTGATTTTATCAATCCTCTCTATGTTTTCATCAAGCTTCCTGTTGTTTTCATCAATCTTTTCGTTGTTCTTTGCCACCATGGCAATCAGTTGTTTCATCATATCAAACTTTTGTTGTTGTTCATCAGCCATTCGGGAATCGCCTCCTTTGCTATTAATTGTATCAAAAGATATTATAACAAACATTCCAAAAAAGAGACCCTCCCATTTTGAAGTTTTGCTGGAATGATTTTCAATCACACCACTTTGGTCCCCCTCATAGGCTGAAAGGAACAATGCCTACAGGAGGACTTTCATGAACACGGTAGCTACAACACGGATTCCGTTTGGGGATCCGGAACGGTTGTCGATTGCGATCAGCCAACTGTTGTTTCCGAGCGGCGGGAAACAGTTGCCAAATGCGGTTTTGCTGGCAACCGGGAATGATTTTCGCACAGTGGTACCGGCAGTTTCCCTGATTCATTTTCCAATCCACGCGATGGTGCTGTTTTCATGGCACGGGGATCTGTCCAACCAGTTGATGCGGGAGATAAACAGGATTCAACCGACCGGCAAAAATGCGCCTGCTGCTGTGCTGTTAGTCGGGCCCTTCACAGCGGCGGCCATCGGCCAGTTGCATCGGGCAGGCTATTCGACGCTCCACTTTGAGCAGAATGATCCGTATGTGCAAATGGTTCATATCGCGGATTGGCGACGAAGATATTTGCCGGATACGATGCCAGAAATGATCACCGGCAACACATTTCTGATTTCTTCCGAGACGGTTGAGGAGTCGCTGCCTGTGTTCGGTTTTGCCGCCCATATGGGAACCCCGATTTTGTATGCGCAGCGGGACTCCCTGCCGGATTTGACCAGACGGTTTCTCCAAAGGGAAAAACACCGCCATGTGACGATTATCGGTTCGGAATCGATCATTTCGAGACGGGTGGAAGAAGAGTGCAGAAGTGTTGTGAATGGTACGGTGGAGCGTTTTTCAGGCAGTACTCCGCAGGAGATGGCAATTCTTTTTGCCCGAGCCAAGAGTAAAGCGACGCAAATCGGGTTTGGCCGCCATACGCCGGGGAAAGGGGATGCGTTTACGTTCCTGCCCACAGACTGGCGAATGGCGATGGCGGCCGCCGCGATGTCGCACACCGGCAAACATACTCCGCTGCTTCCTTTGTCAAAAACCGATTTACCGAATTTGTACCGTCGCTATCTGGAATCTTTGCTTCCTCAGGCAGGGGGGCCGCAGCCACCGTTCATGCACGCATTTGTTTTGGGCGACATGCAGCAGATTCCGTTTTCCACGCAGGTGGAAATAGAAGGCCACATTCAATTGGCGGATCCAAAAATCGGCGCGACAGGAGGCCCTGAGTAAAGGAGAGAAACAGTGGAATCTATGGAAGGACGAGAGGTCTGCCAAGTTGACAGACCCTTTTTTATTGTCGGGGTTTTTCGACCATATCGGGTTTTCCATCATTTTGCCAAACAATACCTGACCTTCACACGTAAAATGTCCTGTATAATTCATGGATAGAGAGGATTTTGCCGGGAAGTGTCGAAATTTGAAAAGGATTGGGCTCAGGAAATCGTGCGTGTAACGTTTCAATACGAAAAAAAGGATGTGGAAAACGTTCATGATCGAAATGCATGACGTGTGGAAGACGTATGGGAACGGGGTTTCCGCTCTGCGAGGAATCAGCGTGAAAATTAACCGTGGTGAATTTGTTTATGTGGTCGGTCCCAGCGGTGCGGGAAAATCCACCTTTATTAAATTGATGTATCGGGAAGAAAAGCCGACCAAAGGGACGATTTTTGTTAACGGATTTAACGTGGATCGTTTAAAAGATCGAAAAATCCCCTATATGCGCCGACAAACTGGCGTTGTATTCCAAGATTTCAAATTGCTTCCGCAATTGACCGCGTATGAAAACGTAGCGTTTGCGATGGAAGTCATCGGTACCCCGAGCAAAAAGATGAAAACGCGCGTCAAAGAAGTGTTGGAGCTGGTGGGGCTTGGTGAGAAAAGCAAGCATTTCCCCAACCAGCTTTCCGGTGGGGAACAGCAGCGTGTGGCTGTTGCCCGGGCACTGGTCAACAGTCCGGCTGTTATCATAGCGGACGAGCCTACCGGCAACTTGGACCCGGAAACATCCTGGGAGATTATGAACCTGTTTAATAAGATCAACGATCAAGGCACGACGGTCGTGATGGCGACACACAACAAGGATATCGTGAACACAATGAAACGTCGCGTGATTGCAATCGAGGGCGGACAAATTGTGCGTGACGAACAACGGGGGGTATACGGATACGATGATTAGAACGCTGCTTCGTCATGTTCGGGAAGGATTTAAAAATATTGGCCGAAATTCGTGGATGACGGTTGCCGCCATCGGATCGGTAGTCGTGTCGCTGATGATTCTCGGCGTTTTTTTGACATTGGCGATGAACCTGCAGGCGTTTACCAAACAAATTGAGGGGCAGGTGCAGATGGATGTCATTGTCCAGCAGGGCGTGTCGCGTGCGGACATCAGTAAACTGGAAACGCTCCTCAAAAATACGAACGGGATTAAGGAAGTAAAGTTTGTGTCAAAAGAGGACGGAATTCAAATCCTTCGCCAACAGTTAAAAGAAAATGCGGAACTGTTGAACGGGTTGGAAATGGAAAATCCACTGCCTGACAAATTTGTCGTGAAAGCGGCTGACCCGCGAAATACGCTGGCGCTGGCCGACCAAATCCGCACGTTCCCGAACGTGGAAAAAGTACAGGATGGCCGCGAAGTGGTTCAAAAACTGTATAATGTGGTCGATATCGTTCGGGTTGTAGGCGGGGCGCTTGTCATCGGTTTGATGTTTACGGCGATTTTCCTGATCTCCAACACCATTCGCATCACGATCTTCGCCCGCCGCCGCGAGATTGAAATTATGAAGCTGGTGGGGGCCACCAACTGGTTTATCCGCTGGCCGTTTTTCATCGAAGGACTGATTATGGGGGCGCTCGGAGCTTTAATTCCGATTCTGATCATAGCGCTTGGATACTCGTATGTCGTAAGGTTGATGTCAAATACATTGATTCTCATTTTGCCGCTGACGGCGGTGATTTTCCAAGTAGGTGCCGCACTGCTGCTGATTGGGGCGCTGATTGGAATGTTCGGATCGGCCTTCTCTGTTCGCAAGTTTCTTAAAATCTAAAACTAAAAATCCGGTTTTCGGGAATATGTACTAGACAAACAACTTGTCTCATATAATCGATTGAGACATAGCAAAGGTGGTGGAAAAATTTGCACTTGCGCAAAAGAACATTGGCCATTCTGATGGTGCTGGCACTGCTTGCAGGCGGTGTGTCCGCTTATGGACTGATTTCTTATAAAATGGGCGGGCTGCCGATCGCCGGATTCAGCGCAGGCTCCGGTTTATCTGGTCAGAACTCGGCCAATTTTGCCAAATTGGAACAAGCGTACCAATTGATTCACAGCCAGTATTATCAAAATGTGAACGACCAGAAATTGGTGGACGGTGCGATTGCCGGGATGGTTCAGGCACTTGGAGATCCCTATTCCACTTACATGGATAAACAAACCGCCGATCAGTTTCAAATGTCGCTGTCCTCTTCGTTTGAAGGAATTGGGGCCACCGTTCAATCGATCAACGGACGCATTACGGTCGAGTCTCCTGTGAAAGGATCACCTGCGGAAAAGGCAGGATTGCAAGCGGGCGACCAAATCCGCAAGGTGAATGGGCAGGTCTTGGACGGCAAACCGGTTAACGAAGCGGTCCTGTTGATTCGCGGCAAGAAAGGCACCACGGCGGAGTTGGAAATCACCCGTCCGGGCACGAATGATCCCATTCATGTGACGGTCATTCGCGACGAAATCCCGCTGGAAACCGTATATGCAGAGAACTTGGGAGACGGCATTGGCAAGATTCAGATCACCTCGTTCTCCGAAAATACGGCCAAGCGGTTTGCGGAAGAACTGCAAAAACTGGAAGCGCAAGGCATGAAAGGTCTGATCATCGATGTGCGAGGCAACCCGGGCGGATATCTGCAAGCGGTCACGGAAATCGGCAACCTGCTGATACCGAATCAGGGTGTGATTTTGCAGATGGAAGACCGTACAGGGAAAAAGGAAATTTTTAAATCGAAAATGGGAAGCGCCAAATATCCGATCGTCTGCGTGACAGACGGTGGTTCCGCCAGTGCGTCGGAAATCCTGGCAGCCGCTTTGAAGGAAGCGGGCGGATACCCGCTGGTGGGAGAAAAAACGTTCGGTAAGGGAACGGTGCAAACCAGTCAGACATTTGCGGACGGATCGGACCTCAAATATACGATTGCCAAATGGTTGACGCCAAAGGGCAACTGGATTCACATGAAGGGAATTGAACCGGACTATCCGGTTGCGCTGCCCGATTACTTCAAACTGACAGCGCTGAATCCGGATACGCCGTTGAAACGCGATATGAACGGAACCGGTGTGAAAAACGTGCAGCAAATGCTGATCGGACTCGGATTGGTTCCCGGCCGGGAAGACGGATACTTCAGCCAACAAACGGAAGATGCGGTAAAAACGTTCCAGCGCATCAATGGATTGTCAGTGACAGGCGTAGTGGAAGGGCAGACCGCCGTGAAGCTGAACGAACAAATCCGCGCCAAAATGAAAACAAATGATACGCAGATAGAAAAGGCAATTTCCGTTTTACACTCCATGATCAAATAGAAGGTAATACAACTTTTCTGTCGAATATTCCCTTGAGGGCAATGTCCTCAAGGGTTTTTTATTTTGGGAGGGGACCTCCGCATGTCTGCTTGGCCTTTTTTGGTTCAGCTGGGGCAAGGGTTCATTCAGATTCTATTGACTCCGTTGTTTTATATCGCCATTCTGCTGGTGTATCTACAATACAAAAAACAGGTTTCATTGGAACGAAAACTGTTTGGCGTTCGCGTGACTTCCGCCGAAAACCAAACGCTAAAATCGCTTTTATATGGCATTTTGGGCGGTATCGTAACTTCCCTTTTGTTGTCAGGCACAGGGATTGTGTTTCATCCGACAGACTTCGTCTATGTCTGGATTCTGGCTGTGATCCTGGCTTTGGTTTTTAACGTCCGGTTTATCTGCTTTGCTTATGCGGGGGGCATTCTTTCCATCGTATCCCTGTTATTGAACACACTGCCGTGGATTTCAATCGAGTGGGAGTGGGCAGCCAGTATCTACAGTGATATTCGCTCGTTATCAGTCTCTCATTTGCTGGCATTGGTGGCGATTCTCCATTTGGTAGAGGCGCTGCTTGTCTTTTTGCAGGGGCAGGACGGCGTCACACCGGTGTTTGTGCAAAGCAAACGGGGCCGATTGGTGGGTGGATTTGTCTTGCAAAAATTGTGGGTGCTGCCGCTGGCGGCCGTTGTGGCAACCGGTACGAATGGATTTGAGCCGCCTGCTTGGTGGACGATTTTTCCGGTTACCGGTTTGTCCGGCTTGCAGATCGTTCCCATTCCTGCCGTATTAGGGTATTCCGGTGTTGCATTGTCCCGTCATCCGGCTGAAAAAACGGCCCGGACATCCAAGTATCTGGCGATTTATGCCCTGCTTTTGCTTTTTTTTACATTGACCGGGGCAAAATTTGCGCCGGTTCTGTTGTGGGTGGCAGCCGTCTTTTCACCGGTCGCCCATGAGATTTTGATCCGGTTTGAAATGGAAGATGAAAAAAGCAAGCCGCATCGATTCGTCAAACCCCTGCAGGGACTTCGCATTCTGTCTGTAATTCCTGGCAGCCCGGCAGAATCGCTGCAGCTGAAACCGGGTGAAATCATTGCGAAAGCGAATGGTGTGCCGGTTAACTCTCCGTTTGAACTGCATTTTGCTCTTAACCAGAATCCGGCGTTTATCAAATTGGAAGTAGTGGATGAACAAGGCGAGATTCGGTTTGCGAGCAAACCACGATTTGATGGTGAACCGCATAGCCTGGGCTTGATTTTGGTCCCGGATGAAACGGTTCGCGAATATGTAAGGTTGGATACGATTCCAATCTGGCGTCAGTTCTGGAGTTCCATTTTTCGTTCGTCAAAAGGAAAAGTTGATTCTGCATTACACAAACAATAGGATGTTGTGCAGCAGGAGGAAACGCGTATGGATATCACAACAATTTTAGGGTTGCTTCTGGGGATTGGATTTCTGGTCGGCGGTTTCCTGATGGAAGGTGGACAAGCGACAGCACTGTTTGAACTGACGGCAGGCATGATTGTGTTTGGCGGTACCGTCGGGGCGATTCTGGTCAGCACACCGCTTGAACAAATTAAAGAACTGCCGAAAATCCTGAAAATCGCAATTCGTTATAAACCGCGAAATCCATTGGAAATTATTGACGACCTGGTGTCGCTGGCGACCATTGCCCGGCGGGAAGGCATATTGGCGTTGGAGGAAAAGATTGAAACGTATAATGACGATTTTTTCAAAAACGGGGTCCGGTTAGTGGTGGATGGGGTCGACCCGGAACTGGTTCGCAGCATTATGGAAACAGAGCTGTCGTTCATTGAAGACCGCCATTCGAAGGGGGCAGGCATTTTCGAACAGGCGGGCGGTTTTGCACCTACGATGGGAATTATCGGGACGGTTATGGGGTTGGTGCACGTGTTGGGCAGTCTGGAAGATCCAAGCCGTTTGGGGCCCTCCATCGCAGTAGCGTTTATTGCGACATTGTATGGTGTGGCATCCGCCAATCTGATTTTCCTGCCGATAGCCAATAAATTAAAAACGCGCAGCCGACAGGAAGTGTTGATTCGCGAATTGATGATTGAAGGGATTCTTTCCATTCAGGCCGGGGAAAACCCGAATATTCTCAAGCAAAAGCTAAAAGTGTTCCTAGCGCCGAAAAACCGCGAAGAACCGGCGAATGCGACGGGAGAGGCGGGCGAAGTAAATGCGGAGACGACGTAACGGACGGGCACATGAGGAAAGCAGCGGAAATCATGAACGCTGGCTCTTGACCTATTCGGATTTGATTACGCTGCTTTTGATTTTTTTTGTAGTCATGTATGCTCTATCAAAAGTGGACGTTACCAAATATTCGCAGTTGGCCATTTCGTTAAACCAGTCGTTTTATGACGGGTCAACCGGAGTTATACAGACGAAGTACGACCGGCCGCAGGGGCAGCCAAATGAAAAAGGGCAATCGGTCAGCCAGGATGTGTTGGAAGCCGGCAAAAAAATGGCGGAAGAAAACCAACGGTTGCAGGCGGCTGCAGACAAGCTGAAACAATACGTGCAGCAAAATGGACTTGGTGATAATGTGCTGGTGGAGATGAACGGCAAAGGGGTGCAGATCACACTTCGCGATGTTGCCTTGTACGATCCCGGATCTGCTGCATTGAAACCGCAGGCCGAAAAGGTTTTGGGTGGAATTGCGCCTTTTCTGAAAGAGCTTCCCAATAAAATATCGATTGAGGGACATACGGACAATGTGCCGATTGCAAATGGACAGTTCCCGTCCAATTTTGACCTGTCGGCTGCCCGGGCGTTAAACGTGCTTCATTACTTGGAAAGTAAGAATATCAAGCCGGAACTCATGTCGGCGGTTGGATACGGGGAATATCAGCCCGTTGCAAGCAATGACACGGCGGCCGGTCGTGCGGCCAATCGGCGGGTAAACATCATCATTCTGAGAAACTACGGGAATTAAAATGCAAGTGGTAACAAGACGACCGGAAACGGTCGTTTTTTACTGCTTCCAACCTGTCGCTGGATTTCGCTGAGCAGTTTCGATACAATAGAACATAAGTTCGGAAGCAGGGTTTTGTTTACTAGTTAGAAATGTTATGTTACCTGGCGGGCTTCATTTAGTATAATAAAATTTATCGGAAGGGTGGGGACAATGGCGGAACAAAGAGGAAAGTTTGAATTGGTGTCTGAATATGCTCCGCGCGGGGATCAGCCAAAAGCGATTGCAGAGTTGACCGAAGGGATTCTGGCAGGCAAAAGACAGCAGGTTCTGCTCGGTGTGACCGGCTCTGGCAAAACGTATACAATGGCGAATGTGATTGCAAATGTCAACAAGCCGACCTTGGTGTTGGCACCCAACAAAACCTTGGCGGCGCAATTGGCGGCCGAATTCAAAGAGTTTTTTCCGCACAACGCGGTCGAATACTTTGTTTCGTATTACGATTTCTATCAACCGGAAGCGTATATACCGTCTTCCGACACATATATCGAAAAAGATGCAAAAATCAACGACGAAATTGATAAACTGCGCCATTCGGCAACCAGTTCCCTGTTGGAGCGAAACGATGTGATTGTAGTCGGTTCCGTCTCCTCCATTTATGGTTTGGGTAGTCCGACCGAGTATGCGGAACACGTATTGTCGCTCCGAGTCGGTATGGAAAAACCGCGTAACGACATTTTGCGGCGGCTTGTCGAAATACAGTATGAACGAAACGACATTAATTTTACTCGCGGAACGTTTCGGGTACGAGGCGATGTGCTGGAAATATTCCCTGTATCCCGCAGCGAGAAAGCGTTCCGGGTGGAACTGTTTGGCGATGAGATTGACCGCATCACAGAAATCGATGTGGTAACAGGGGAGGTAGTGGGTACCCGGCAGCACATTGCCATTTTTCCGGCTTCCCACTTCGTCACCTCCGGAGATAAAATGCAGCGGGCAATCGAGAGCATTCGGGCCGAGTTGGCAGAACGACTCGAGGAACTGCGCGGCGCGGGCAAGCTGTTGGAAGCGCAAAGACTGGAACAACGAACCAATTATGACCTTGAAATGATGGCGGAAATCGGATTTTGTTCCGGGATCGAAAACTATTCCCGTCATTTGGAGGGGCGTCCCGCCGGGTCGGCACCCAACACGCTGCTCGATTATTTTCCGGATGATTATTTGATCATCATTGATGAGTCGCATGTGACGGTGCCGCAAATCGGCGGGATGTACAACGGAGACCGCAGCCGTAAGCTGACTTTGATCGAGCACGGATTTCGCCTGCCTTCGGCGGCTGACAACAGACCGCTCCGATTCGAGGAATTCGAATCCAGGATTTATCAAGTGATTCATGTGTCGGCCACTCCCGGCCCCTATGAACTGGAGCACGGGGAACAAGTCGTGGAGCAGATTATCCGGCCGACTGGTCTGATCGATCCGCAGATTGACGTTCGGCCGATCAAAGGTCAGATTGACGATTTGGTAGGTGAAATTAACAAACGAATCAAACGGGATGAACGGGTGCTTGTGACTACGCTGACGAAGAAAATGGCGGAGGATCTGACCGATTATCTGAAAGACCTTGGGATTAAGGTGCGTTACCTGCATTCCGATATTAAGACATTGGAACGGATGATGATTTTACGCGACTTGCGAATGGGTGTGTTTGATGTGCTGATTGGCATCAACCTGCTGCGGGAAGGACTGGATCTGCCGGAAGTGTCTTTAGTAGCGATTTTGGACGCTGATAAAGAAGGATTTTTGCGGGCGGAACGCTCCCTTATCCAAACGATTGGGCGCGCAGCAAGGAATGCGGAAGGCCAAGTCATTATGTATGCCGATCAAATTACCCGTTCGATGCAGGTGGCGATTGACGAAACGAATCGTCGCCGCAGCATTCAGGAGGCGTATAATAAAGAACATGGCATTACGCCGCAAACGATCCGGAAAGCGGTAAGAGACGTAATTGAAGCAACAAAAGCGGCAGAAAGCAAAACAGAATACAACCTGCAGAAAAACGTCAATAAAATGTCGAAGAAGGATCGTGAACAGTTGATTAAGACGCTGGAGAAAGAAATGAAAGAAGCGGCCAAAGCGCTGCAGTTTGAGCGGGCGGCAGAACTGCGCGATATCATTTTGGAACTTTCCGCATCGTAATTTCTGCCCGTATCGGCAGGTTCATGGCAGACAGTACGTGAAAAAGGCAATTGAGCCGGAACTTGTCGATTTTAGTTAGATACATGAACCAATGTTGCCTGCTTTCGACGTTTTTCCCGGGAAATGTAGAAACGTGCAGAAAAGGAGAACTGTATGGCACAGGATTATATTGTAATTAAGGGAGCCAGAGCTCACAATCTCAAAAATATAGATGTGCAAATTCCGAGGGACAAACTGGTAGTCTTGACGGGGCTCAGCGGATCGGGAAAATCATCGTTGGCATTCGATACGATTTATGCAGAAGGTCAGCGGCGTTATGTCGAATCGCTGTCCGCTTATGCGAGGCAGTTTCTCGGACAAATGGATAAACCGGATGTCGATTCGATTGATGGATTGTCCCCTGCGATTTCAATCGATCAGAAAACGACCAGCCGCAACCCTCGTTCAACGGTCGGCACAGTCACCGAAATCTACGATTATTTGCGTTTGCTGTTTGCCCGTATCGGACAACCGTTTTGTCCGAACTGCGATATTCCGATCGCCTCACAGACAATCGAACAAATGGTGGATCGAATTATGGAACTGCCGGAACGAACCCGAATCCAGATTTTTGCGCCGTTGGTTCGGGGACGTAAAGGGGAGCATGGTAAAGTATTGGAGGACATTAGTAAACAGGGTTTTGTGCGAGTTCGTGTCGACGGTGAAATTCGTGACCTTTCCGAACAAATTGTGCTGGAGAAAAACAAAAAGCACACGATTGAAGCAGTTGTTGACCGTATTGTGATAAAAGAGGATGTAGCGGCCCGTTTGGCCGATTCTTTGGAAACCGCTTTGAATCTGGCGGGAGGAACAGTATTGGTAGGCGTTATTGATGGCGAAGAAATGCTTTTTTCACAGAATCTGGCCTGCCCTCAATGCGGATTTTCCGTTGAGGAATTGAGCCCGCGCATGTTCTCCTTTAACTCTCCGTATGGAGCTTGTCCAACCTGTTCGGGGATTGGCATCAATATGGAAGTGGACGCGGATCTGGTGGTTCCCGACCGCTCTAAAAGCCTGGCGGAAGGGGCTTTCGTGCCCTGGGCCGGAACCGTTTCCAACTACTATCCGCAATTGTTGGCGTCCGCTTGTAAGCATTTTGGCATTCCGATGGATGTGCCGGTCGATCAACTTCCTAAAGAACAATTGGACACGCTTTTGTATGGATCGATGAACGAAAAAATCCGGTTTCACTATGAGAACGATTTTGGCATTAGTAAAGTGGCGGAAGTGTTTTATGAAGGTTTGATTCCCAATCTGGAAAGGCGATACCGGGAAACAGCATCCGACTATATAAGAGAGTTTATCGAAGAGTTTATGAGCGCGAAGCCCTGTCCTGCCTGCAACGGTGATCGGTTGAAGCCGGACGTGCTGGCGGTCCGGATTCATGAACAAAATATTGCGCAGGTAACTCGCCTGTCGGTGAACGACGCGCTCGATTATTTCGAAAATTTGCCGCTTACACCAAAGGAAGAGGCAATTGCCCGGCTGATTTTGAAGGAAATCAAATCGAGGTTGGGATTTTTGCGGAATGTTGGCTTGGACTACTTGAATCTAAGCCGTGCGGCGGGAACTTTATCGGGTGGAGAAGCGCAGCGCATCCGTTTGGCAACACAGATCGGCTCCGCTTTAACAGGTGTGCTGTATGTCCTGGATGAACCGTCGATCGGTCTGCACCAACGGGACAACGCCAGACTGATCCGAACGCTTGAGCATATGAGGGATTTGGGCAATACGCTGATTGTCGTCGAACACGATGAAGATACGATGCTGGCGTCCGATTACATTATTGATATTGGACCGGGAGCGGGCGTGAACGGCGGTCGAATTGTGGCGCAGGGAACTCCGCAGGAAGTGATGGACTGCGAAGAATCATTAACCGGTCAATATTTGTCGGGACGCAAAATGATCCCGCTTCCAAAGGAACGGCGTCAGCCAAATGGCAAATGGATCACGATCGAAGGCGCCACGGAAAACAATCTGAAAAACATTACAGTCAAGTTTCCGCTTGGCGTTTTTACCTGCGTGACGGGGGTATCCGGCTCGGGAAAATCGACTTTGGTGAATGAAATCTTGCATAAATCTTTGGCCCAACAGTTAAACGGTGCCCGTACAAAACCGGGGGCGCACAAGAAAATTTCCGGTTTGGAACATCTGGATAAGGTGATCGATATCGATCAATCGCCGATTGGACGCACCCCAAGATCGAACCCGGCGACCTACACGGGGGTATTTGACGATATTCGGGACGTGTTTGCGACCACCAACGAGGCAAAAATTCGCGGTTACAAAAAAGGCCGATTTTCGTTCAATATCAAAGGCGGTCGTTGTGAAGCGTGCCGCGGTGATGGCATTATCAAAATTGAAATGCACTTTTTGCCGGATGTCTACGTGCCATGTGAAATTTGCAAAGGCCGTCGCTATAACCGGGAAACGCTGGAAGTGAAATATAAAGGAAAAAGTATTGCAGATGTATTGGATATGACGGTGGAAGATGCGCTTGAATTTTTCAAAAATGTACCGAAAATCCAACGGCGGCTGCAAACGCTGCATGATGTAGGATTAGGGTATGTACGGCTGGGACAGCCGGCTACCACGTTGTCCGGAGGTGAAGCGCAGCGCGTCAAGCTGGCATCGGAACTTCACCGGCGCAGCAACGGGCGGGCGATGTATATATTGGACGAGCCGACGACCGGTCTGCATATTGCCGATATCGAACGGTTGTTGATCGTGCTGCAGCGCCTGGTCGATGCAGGCGACAGCGTACTGGTGATCGAACACAATTTAGATGTGATTAAAACAGCTGATTATATTGTCGATCTGGGTCCGGAAGGCGGCGATGGGGGCGGTACCATCGTGGCCACAGGCACGCCGGAGGAGATTGCGCAGGTAAAAGCTTCCCATACAGGAGCATTTTTGCAGCCGATCCTTGAACGGGACAGACAACGGATGAATCTGCCGGCAGCAAAAGGACAAACGAAAAAAACGGCAGGCAAAAAAACGAAGACGGGTGCGGCTGTCTAGGTGCCGTTTAAGGTGTTTTTCTCAATAAGTAAAACTGCCGGTCACGGTCAAATTTTACCTTTCCTGACCGTGACCGGCAGTTCTTATTTACATAAAATGTACTGTTTTTGTTTGAAGTGATCCCCAGTATTTTTCATGAAAGACGGTGCCAACCGTATAATGCATAATACATAACGGATATTAAAGGTAATTTGACACTTCAATCAGATTCTGATCCGGATCCCGCATATAGACCGAAATAATCTTTCCCTGCGCGCCGGTTTTTTCTGCCGGTCCTTCTTCAATGCGGACACCTTGTTTAGTGAGATGGTCAATTACCTCCGAAAGCGGAGTATTCGTGATGAAACAGAGATCGAGAGAGCCGGGAGTCGGATGCAGAGCTTTCGATTTTCATTTTTATACCCATTCCCTTTGCTCCGCTCAAGATCAAGGATTTCGAGAGTCGGCTGCTACATCAAGCCTCTTTGGGTACAGTGTGCGACCGCTGTAGTCAAAAGCGAAAAACATCCCGAAATCCGAAACCGCTACTTGCAACTGAAGAACCGCAGAGGCCACAAACGTGCCATCATAGCCATTGCCCGAATGCTGCTAACGGCCATCTATCACATCTTGAAGAACAAAGTGCCCTATAACCCGGATTTGTACAAGAAATCCGATGTTCGCCCAGCAAACCGTGAAATCACGGTAGAACAAGCGATTTTATTGGCACAAGCTCAGGGTTACCGAATTATGGCGGCTACAACCTAATTCCCGTCCCCCCTTAGGGGAATACATTATTTTCCAACAGGTCGTCTTGTGTACGGCTTATTTGGCATGCTCATTTCTTAGCTTCGTTCGATTGTCATGGATTTCAGACTTCCGACTCCGTTTACTCTGTGTGGTGTAAGTACGTCACAAATGCGGTTTTTGTATCGCGTAGTCTCAGGGGTTGATCGGCAAACGAGAAACTGATCTCCTCGTATTAAAATAAGATAAAATAGGAAAGGATAGGATCAAAACTTGCAGGCAGCATAGACTGAACTGCATATATGGGAACAGGGTTAGAAAAATAATTAAGGGAAGAACATTGTTTAAATTACAATATTAAGAATTAACGGGATTATAATTATCTGTTGATACATGCACTTCGGTTTTTTGGGGGACAAGTGAGAAGAAAGCACGTCGTACAATGACAGTTGTTCGACATGTTTTTACAATATACGACTAAATTCCACGCTAATTATATCACAAAGTGAAGTAATATATTCGAAATTATAAGTGAATCAATATAATTTAAAAGATTTCTTTTAAGTAGTCTTCCACATAATCCGGCGCCGCTTTTTCCATCTGCTCTACAGTGTGCAAATAACGCTGGGTGGTAGTTATTCGAGAATGGCCAAGCGTTTCCTGCACTTGTTGCAGGGAAGCTCCATGCAGTATGGCTAATGTAGCACTGGTATGTCTAAGCCAATGAGGGGTTACTTTCTTTTTTAATTTGATTTGCTCGCGGGCCTTCTGAATAATGCGCTCTACTTGTCTAACTGTTATAGGAAAAATGAGTTGATCAGATTTTCGTTTTTTATATGTTTGACGAGAACCGCCGATCAGTTGATGTACATATTACAGAGATTGCGCACTTTGACTCACGTTGTTTTTCCTCCTATTGTCCCTCCATCACAGTTAACCAAACAGAGGTTTCTGCCGGATCGCTATGAAAATGCCCCCATTTAATGGAAACCAACTCGGATACCCGCAGTCCCAATAAAACGAGACTTACCCCGATCAGATAATCGCGGTATCCTTGGTGTCTTAGTTGATTCAATAATTGTATAACTTCCCGTTTGGTCAGATAGTGATTTTTACTATTTACTTGCACTTTTGGCGTTTGTACGGAGGTTGTCGGATTGTTTGCAAAAACGCCTCTATTCGAATCACTTCCCCATTTATATAAAGATCGAAGTGGGGCGATTAGACTTGCAATGGTAGCCGATGTTAAAGGTTTGCGGTTTTTATTCCCGAATCCTTGTTCTAAGGCAATTTTATATACTTCAATTTCCCTCCAAGTGACTTCACGTAAGCGCTTGTAGGCAATAAATTTTCGGAATCTATGAATAGCTTGATAGTAGTTTCGAAACGGTGGCGATATGTGGAAGACTACTTAAAAGAAATCTTTGATGATTTGTTCATCAGAATATTCTTCGATGTTGTTTCTGTCATCTAGGATATCAATTGTCATAAGTCCTTGCCCTTCCATAAAACTTTCCTCCCTTTTATATGTCGAACAACTGTCATTGTACGAATTTAATATTACCAATTTTTTAATTTGGTTAACATATTTTAGATGTTAAAAAGGACGTTGAATGATTGTTGGATGTATACATCTGTACGAGAGAGGGTAAAAAATCTTGAATGATCTGGAACATCTCAAGAAGCAGATAGAGGATATAAGGAATCAACTTCACGCCGCTTTTCAAGGCAAGCGTAAATTTTCTGATCCGGAGGTGTATCGCCTAAGCGTGCAGCTTGATCATGCGCTTTTCGAGTATCAGAACCATCTTCTGTCAGGTATCATGAGTCGATCTGGGGTGAAGTAATGAATGCAGTTTTGTGGAGAAATATTGAATTGTTTCCTCTATACCAGCAAATTGTGAAATTGATGGAGCCTTCAACAGAATTCGCCTATGAAGCGACCATTCGGGGGAAGACACCTTCGGGAAAGCAGATTCCACCTTCCGTTTTATTCAGACAGGCAGGAAAAGAGCAGATGTTTCTGGATTATAAAGCACGCCATATTGCAATTCGAGAGGCAGCTCCGCTGATAAAAGACTCCTCGCTTCTGTTTCTCAACTGCCATGTTCTGTCGTTACAGGCAGGATTTGTTTTTGAAGATATCTCAAAGCTTGAAGTGCCGATTACCCAACTCGTATTAGAAATAACGGAACAAACACGAATTGAAAATATGGAAGTTTTGAAACAGGAGTTAGATGTGCTCCGGAAACAAGGTGTAAAGGTCGCTCTTGACGATTTTGGGGCTGGATTTTCAAATTTTGCGTTGGTCGAAGCATTCCAACCTGACTTTATCAAACTGGACCGATCAATCATTTCATCATTAGATCATTCGGCTCAGTCACGTAGAGTTATGGAAGGAATGGTGTCGTTTGCTGAAAAGGTCAATACCATCCTGATCGCTGAAGGCATTGAACGAGAAGAACAGAGAGATATTTTAGTAGAATTGGGTGTTGCGTATGGGCAGGGATTTTTTCTTGGTTATCCGTTTACACCCACAAAACAACGATATTGTCAATAGTAAGGAAATTCTTGTGAAAGAAAATTCTTGAAACAACGGACTGCTTGGATGTTAATTGGGAATGTTCCTGATGAAATGAACATTAGGGGCTGATGATTTGTTCCGTGTATTAGATCCTCTTGGAGGCTTTCCGACATGGCAAAGATTTTAATAACAGACGACTCCCTATTTGCTCGAAAAGTTCTCGCCCGCATACTCCAAAAAGCGGGTCACATGATTGTTGGTGAAGCCAAAAACGGAATTGAGTCAATAGAAAAATACAAGCAACTTCGACCTGATTTGGTCACAATGGATATTACGATGCCTGAAATGGACGGAATGAGCGCCTTGAAAGAAATCAAAAAGACAGATCCAGACGCAATCGTTATTATGTGCACGGCAATGGGACAGAGTTTTTTAATTTCGGAAGCCATATTGGAGGGTGCTCAAGATTTTATTATCAAACCATATTCAGAGCAGGCCATTTTGAAGGCCATCGAGAACTCCATATCAAAACAAACATAAAAACGGGTGAAAACCATCACACAACTTCACCGGTATACCCCCGAATCATTGTACCCTTCTTCCATTCCGTTAAGTACGAAGCAAGTCCTGCAACGATGACTATAAAACCCCCTGTCTTTTCTTTTCCAAGGAAGTCCGATATATTTAAGGTGCCAGAAGGTTACGGGGAGGAATTATTTTTGAAAGTGCTTGTTACAGGCGGAGCGGGGTTTATCGGGTCGCATATTGTCGATCAGTTGCTGGCTGACGGTCATGAAGTGGTAGTTTTGGATAATTTGTCGGCTGGCAGTCGGGCCAATTTGCCGACCGATGTGAAAGTGATTGAACAGGACGTGGCATCCGACTTGACGCCCGTTTTTGCAAAAGAGCGGTTTGATGCGGTGATTCACCAAGCGGCTCAGGTGGGAGTTCCCGATTCCATTCGGGACCCCCTGCACGATGCAAGCGTGAACATAAATGGACTGCTGCAGGTACTGGAAGCTTGCCGAAAGTATGCGGTCAAGAAAATTGTACTCGCTTCTTCTGCGGCAGTTTACGGAACGCCGATCGAATTGCCTGTTTCGGAAGAACATCCGTTGATTCCCCTGTCTCCTTACGGACTGACCAAGAAAACAGGGGAGGAATATCTGCGGATTTATCAAGCGCTGCATGGGCTTCCCTATACGATTTTGCGATATGCCAATGTGTATGGTCCGCGCCAATCGTTGAGCCGTGAAAGCGGCGTGATTACGATTTTTACGGATCGGCTCTGCAGGGGGGAAATGCCCACTATTTTTGGAGATGGAACCGATACGAGAGACTATGTCTATGTAGAGGATGTGGCCCGTGCCAACCTGCTTGCCTTATCGGGCGGCGACAACCAGATTTTTAACGTGTCGACAGGTTCGGCCGTCACTTTAAACGAATTATTCTTCGCTCTGACAGATGTTCTGAACGATCAAAGAGAACCGTGCTACGGCCCCCCTCGTTTGGGGGATATCCGACACTCCACTCTCGCAAATGGAAAAATCCGACGCGCTTTCGGTTGGAAACCCTCCGTTTCGCTGGCAGAAGGTCTGCGGCGAACGGTCGAATGGGTCAAAAGTCAATCGTAACGGGGTGAACAAGGTGCCAAAAACAATCCGAACCAAACAACTGTTGGAAGAGTTCCCGTTGGTGCTGCAGAACCCGAATGCTGACGTTGAGCGGGAAATTACAGTCGGCGACATAAATCGTCCCGGGTTGGCGCTGGCGGGATTTTTGGTATATCACCCGGCCGAACGGATTCAATTGTTGGGAAGAACGGAATTGGCGTTTTTCAATTCCATGCAGGAAACGGATCAGCGCTCACGGGCGGAAGCGCTATGCCAATTTGAACAAACGCCGTGTCTTGTTGTGTCCAGGGAGCAGACCGTACCGGATATATTGATCGAGATCGCAAGCATGTATAAGCTGCCGATCCTGCGCGGCAGAGTCAGCACGACCAAACTGGCGGGGCAATTGCAGCGCTATTTGGATCTTCAGTTGGCGCCGGAGACGATGATGCACGGTGTGCTGGTGGATATATACGGGATCGGTATTCTGATTACGGGATCTTCCAGTATTGGAAAAAGTGAGACTGCTTTGGAACTTGTCAAGCGGGGGCATCGGCTGGTGGCTGACGATGCGGTTGAAATCCGAAAGACGGAAGAGGATATAGTGGTCGGAGAAGCGCCCGAGTTGTTGCGTAATCTTTTGGAAATCAGGGGGCTTGGCATAATCAATGTAATGACCCTGTTCGGCGCAGGCGCGATTCGCACCCGGAAGCAGATCGAGTTGGTCATTCGGCTCGAAATGTGGCAGGAAGGAACCGAAATTGACCGGTTAGGTCTCGATGAGCAGACCACCAAAATTTTAGATACGGATATCCCCTGCATTACCCTGCCGGTTATGCCCGGCCGAAATTTGGCGGTGTTGGTCGAAGTGGCCGCCATGAACCACCGCCTCAAAAGGATTGGATACAACGCAGCGAAAGACCTCTCGGAGAAACTGCTCCACATGATTGAAGAACAGGAAAACCATTAAGTCGATTTCAACATGCTCCATTAAGCCTTTTTTAAAAAATTACCAGCAAAATTGTAACAGAAAAGTAACATTAAAAAAGAGGACACAGTCGATTTCTATCGAATAAACTGTAACTGTGTTACATAATCTAGTTTACTAGATGATGAAGGAGGGTGGGGCATGGCAGACTTAAACCCCGAATGGCATACACATCTTCGTACATTTGCCGTGGCCAACAAAGACTACACGAAAGAACAACTGAGGCAACTTCATTGGAAAAAGCTGCTGCAGGATGTGAAGGGACAGATTCACCACACGTTTACAGTTGGAAAGACGGCAGCGGCGGCGGCCATTGTGCTGGTCACAGCGTTAGGCGCTTTCGGCATTCAGCACGCCGTTAACAAAACAACCCTTTATTACAAAGTGTATGTGGATGGGCAATATGTGGGTGACGTAAAAGATCCCAATTTTGTCTATGAAAAAATCGCTTTATTAGGAGATAAATTTCACGCTTCTGTTTCTGTGGTGCCTGCTCACGAGCGGTTGCGCGGCAGCACTTCGGAAGCGGCCGTATCCCTGGCCCTGAATGATGCGTTGTACGCGAAGCGAAATGCGGTCGTTATCCGAGTGAATGGGGACGATGCGGTAGCCGTCCAGGACGAAGCGGCTGCGCAAGCGGTTATCGATCAGTTAAAAGCGAAATTCGCCTCTGCTGACACTGCGGTGCAAGAAGTCAAGATTTCACAGAGCATCGCGTTTGTCAAGGAACGTGTCAACAGAGACGAGGTTCGCTCGATTGATGAGGCAGTGGCTGCGTTGCTGCAGAGCAAGGAAAAGCCGAAAAAGTATCTTGTGTCTCGCGGAGACTCACTTTGGACGATCGCAAACAGAAATCATATATCCGTAGAAACGTTAAAACAGGTGAATCCTCAGATTACAGATGAGAATGCGCTGCAGGAAGGGGAAGAAATTGCGGTTAACTCTTCTGAACCGATCGTCACGGTGGAAACGGTGGAAGAGTTGAATCGCACCGTACCCCTTAAGTTTGAAACCGTCTATCAGGATGACGCGACAATGAACAAAGGGGAACAACAAGTCCTCGTCGAAGGCCACGATGGCGAATCTCAGCAAAGAGTGCAAATTCGCAAGAAAAACGGAGTCACATACGCGGAAGTTGTGCTGTCGGAACAGGTGCTGCAACCGAAGACGGACCAGGTGATCCGGCGTGGCGTGAAAATTCCGGGTGTCGCATCAGGCGATTGGGTATGGCCAGTTGCTTCCCGTACGATTTCTTCTACATACGGCGAATGGCGGGGGAACAGTCGACATAATGCAATAGACATCAGTGCTGCCATGGGTACCCCCGTGTATGCGTCAAACAACGGACGGGTAATTTTTGCAGGATGGGACAACGGTGGTTATGGTAAATGTATTCGCATCGATCATGGAAACGGTATCGTAAGCATTTATGGCCACCTGTCGGTGGTGGGTGTATCGGTTGGACAGACGGTCGGCAAAGGGGACTTGATTGGCAGAGTCGGTTCCACCGGAGAATCTACCGGACCACATTTGCACTATGAAGTACGCGTGAATGGAGTTCAAGTGAATCCGACGCCTTATATGTAAACAGGGGAAAAAAGGTGCCTGTCGGCAGGGTCGTGCAGGCGCCTTTTTGTTATAATGAGAATAATTGTAACCGAGAATGGCACAGGGAGAGAATTCGGATGCAGTGGGGCGTTTGGAAACGCGGGTTGCAAGCGGGCCTGAAAACAACCTGGATATTGAGCAAAATTATCGTACCGGTCACAATTGCAGTGACGTTTTTGAAGCATACCCCGGTTATCTCCTGGGTGGTAAGTTTATTCGCGCCGGTCATGAACTGGTTGGGGCTGCCGGGGGAAGCGGCGATCGTACTCGCGTTTGGTTATATTCTAAATCTATACGCTGCCATTGGCGCTATGTTTGTGTTGCCTTTAAGCAGTTACGCCATTTTCGTTTTGGCGATCATGCTGAGCTTTTGCCACAACCTTTTGGTAGAAACGGCTGTCGCCAAGCGAATGGGACTGTCGGCGACGGTGGTGTTTTTGATTCGCCTCTCGGCCTCGTTTGGTTCGGCCGTGTTGATCCGGTTGTTTGCGGGATCAGGTCAGGCGGCTGCCGACGGGAAAATCGGCCAGGTGCCGCTCGATCCCTATTTTTGGCAGATGGGTCTTTTCCAGTTTGTGGGAGAGTTGTTGCATCAGGCGTGGTCAGCTGTATGGCAGTTAGCGATCATCGTGATTCCCTTGATGTTGGCGATTCAAATTTTGAAAGAGATCCATTTTCTTGACCGATTGTCCCGGATTATGGGGCCTGTCACGAAACTATTGGGGATTCGCATGAATTTGTCGATTCCTCTATTGGCGGGCATTTTCTTCGGATTGGCATACGGGGCGGGTGTAATTTTAGAAGCAACGCAAAAAGAACATTTCAGTAAGCGGGAATTGTATCTGTTAGTGTTGTTCTTGGTATTGTGCCATGCGGTTGTGGAGGACACGTTGTTGTTTGTGCCGCTTGGCGTAAACGCATGGCTGCTGCTGGGGATGCGGCTGCTGGCGGCCATTGGGGTGACAGCCTGTCTGTCACGAATTTGGCGGGAATCGACCCTTGTACAGAAGCAGGCGATTCCTAACGGCAATCCATAACAAGGAGGAATCCGATGCGGTATCCATTTATCCTGTTTGATCTGGACGGTACGCTGCTCGATACAAATGAATTGATTCTGCAGTCGTTTGAACATACGCTGGGAACCTTCTTTCCCGGCGTTTTCAAGAGAGAAGATTTACTGCCGTTCATGGGTGAACCGATGAACAGACAATTTGCCCGTTGGGCGGCGCCGGAGCAGATTCCGCTGCTGACTGACGAATATCGCAAGTATAACCTGTCGAACCACGACAGGCTGGTTACGATTTTTCCGAATGTAAAAGAAACTCTGTCTGACTTACAGAAAATGGGCTGCAAAATAGCCCTTGTTACCAGCAAAATACGCCTTACGACCGAAAGGGGACTGCGCCTTTTTGATCTGGAGCGTTATTTTGAAACGCTTGTCACAATTGAGGATACGGAGAAACACAAACCGGAACCGGAACCATTGCTGCTGGCTATGAAACGGTTGGGGGCGCATCCGGAACAAACATTGATGGTCGGGGATAGCCCGTACGACGTACAAGGTGGCAAAGCGGCCGGTACAGCTACCTGCAGCGTGGGCTGGAGTTTGCGCGGGAAAGAAGCGTTGTCCAGTTATCAGCCGGACCACATCATTGACGACATGACCGAATTGTTAAAAATTGCGCGAGGATAAGATGAGAAGAACAGAACGGTATCCGGTCAAAGGTGCAAACGCATTATGGCAGCTTTATAAAACGGTTTCATTTTGGAAAGTCGTTCGTAATTTTATTGTTATCCAGCTTGCCCGCTACACGCCGTTTTTATCGCTTAAAAACTGGATGTACCGGACATTCCTTGGCGTCCGGGTGGGCGGCCAAACCGCATTCGCGTTAATGGTGATGCTTGACATCATGTTTCCGGAACGTATTCAGGTTGGCCGAAACTGTATCATTGGCTATAATACCACCATTTTGGCGCACGAATACTTAATTGAGGAATATCGACTCGGCGATGTGCGGATCGGCGACAACGTAATGATTGGCGCCAATTCCCTTATTTTGCCGGGGGTCACAATTGGGGACGGAGCGGTGATTGGAGCCGGTTCGCTCGTGAATCGGGATATTCCGGCAGGAGCGTTTGCAGCCGGCAATCCCATTCAAATTATCCGGCGTTGACAGCATACTGTACTCGTGCTACCATGTGAACAACTACTTTAGTGCATTAGCAGACTAAAGCGTCGGCGGTGAAACGATGAAAAAGCCTTTATTGATAGAGAAACCACAAGGTGTAACCGATTTTTTACCGGATACGGCAGCCAACAAACGGCAAATCGAACGGGAAATCGCAAAACACTTTGAACGCTGGGGGTATAGAGAGATTATTACCCCCACGTTTGAATATATGGACACATTTCAGTTAGGAATTCGGGGAGCGGAAGATCGTGTTTTTAAATTTGTCGATCGTTCAGGCCGAATGCTGGTGTTGCGACCGGACATGACAGCGCCGATTGCGCGGGTCGCCGCTTCACTTCTGAAAAATTCGCCGCTGCCGATCCGCCTTTCCTATACAGCCAGCATTTTTCGGCAACAGGAGCTGGTGGCAGGACGTGATACCGAGTTTACACAAGCAGGAGTGGAACTGATCGGGGACGACTCTCCTGACGCAGATGCGGAAATGATATCGCTTGCCGTGTCTGCGCTGAAAGCGATTGGGCTGACAGGGTTCCGCTTGGCGCTTGGACAGATCGGCTTTGTGCAGGGGATTTTGGAAGAGTATGCGGTAGATGGAGATGTGCGGGAACGGCTGCAGAACGCGTTGGCAGATAAAGATTACGTTGAATTTGAACGGGTTGCGGGGAGCGAACTGGACAAGGAGGCGGCAAGCGTGCTGTCGCAACTCCCGCGATTGCGCGGCGGTGCCGACATATTGCAAACCGCCCGTCAGTTGACGAACAGCAAACGGGCTCATGAGGCGCTTCGAAACCTCCAACAAATCTGGAACGTGCTTGAAATCCAAGGCGTCAGCGAATACGTACAGATTGACCTCAGTTTGTTGCTCGGACTGAACTATTATACGGGCGCCGTTTTTGAAGGATATGCGCCGTTGATCGGGTTTCCGGTATGCGGCGGCGGACGGTACAACGAACTGGTTGAAAAATTTGGCCGCAAAGCTCCTGCAACCGGGTTCATCATTGGCATCGAACGGGTGCTTGAAATTTTGGAAAAACAGCAAGCGTTCAAACCAATTCAGCGTTATTTGCTCTGTTACCGGGAGAAAGACCGTCAGTCGGCGCTTCCGTTCGCCGCTTTTCTGAGAGCCAACGGACAGTTTGTATCCACATTTCTGCTGGATGAGGAAGTGCCGCTGCCGCAAACGGACGGCTCTCTGACGATTGAATTGCGGGACGGTACCTTGCATGCTGACGAACCATCGCTGCTGCGATTATATGCTCAATTCCAAAGCGGGGAAGGAGGAGGAATCGCATGACTGTTAATGAGAACAGCCAGTTGACCGTAGCGCTCTCAAAAGGCCGCATTATGACCGATACGCTGCGGTTGTTGAAAGCGGCAGGCATTCCTGTTCCTGACGATTTGGAGGAATCGCGCAAGCTGATTCTGGAATCTCCCGACGGATCCATTCGCTATATCCTGGCCAAACCGGTTGACGTTCCTACTTATGTGGAATACGGGGTGGCCGATTTGGGGATTGTGGGCAAGGATGTGCTGCTTGAGGCGGAGCGTGATTTGTATGAGCTGCTGGATCTTGGCATTGGACGCTGCCGGATGTGCGTTTGCGGTCTGCCGGAAGCCCACCATGGCACTGTCAAGCGGGTGGCAAGCAAATACATGCGGATTGCGGCTGACCATTTTCGCAATCAAGGGCAGCAGGTAGAAGTGATTTTTCTCAACGGGTCTGTCGAACTGGCCCCGTTAATCGGCTTAACAGACCGGATTGTCGATCTGGTGGAAACGGGACGAACCCTGGCTGAAAATGGGCTCGTCATCCACGAAGAAATTTTGCAGATCTCCACCCGGCTGGTTGCCAATCGGATGAGTTTCCGTTTAAAAAGCGAACAGATAGATCACATCACAGCACGTCTGCGCGATGTGACAGCCAAATCTTTTACAGTCGGAGAATAAAGGGGGGGATCGTGTGATCCGGATCGTGGCGGCAAAAGACTTTACACCGGTCTCTGCGGTAGATCAATCATACGAAAAAGAACGGGACATTGTGCTCGATATGATCAACCAGATCAGGCAGCATGGGGATGCTGCATTGCAGGCATTCACCAGACGGTTTGACGGAGTCGATCTGACCGATTTTCGAATTCCGCAGCATGTGTATGCTGCTGCCTATCAGCAGGTAACTCCCCAATTCACTGAAGCACTGCGGGAAGCGATTCAGAATATTCGCCGTTATCACGAGGCGCAGCGCAGACAGTCGTATATGCTGCTGGATGAACATGGCACTACGCTGGGACAGTTGATTCGTCCCCTGCAGCGGGTGGGCGTCTATGTACCAGGCGGTACGGCGGCCTATCCGTCCACCGTATTGATGAATGTGATTCCGGCACAAGTGGCGGGCGTTCCGGAGATCGTAGTCGTTACACCGCCGGATAAAGAAGGAAACGTTCATCCCGGTGTACTGGTGGCGTTGCAGGAACTAGGCATTCAAGAAGCGTATCGGGTGGGCGGTGCGCAGGCAGTGGCGGCTCTGGCGTATGGCACCGAATCAATCCGGCCCGTCGATAAAATCGTTGGCCCCGGCAATATTTACGTTGCGCTGGCGAAACAGGCGGTGTTCGGTAAAGTAAGCATCGAAAGCATCGCCGGTCCTTCCGATATTCTGGTGGTGGCAGACGATACGGCAGACCCGGAGTATGTGGCGGCTGACTTACTGTCGCAAGCGGAACATGGGGAATTGTCACAGGCCATTTTGGTAACCCCGTCCAGCCGATTGGCGGAACAAACCGCGTATGCGCTGGAACAGCAGCTTGCCCGGTTGCCCCGTCAGGAAATTGCAGCCGCATCGATTCGCAACCGGGGAGCGATCATTATCACGTCGGACCTGGCAGAAGCAATCGAAATGGCGAACCGGATTGCGCCGGAGCATCTGGAATTGATCGTAGAGGAACCGGATCCGTGGCTGGCCCGTATTGTCAATGCGGGGGCCATCTTTGTCGGCACCTATTCAACGGAGCCGGTCGGCGATTATTTTTGCGGCACCAACCATGTGCTGCCGACAGAGGGGACGGCACGTTTCTCCTCACCACTCAACGTAGACGATTTTTTGAAAAAGACATCGCTTGTCCGGTACAGCAAAACAGCCCTCTTGCAGCATGGCGAAAAAATTATCGCGCTTGCCGAGTCGGAAGGTCTTGAGGCACATGCGAATGCGGTCCGCATTCGGTTGCAAAAGGAAGACGACAAACTGTAACCGCCCCGGATACAGGATGAATTTGAACAGGGGCAGACAGGCTGAAAAGGATGTGTGACAGGATGGATAACATGCGAAAAGCAGAAATCAGGCGGGATACGCTGGAGACGCAAATTGTCGTGAAGCTCAATCTGGACGGGGAAGCAAAGCGGGAATTGGACGTGCCGGTTCCCTTTCTCAAACATATGTTGGATCTGTTTGCCAAACATTCCGGGTTTGATTTAAGCGTACAGGCATTTGGCGATACGGAGATTGACGATCATCATACGGTGGAAGATATCGGGATCTGTTTGGGACAGGCATTCAAACAGGCAACTCAGGACAAAGCGGGCATTCGCCGTTACGGTAACCGGTTCACCCCGATGGATGAATCGCTAGCGCAGGTAACGGTTGATCTGTCCGGTCGTTCGTTTCTGGTATTCAACGCACAATTTCCGGCTCCGCAGGTGGGGACGTTCCAGACTGAACTGGTGCGTGAGTTTTTCCAAGCGTTTGCCGCCAATGCGTGTGTCACGCTGCATATCAATTTACATTATGGAGTGAACACACACCATATGATCGAGGGGATTTTTAAAGCGTTCGCTGGCGCATTGGCGGAAGCGGTTGAAAGAGACGGCAAAATTCGCGGCGTGCTGTCCACCAAAGGGGCGCTGTAGTGGAGGGGTCAATATGATTGCAATTGTGGACTATGGGGTGGGCAACCTTCGTTCTGTTCAAAAAGCGTTTGAAAAAGTCGGCCATGAGGTCATCGTCACCAGCAGTCCGCAAGAGGTGGCGGCGGCAGATGGCGTGTTGCTGCCGGGGGTGGGAGCGTTCGGGGACGCCATGTTTCATTTAAAGCAGTTGGGGCTGCTCGACAGTTTGAAACAGTCTGTTAAACAGGGCAAGCCGCTGCTTGGAATTTGCCTTGGTATGCAGCTTCTTTTCAGCGCCTCGGAAGAACATGGACACCATATCGGGTTGAACTTGATTGCTGGCAATGTGAAGCGGTTTAAGGGAAAGTTTAAGATCCCCCAAGTCGGCTGGAACGAATTGGTGGTCAAACAGCCGCACCCGCTTTTGGAAGGCCTCAATAAAAATAATTATGTCTACTATGTGCACAGTTATGTGGTGGACCCGGCGGATCGATCGGTGATTATCGCCAGCAGCGATTACTATGGGGAAGTGCCCGGGGTTGTCGCTTTTAAAAACGTGTACGGAATTCAGTTCCATCCGGAAAAGAGCTCCTCAGTCGGTCTTCGCATGTTGGACAATTTCGGGCGGATGTGCAAGGAAGGGGTACGATCTTGAGCGCGCAAGAGTTTATTATCTATCCGGCCATCGATATTTTAGGAGGCAAAGCCGTTCGTTTACTGCGCGGCGATTATGGGGAAAAGACGGTCTACAGCGACGAACCGGCTGCTGTTGCGCAGAAATGGGTGGAGCAGGGGGCCGATTTTATCCATGTGGTGGACCTCGATGGAGCCAAAGAAGGTTCCCAGCAAAATCGCCCCGTTATCGAATCGATCGTGAAACATGTGCCGGTGCCTGTGCAGGTGGGCGGCGGCATTCGGACAGGCGAAACGCTGGAAGCTCTTTTCTCGATCGGGGTAGCCCGCTGCATACTGGGCACGGCAGCCGTGCGTGAACCTGAATTTGTAAAGCAGGCGTTGGTTGAATATGGGGAAAGAATCGCAATCGGAATCGACGCGAAAGACGGCTATGTGGCGGTCAACGGCTGGCTGGAAACGTCCGACGTTACCGCTGTTGAGTTGGGACGAGAGCTGAAGTCGCATGGCGCAACCCGCGTTATTTTTACTGATATCGCCCGCGATGGAACGTTGACGGGTCCGAACTTGGCAGCGAATATCGAAATGGCGCGGCAAACGGGGCTGAAAGTGATTGCCTCCGGCGGTGTGAAAGACACAAACGATCTGATCGAACTCGCCAAGTACAGAATTGATGGCGTGGCGGGAGCGATTGTCGGGAAAGCGCTGTATGCGGGAAACATTGAGTTGGCAGACGCGCTTGCGAGAATTAAACAGGGTCTGTCGAATGAGGGAGGGAATGCGCAATGTTGACAAAGCGGATTATCCCTTGTTTTGACGTAAAAAACGGACGTGTCGTAAAGAACGTTTCCTTCCTGACAAATGAACGGGATGCCGGAGATCCGGTGGAACTGGCCGCTTACTATGAAGAGGCGGGCGCGGATGAACTGGTGCTGCTCGATATTACCGCTTCCGTGGAGGGCCGATCGACCATGATGGATATTGTCAGACGCACCACCGATCAAGTATTTATTCCGTTTACAGTCGGCGGCGGCATTTCGGCTATGGAGGATATCCGCGAAATTCTCAAGGCGGGTGCCGACAAAGTATCCATTAACACGGCGGCTGTAAAAAATCCGAAACTGATCAGCGAGGGTGCAAAACGGTTCGGACAACAGTGCATCGTGGTAGCGATCGACGGCCGCTATGACCGCTCAAAAGGGGATTGGGAAGTCCTGATTAACGGCGGCCGGACAGGTACTGGCATGAGCGTCATCGAATGGGCCAAAAAGGTGGCATCACTGGGCGCGGGTGAGATATTGCTGACCTCATTCGATCAGGACGGGCAAAAAGACGGGTATGATGTAACACTTACCCGGCTGGTGTCGGAGGCTGTGTCAATTCCGGTCATCGCATCGGGCGGCGCCGGCAAAAAAGAACATTTTTATGAAGTGTTTACAGAGGGCAAAGCGGATGCGGCTTTGGCTGCCTCGATTTTTCACTTTAAAGAAACATCGGTCGGCGAAGTGAAAAGCTATTTGAAGAAAAAAGGGGTGGCGATCCGATGAACCAACAGCCAGCAACCAAACGGATAACGGGACCTATTGATTGGATCGACCAGTTAAAATATGACGAGCGCGGACTGATACCGGCAGTGGTTCAGGATGCGGCTGGCAAAGAAGTGTTGATGGTTGCCTATATGAACCGGGAGTCGTTGCAGAAAACGATTGAGACGGGGTTCACCTGGTTTTGGAGCCGTTCCCGCAATGAACTTTGGAACAAAGGGGCCACGTCCGGCCATGTTCAACAAGTCAAAAACATCTCGTACGACTGTGACCGCGATACGATTCTGGTGATGGTCGAACAGACAGGCGTTGCGTGTCATACGGGCGCTTACAGCTGTTTTTTTGAGGAGGCGCCGCTTAGTCCCGCGAATGCCCAATCGCTCACGAATCGGGCGGCAGACGTCTCAACAGGTGGTGACGCGGCAGACGGTGAAACGGGAGCAAACGGTTTACCGCTCAATTTTGCGGTGTTGCAAGAATTGATCGAAACGATTGACCGCCGCTACAGTGAGCGGCCGGAAGGCGCGTACACAACCTATCTGTTTGAGAAAGGTCTCGATAAAATTTTAAAGAAAATCGGAGAGGAATCAACCGAAGTCGTGGTGGCGGGAAAGAATCAAGATGCGGCAGAACTGGTGGCGGAGACGGGAGATCTGATCTATCATCTGCTCGTCTTGCTGAAACAGCAATCGATTCCGTTTCAAGCGGTGTTGGCCGAATTGCAGCGACGGCATGGTAGCAAGGACATCCCCAATAAAACGAAATAATGTACGGCTTGCAGAATGTAGGAAATACTTCCTGGGCTGTGAATTATGTATGTTAAAACAGCCGCAGGAGGGGCCCGAATGGAAGCGATTCAACAAATGCTCACTGTAACCATATTCAAGCTGGCAAAACCCTGCAAGTGGACGCCATGGATCATTGGGATTTATTTTCTGTTGTTGCTTGCGATCGCTTTCACCATTCATTCTATGGCGCTGTTGGAAACTTTGTTTGTCCTTTACGGCATGGCGGTTACGTATATTGTCACGGTGTATGGCCCCAAAAAAGGGATTTGGCTGGCGTTCGTTTCCTATCTGCTGTTTCAACTGCCTTTGTTCCAACATCTGATGGAACAGAGGCGGGAGGATTTTACGGGAATTGTCATGGAAGGCATTCTGCTGCCGATTTTCTTTCTGTTGTGGTCAGCATATATCGGGAAAATCCTGCGAAATTCATGGCAGGCGGCAGAGAAAACGGAAAAATCGCTTCAGCACATGGCAGAAAAAACCCGCCAGTCGGAGCGTTCGTTGGCTGGCTTAATGGTGGCTGTGTCAAATGCAATCGAATGGAAGGCCCCCTTTAAAAGAGGGCATTCTCAGCGGGTAGCCGCTTATGCCGTCCTGTTGGCGAAAGAAATCGAATTGACTTGGCGAGAACAAAAGCAGCTTTTCTATGCGGCTTTGCTGCACGATATTGGTAAAATCGGGGTTTCTGATGCGGTGCTTTTGAAAAAAGGCCAGTTAGCGCCAGATGAATGGGTTCAAATGCAACTGCACCCTTCCATTGGAAAAATGGTGTTGGAAGCCGTCCCGGGTTTGGAATATGTAATTGAACCGATAGCGTTTCATCACGAAAATCTTGACGGAACGGGTTACCCGTATGGCATGCGAGCGAAGCAGATACCTATCTCGGCCAGGATTATTGCGATTGCAGATGCGTTCGATGCGATGACATCGGAACGGCCCTATCGCGCCAAAATGGCTGCTGAGCAGGCGATTGACCGTCTTTACGGAAGCGCCGATATCCGTTTCGACCGGAAATTGGTTGACCGGTTCGTGGAAGCGATGCGAGAGCGGGAGTACAATTTGATGACAGACGAGGATTTCAATCGCTGCGTTCAAGAATTTGTCAGCGAATCGGAATTTTAACCGTCACAGGTGTGACATTTCTCGCGAGAGGCCAGACCTGTTCTTGTTTGAGGGAGATTTTTCGACAAATCGATCTGAGCTGACGGACTCAAGGTTTGACAGCAGGAAGCAAGGTATGCAAGGCGGAATTTTGTATGATTGTGTCGTCATTTATCTCCATCTTATGAGGGATTTGCCTTTTTTATTCGCAGGGCCATATATGATATACTGGAACAAAGCGTTGACAATTTCCTGCGGGGGGTGACCTGATTGGACCGGCATCAGCAACTAAAGCGTACTCGTCAGGGCAGTAATGTGATCCCGTTTCGTTTAGATGCAGCCTTTTTCTTCGAACGCGCCGTCAGACATCTGGACCGTCACAACCTGCAAAGTGCTTTGAAGTATTTTCGGAAAGCGATGGAATACGAACCGGACAATCCTGTCAACCACTGCAATTTGGCCGGGGTATTATCTGAAATGGGATTGTTCGAAGAGTCGAACCAACTGCTGGAAAACGTAGTTCGTTCGATCGATCCAAATATGTACGAATGTTATTTTTATATGGCAAATAACTGGGCGAATCTCGGCAACTACCAGAAAGCAGAAGAGTATGCGGCCAGATACCTCGACCTGGATCCGAATGGCGAGTTTTCCAAAGATGCGGAAGAAATGCTCGATATTCTGATCGAAGAGTTCGGCGGCGGTGAGGTTCTTCGGCAACGGGTGAAAGAGCGTGAATTGGAACGGAAAGAACAGGACAAGGCCAGGAGACTGCTTGAACAGGGCAAGTTTCTGGAAGCGACTGCCTACCTGAAAAACGCCATTGAAGAACATCCGGACCTCACGGCACCGCGCAACAACCTGTCGCTGGCTTACTACTATCTGGGCCAGATGGATACGGCAATCGAAATTGCCCAGGAGGTTTTGCGAAAAGACCCGACCAATATTCATGCGCGTTGCAATTTGGCCGTCTATTACCAACATTTAGGTGATCGGGCACAATTGAAACAGTTGTTGGACAGTTTGCGCAACGTGACCCCGCTTAATTTTGACCAATGTTACAAATTGGCGACGACGATGGGGATTCTGGGAGAACACCGGACGGCGCACAGACTGTTCTTGCTGCTTTCCCGCTGGAGTGAAGATGCGGAGCCTGCATTGCTGCATTGTGTGGCCGCATCGGCCAACAATATCGGCAATAGCAAATTGGCCAAGCGAATCTGGCAAGACATTCAGATTTTGGACCCAAAGGGAGAAGTGGCGCCCTTTTATCTGAAGGCGCTGGGCGAATGTGAAGCAAGCGGCAAGAAGATGGGAACCATTTCTTATTACTACCAGATTCCTTTCCACGAGCAGTTTAAAAAGATGCAGGAGCAATTGGAAAACGGAAAATCGGGAAATTGGCGAAACGACCCGTTGATTCGCTCTTCGTTGTTTTGGGCTCTGCAAAATGGCGACATCGAAACAAAAATTCAAGTGCTGCAGACATTTGCCTTGATTGCTGACGATGAAGTAGTCGAAGCATTGCGTCAGTTTGTCATTCGGCCGGATGAGATTGTACAGTTGAAATTGATGGCCATCCATATTCTGCACCATATTGCCTATTCGTCGGATACAGAATTGTCGGACCTGCCGACCGATTGGCAGACTGTACTGGAACAGGCCTGGGCGGCTGTACAGTCCCATGGTTCCGATATGTATCAGATATTAAGCGATCAGTGGACCGAATTTCTGATGAGAAGCGGAGCGCGTCTGCCTAAAATGACAAAACCGGCAGTTTGGGCGGCTGGATTGACATACTTTGTATTGCAGAAATATAATAAACCTGTTACACAACGGCAAATTGCCGACCTTTTTCAGGTTTCTGTTTCTGCTGTTGGAAAGATTTCACGTGCTATCAAGGATACAATTGATACGTAAGCTGACTCACAGTCGATCTTGAACGGCGCAGGTATACTAAGAGCAGAATCGGTTGGTTCTGCTCTTTTTTTCATATACTGTTGGGAGAAGTTTAGCTACTGCGAAAGAAGTCTAAAGACGAGGTGATAACATGTACGATTTACTTATTATCGGGGCTGGTCCAGCCGGATTGTCGGCTGCCGTATATGCGGCTAGGGCCAATTTGAAAGTGGCCGTTTTGGAAAAGGGGCTTCCCGGCGGACAGATGCAAAATACGACCGAAGTGGAAAACTACACTGGCATCAAAATGATCATGGGCCCGGAATTATCACAGGTGATGTATGAACATGCCCTGCATTTTGGTGTGGAATATAAAACGGGTGAAGTAGAAAAAGCGGAATTAGAGGGGCCGATCAAGAAAATCCACACAGACAAGGAGATCATGGAAGCCAAAACGGTTTTGATTGCCACCGGAGCGGAGCCCAAATTGCTGGGCGCCTCAGGCGAGAAAGAATTTCGCGGCAGGGGCGTCAGTTACTGCGCGACCTGCGACGGCGCATTTTTTAACGAAAAACGGCCGGGTATGGACAAAGGGATTATCGTTGTCGGTGGCGGCGACTCGGCGATCGAAGAGGGAGCTTTCCTCACTCGGTTCAACAAAGTGACGATTGTGCACCGGAGAGACAAATTAAGGGCGCAACCGATTTTACAGAAGCGCGCATTTGAGAATCCCCGTATTGATTTTATTTGGGACAGCACTGTGGAAGCGGTGAACGGTGAAAACGCGATGCAGTCGGTTACCATCAAAAACCTGAAAACCGGAGAAACTTACGAAAAACCGGCGAACGGCCTGTTCATCTATGTCGGTATGAAGCCGAACACCGATTTTCTGTCCGGTTCCAGGATTTTAAACGAGGGCGGCTATATTGTGACGGATGAAAGCATGAAAACTGCAATTCCGGGTGTATTTGCAGCCGGGGATGTACGGGATAAAGGGTTGCGTCAGATTATTACGGCTGCTTCAGACGGAGCAATCGCCGCCATGACAGCTTATCATTACATTGAATCGCTGGCGGATTCGGCAGAAACTGAGGCAGATGTGACGGTCTCGCAATGAAAGGTGAGAACGCGGTGACACAGGATCATTTTATTATTGTGGGTACGGCCGGTCATATCGACCATGGAAAAACGACCTTGGTGCGGGCGTTGACCGGTCTCGATACGGATACGCATAAAGAAGAAAAAGAGCGGGGCATTTCAATCGATATCGGCTTTGCCCCGTTGACGCTCCCCGATGGCAGACGCATCGGGGTTATTGATGTGCCCGGCCATGAGCGGTTCATTAAGAATATGCTGGCGGGGGCGGCCGGAATTGACCTGATTTTGCTGGTGATTGACGCAAATGAAGGAATCATGCCGCAAACGAAGGAACACCTGCATATCGTGGAACTGCTTCATGTGCAAAAAGGCATCGTGGTGCTTACCAAGATCGATACGGTGGATGAGGAATGGAGGTCGCTGGTGACCGAAGAAATACGAGAGGGACTGGCAGGCACGATTTTGCAGGACGCGCCGATTGTGCCGGTTTCTGCCTATACGGGCGAAGGAATAGATGTACTCCGCGAACAAATCAGCGAATTGGCGAAAGACATCCAGCCAAGGGAAGTCAGCGCGCCGTTTCGAATGCCGATTGACCGCGTATTTTCGTTGCCGGGATTTGGTACGGTTGTGACGGGAACCATTTTGGCAGGTCAAGTGAAGGTGGGAGATGCGCTGGAAGTGTTGCCGGGCGGCGAACCGGTCCGCGTTCGATCCATCCAGGTGCATGGGGAAACGACTGAACGGGCGCAAGCCGGACAGCGAACGGCGCTTAATCTGGTCGGCGTTGAGCGGACGGAGCTGGGTCGCGGTGATGTCGTTGCGAAACCGAAGCTTTTCAAACCATCCGAACTGCTTGACGTACGGTTTCGTCTGCTGTCGGACAGTCCGTGGACGTTAAAAAATCGTATGCGAATTCGTTTGTATATCGGTACCAGCGAAGTTTTAGGACGTGTCGTTCTGCTTGAAGGCGATGAACTGCTGCCCGGTCAGGAGGGATTTCTGCAGCTCGACTTGGAGTCGCCGATCGTCTGTGAAACGAAAGACCATTTTATTTTACGGACCTACTCGCCCATGTTGACAATCGGCGGCGGTGTCGTAATTGACCCTCACCCGGCTCGCCTGTACCGCCGCAATCGGCAATATGTGATTGAAGAGCTGGAATCGAAGGAAAAAGGCGGGCCGCAGGAACGGATTCTCCAACTGTTGGATGAAGAGATCGGTCTGACGGCGGCTGAGCTGTCAACCCGTTTAAAAGCCACTGTAGAGCAAACGCAAACCTGGCTGACAGAACTGATGGAACGGGAGGGGATTTGTGAGATCCCCGGAACAAACGGATTTATTTCCTTTAAATCGCTGAATCGGGTACTGAATGAAATTGAACTGAAGATTCAGGCGCATTATGAACGGGAGCGGTTTCATACATTTGTCGCCAAAGCGCAGGTGATGTCGCAATTGACGAAGAAATTGAAGCCCAAAATTTACGATGGGATCCTTGAGCTTGGCGAACGGGCGGAACGGATTGAAGTCAGGCAGGATCGAATTAAACTGGCTGGTTATGAGGTCCCGCTAAATCCGAAAGAAGAGCAGTTGCTGCAGGAAATCGTGGGCAGGTTCCAGTCCGATTTATATCAGCCGCCGACATTGCAGGAACTGCTGACGCTTTATAAAGGTCAGGAAAAGACGGTACAGGGCATCATAACTCTTCTGAAAGAAAGAGAAACACTGGTTGAAGTAGAGGAAGGATTGCTGTTCAGCCGTCAAGCGATTGAACAAGCGCCGACAATACTATCCGAGATTGGCACGGAGGCAGGATTCACGGTGGCGGAATTTCGTGATCGGGTCGGCACATCAAGAAAATTTGCCTTAGGGCTGCTTGAGTATCTGGACCGTACGAAGGTTACAAAACGGGTAGAAGATCGACGCGTTCTGCTTAAAAAATAAGGTTCACAAATTTGTAACCCTTTCCTTATATAAAATTAATAAAACTGGGATACACTGAGAACGTACACATTTGACCCCCTTTTTCATATAGTGGCGTGAGTGAAAAGTCACGTCACTCTTTTTTTGCGTTGTTTTGATCGTTTTGGCATGATATGCTAGAAAAGCAGGAGTTGATTAAAGCTATGCAGATGGTAGCGAATTGCATATTGCGCCAAGGCGATCGGATTTTAATGCTGCAGAAACCGAGACGCGGCTGGTGGGTTGCGCCAGGCGGAAAGGTAGAGGCGGGCGAGTCGTTGTTAGAGACGGTTGTCCGGGAATTTAGAGAAGAAACCGGATTAACTCTGTTGGAACCTCAGTTGCGCGGTGTTTTCACGATTGTTTTGGAAGAAAACGGACAAATGATGAATCACTGGATGCTGTTTACCTTTTATGCCGAGTCCTTTCAAGGTAAGCTTCATAAAGAGAGCGAAGAAGGGCATCTGGAGTGGGTGGCTGTGAATTCGCTGAACAAGCGGCCGATGGCGGAAGGCGATCGGTACTTCCTCCGACACGTCCTGCGGGAAAACTCTTTATTAACCGGAAAGTTTATATATACGCCGGATTATCAACTGATCGATTGGAATCAGGAATCTCCGTTGCCTGTATTGCGATGATTAAAACGGAAGCGTCATATAAGTTGTATATGGCGTTTTTTATTTTCACTATAGGAAGCATATTTCGAAGTATGCGGCAGTATCAGTACACTTGGCTTCCGCCTCGCAAACGGCTTGACGAAGCCAAGTTTTCTTTATGTTATACTACTATTAAAAGGTGTAAGGCGGGGTGGTACACATGCATACATCTGTTAAAATTCTCGTTCTGACAGGACTTTCCGGGGCGGGAAAATCGGTCGCGTTGCAATGTTTCGAAGACCTCGGATTTTTCTGTATTGACAATCTGCCGCCCGCTTTGATTCCAAAGTTGGGAGACTTGGTTTATCAATCGGACGGGAAAGTGGCAAAAGTGGCTCTTGTCTGCGATTTGCGGGCACGTGCCTTTGATAAAGAACTGTTTGACGCGGTGAAAGAGCTAGAGGAACACAGCGGAATTACGTGCCAGGTGATCTATATGGAAGCAGACGATGAAACGCTGGTCAGCCGCTACAAAGAGACGAGACGAAGGCATCCCCTGGCGCCGGAGGGGCGGATTACAGAAGGAATTGCAAGAGAGCGCAAAAAACTTGAAGAAATGCGTGGCCGTGCGGACTGGATCATAAACACCAGCAGGATGAAGCCAACCGAGCTGCGAAATCAGATTATTGAACGGTTTTCCTATGCGGATGAATCCAAGCTGAACATACAGATTCTATCGTTTGGGTTCAAACATGGGGTTCCGATTGATGCGGATCTGGTATTTGACGTGCGGTTCCTGCCGAATCCGCATTATGTGGAATCCTTGCGCCCGCTAACCGGCAAAAATCAGGAAGTGTACGACTATGTAATGAAATGGCCGGTTACTCAACAGTTTGTCGAAAAATTAATCGATATGGTGGACTTTTTACTGCCCCATTTTGAGAAAGAAGGCAAACAGCAGGTTGTGATCGCAATCGGCTGTACGGGCGGTCAACACCGTTCTGTTTCGATTGCAGAACTGCTATACAATCATCTGCAAAAAAAAGGGATGGTCGTCGTGATTCACCGCGACTGTGAAAAGGAACGATAAGATGATAAAAAAGTGGTGGCTGCTTGCCTGGACACTGTGCGTGTTTGGCCTGGGTCTGATCACGGCGGGAGCGGGACTTAAATCGGTTACGGGGCAGGCATCGGTAATCGGATTAGCCTGTCTGCTGGTTGGATCAGGACTGTTGTCGCTCGGTTGGTGGCGGGATGAACAGCTTGGGCGAAAGGAACTGTTGGCAAAGCTGGGGCGTCCCAAGATTGTCGTAATCGGGGGCGGCACCGGGTTGTCCGTCCTGCTCCGGGGATTAAAAGAATATGAAGTGGATATTACGGCTGTAGTAACCGTGGCGGATGACGGCGGGTCTTCCGGCAGGCTTCGATCCGATTTGCGTATCCCGCCGCCGGGCGATATCCGTAACTGCCTGGTGGCTCTCGCAGACACAGAACCGTTGCTGGAAAAGCTTTTTCAGCAGCGATTTCAAACGGGTGAAGGGTTGGCGGGACACAGTTTTGGAAATCTGTTCATTGCCGCCATGACGGACGTAACGGGTGACTTTGAAACGGCGATCCGGGAAACATCCCGCGTGTTGGCTGTTCGCGGGCGCGTGCTGCCGGCTTCCGGGCAGGAGATTGTGTTGAAAGCGCATATGACGGATGGAACAATCGTAGCCGGTGAATCGCAAATACCAAATGTGGGCAAAAAGATTGAAAAAGTAGAAATCGAGCCGGCTGATGCGAGCCCGCTTCCGGAAGTGATTCATGCGTTACAACAGGCGGATGCGATTCTGGTCGGTCCGGGCAGTCTTTACACCAGCATTCTGCCGAATCTGTTGGTCCCCGGCATGGCGGATACAATCCGTGCTTCCAAAGCGAAAAAAGTGTATATCTGCAATGTGATGACACAACCGGGTGAAACAGACGATTATACAGCCTCGATGCATCTAAAAGCGATCCATGATCATGTGGGAAGCGGCTTGTTTGATTATGTGTTTGTCAACTCCGCTCCGATACCGCCTGCCGTTATTGAACAATACCGGGAAAAACGGGCGGCGCCTGTAGAGGCGGATACTTGGAATCTGCAACAGATGGGCCTGCAAGTTGTCGCGCGAAATTTTCTGCATTACGCAATTTATGCCCGTCACGACGCGAAACAGATCAGTGAACAGGTATTGTCTATCTTGACGAAGAATATATAAGAAATGACGGCACCCAGGAGGCAGCTATGTCATTTGCATCTCGAACAAAAAAGGAACTGACCCAGCTGGAGACAAAAGTATGCTGTCAGAAAGCGGAGTTGTCAGCAATGGTCCGTTTAAACGGGCAACTGTCGGAAGGTCGACGCCCCGTTTTGGATATATCAACGGAGAATGCTGCCATTGCGCGGCGAATTTATACGTTGATGCGAAAGATGTTCGACGTTCACGCAGAAGTGTTGGTCCGCAAAAAAATGCGCCTCAAGAAAAACAACATCTACATGGTCCGAGTACCGTTTCGGGTGCAGGAGATCCTTTCTGAATTGAAAATTGCCGAAAACGGTGTAAAATATAAACAGGGAATCGATCAGGAATTATTTGCAAAATCCTGTTGCAAGCGTTCCTATTTGCGAGGGGCCTTTCTGGCCGCCGGATCGGTCAATGATCCGGAGAGCAATTCCTACCATTTGGAAATCGCCCTTAACAGTTCCATGTATGCGCATTCATTGTTGGAACTCGTCAATGAATTCGATCTGCACGCCAAACTGATCGAACGGAAACGGGTGCACGTGGTGTACATCAAGGAAGGCGAGAAGATTATTGAGTTTTTGAATATTATAGGAGCGCATCAGGCACTCCTGCGGTTTGAGGATGTCCGTATTTTAAAAGGCATGAGAAATCAAGTCAATCGGTTAGTCAACTGTGAAACGGCCAATCTGAACAAGACGATTCATGCCGCTGTCCGCCAAATCGAGAATATCCGATTGGTTGAGCAGCAAATCGGTCTGGGAAATTTACCGCCGCACTTAAAAGAGGTGGCGGAACTCCGATTAAAATATCCAGACATCAATTTGAAAGAATTAGGTTCGATGCTGGCGGGAAATGTTTCAAAATCGGGAGTCAATCATCGATTGCGCAAATTGGAACAAATGGCTGAGAAGTTAAGGGAGGGATCCGTGTGATAGAGAAAAGCGTCCAGGTCAACCTGCGGGCAGGTTTGCATGCACGTCCGGCGGCCCTGTTCGTGCAGGCAGCAAATCGCTTTTCTAGTGAGATTGTGGTTGAAAAAGCAGGTAAGCCGGTTAATGCGAAAAGCATTATGGGAATTATGTCGCTGGCTATTGCAAAGGGATCGACCGTTATTATTCGGGCAAACGGATCGGATGAAGAACAGGCAGTTGAAACGTTGGCTGAAATGATCAGCCGGGAAGAATAGGGATGGTTATGAATCCGCTCGATTGGACCCATGCGTGGGATGACAACGAAATGATGATGTATATCGGTAAGGACGAAGAAGGCCGGGAAAAAATTTTTATGCAGGTGTCCCGGTTTGTGGAAAACGGACAAGCCAGGCAGCAGGAAATTTTGTACGACCGGGAGATTGGCTGGTTGAACCCGGAAATCATTCGGGGCGTGGATCGGGATGCGTGGGAAGAGAAGCAGCTTCGCTGGTTTTTGGACACACATCCGGACCTGGTAGAACGGGAAAAAGCGTTTCTGAAAGAGTGGGAAAAACAAAATTCCGAAGGGTAAAGCAAGCGATTGGCATGCGAAAAACAGCATGCTTTTTTGTATGAGTACAAAAATGGAAGATGGATTACGGAATGAACAGTGTCTTTGTGATAAACTGGGGATGAATTTGCGGATTCCATAGGGGGAGGGAATGAAATGAGCAAAAGAGTGTTGATTGTTACGGGGGACGCAGTGGAAGTATTGGAATTGATGTATCCGTATTACCGTTGTTTGGAGGAAGGCATCGACGTCACGATCGCATCTCCCAACAAGAAAAAATTGTATACCGTTGTTCATGATCGCACGGAAGGAATTGAAACATCTACGGAAAAACCGGGTTATGCAATTGACTCCCATATCTCATTTCGGGATGTGAATCCGGCTGACTATGACGGTCTGATTATCCCGGGCGGACGGGCGCCTGAATACATCCGGCTCGATCCGAATCTGCCAAAGATCATCGCGCATTTCTTTGAAGCAAATAAACCGATCGGAGCCATTTGCCATGCCGCTCAAGTATTTACGGTCGTAAAACCGTATCTGGAGGGACGTAAGGTGAGTGCCGTGATCGGTATTAAACCGGATGTGGAAGCTTGCGGCGCCACTTACGTAAATGACCGTGTGCATGTGGACGGACAGTTGGTTTCCGCTTTCGCATGGCCGGATTTGCCAGGATTCATGCGGGAATTCTTCCGGGTATTAAACCGATAAAGGACGGAAAGACAATAGAATAGAAAGAGCCGCCAGTTTGGGCGACTCTCTCTATTCTTGTCCCATTTAGATCGGATATTACAGCGAGCGGGAAGTGCCGGAAGCTGCAGAGTCCGCTTCGCCAGGCTGGTTGACAGCTTCCAGTGACCGTCCGGTCGTACGAGGTCCTAAAATGCCAATGTCTAACATGATCAGAACCATGGCGGCTGCGACCACACCAAACATACTGGTTGCCCCGTAATTTTTCAGTACCGGCAGCATTACCAACGGCATCAAACCACTTGTCAAACGGCTCAGGCTGTAAGCGGTACCAGCCGCCGTAGCGCGAATCGAAGTAGGGAAAATTTCAGCCTGGTAGGTATGCAACCCATTGGAAAACACGTTGCTGATTAACGTATACAGGAATCCGAACAGAACAATGCTGTTTTCTGAAGTGGAATACCCGAACAACAGACCGAACACCGCCATACCCAACGCGGAAAAAACAATTAACCATTTGCGGTCGATTCGCTCAATCACAAACAGAGAAAGGAACGAACCGATCGGGTAGCCGATAAAGGTCAAAGCGGTAAATTCCAGCGAACTGACAATCGTGTATCCTTTTTGGCCCAGAACAATCGGAACCAGTGAACCGAATCCGTAGTATCCGATGGTTTGCAAAATTTGGAAGATCCATAACATCACCGTTCGTTTCCGATAAGTCGGACTGAACAACAGACGGGTCGGAACGGACGTTGCCCGGTGAGTTTCGGAAACAGCAGATGCGCGGGAAGCGCCAGAAGAAGTCAACCGATTGTTCTTCTCAAACTGATCGACCAGTTGATGGGCCTCCTGTACACGTCCAACCGATTCCAGCCAACGGGGAGATTCCGGAAGACTGCCGCGAAGCAGCCAGATGATCACCGCTCCGATTGCTCCAATTACAAACAGCCAACGCCAGCCGTCGAATCCCATTGGCTGCATGGGCACCAATCCACGCGCTAGGAACCCGATACAAGGAACTCCGAGAAACCCAAACGTATACGCCCAAGCAATGTAACGACCGCGATTTTTGGCGGGCAGAAGTTCGCTTAAATACGTGTCACTGAGCGGCAGTTCCGCACCGAGTCCAAGACCAGCCAGAAAGCGGAACAGAATCAGCAAAGTCGCGTTGGGGCTAAATGCACCAAGAAATGTAAAAATCGAATAAATGCCAAGATTGATCATAAACGCTTTTTTGCGGCCGACGCGATCGGCCAGGTTGTTTAGCACAATGGATCCGATAAACATGCCGAGGAAACTCGATCCCAATAACAAAGGGAGCTGTGCGCTGCTCACATGGAACTGTTTCGTCAAAACGGAGCCCAGTGTACCTGACAGAAAAATGTCATACAGATCGAAAAACATACCAATTCCAATCAAAAACATGGCTTTTCTGTGTACAGGACTAATCGGAAGACGATCCATACGCGATGAAACGGATTCTGCCTGCATGAAACCACCACCTAGAGAAAATATTTTAATTACATAATAGAATTTTTTAAACAATAAGAAAAGGATTGACAAATAAGAACCCCCCATTATAGGGGCATTTTCTAGGTTATGAGATTGAATCCCACATCTCATTTCGGGATGTGAATGATTTCAGGACTTAGATGGACACATTTTCCCAATAAAGCAGTGGAAATGATGGCAATGAATGCGCCTGCCAACAAACTTGCTACTATGGCAGTGCCATATTTTTTCAATAAATGACTGTATTTGTACAATGGAATAGCGAAAGCAACCGTTGCCGGACCCAACATGTCGTTTAACCACTTAGCTCCCGACAAATAATCAGTATAGGATACGTGGGTAACAGACAAAAACAGCACCAAAATGAATACGCTTGTAATCATTGGTGACAACCAGACAAATGACCAACGGCGATAGATTTTTATGGTTGCATAATAAACCGCTATGGTGGTAATAAGACTTATAATCCCTATCATTTGGAGTTCGCCTCCTTACGATGCTTCATTAGAAATTCCGTTATTATATCTGTGAGTGTCATAACAATTAGAGTACTAAACACTATATCAATTAAAAGTCTAAAACCCTCAGTCGTTAATAATTCTCCGTATTGTACGATTCCAACAGAAGATGGAATGAAGAATAAAAGTAATGCTGCAAGAAGCCAATTCGCTCCCGCTTCGAGCCATTCCAACCGAACAATTTTTAATTTAAGCAGAATAAATACCAAAATCAGTGCCAGTATACTTCCTGGAATTTTTAAATTGATTTTATGCGCTATATAATTTACAAGGCACGAAAATAAAACCAATCCCAAGACTTGCACGATAACTTTAATAAATCCCCTCATTTCGATCATCCCTTCGTGAATAGCATCAGTATACGAAGGGATGATAGATACGTAAAATACATATATAGAATATAAATTATGCAAAAAATCTATGGATTGAGAGGGGGCTTTTCTTGGATCTTCACCACTTGAATTATTTCATTGAAACAGCAAAGCAAGGGAGCTGTTGCCGTAGCTGAGGGTGTGGAAGAGGGAAATTTGACCTGGGAGTTGTATTGATGCCGATAAATGACGCCATGTTTGATTCGTTCTCCTTTGTCAGTGAAAACCTCATGCTGCTGGTTCATCCAAACCACCGTTTAGCGGATAAAAGAGAGGTTTCTTTATCTGAATTAGTTAACAAGTCATTCATTTGATTCCGTGAGGATTTTGCTTTGCATGATCGGATTATCAACGCTTGTGTTCAATTGGGCTATACCCCAAAAGTGGCATGCAAAAGTTCTCAATGGGATTTTATTGGAGAGATGGTGGCTGCCGATCTTGGCATTGCATTGCTGCCCGAAATCATTTGCAAGAAACTTTCTGACAAGGAAGTCGTGATCATTCCCTTGCTGGACTCCATTCCTTGGAATTTATGCATGATATGGCCAAAAAATCAATATGTTTCTTTCACTACCAAGGAATTCATTAAGGTAACACGCTCTCTGCTGGAACAACCAATATCGTCTTAGACCCTTTATAGAAATAATTGTGCTAGCCAATGTATATGGCTGCATCCGCGCCTTGTATTGATCTTTAAAAGTTAGTATACAAACCCGGAGGTCATTGTAAATAATTGTAACTATTTGTCGTTTTTTGTTGACTTAGGATAATTTTAGCTCTTTAATTAGTGGAAGAAGGAGGCGATATCAGAGTCGTTATAGGAGGTATGACAGAATATTCCATTCGACAGCTAGGGAAACTACAATTGATGAGGTGGGATGTTTTCAGTGCAATGGCTAGGTATGAACTCATTACGAACTAAATTTATCTTTGTTTGTCTTCTTCTTCTTGCAATTCCAAGCATCGTTGTGGGAACTATTGGATATCAGGAGGCAAAAAATGGATTGGATCAAGCCGGACGCGTACAATTGAAAAATGACGTTCGGCTTGTGATTTCCATGATTGATGCTCTCAATCGCCAGGTTGACAGCGGAAATTTAAAGCTCGAGGATGCCCAGGAACTCGTCAAACAAGAAATTTTGGGTGCGAAACCGGCGAATGGGTATCGACCGATCAATACACGGTTTGATCTCGGGGCAAACGGATTCTTTTTTGTACTTGATAAGCAAGGGATGTCGCTTGCAAGTCCAACATCCGAAGGGAAAAATTTATGGAGTTCGCAAGCGAAAGATGGCACGTTTTTTATACAGGACGTGATTAAGGCCGGTTCGAACGGGGGAGGTTATACAACTTACGAGTGGCCTCTCGCATCCAATCCAAACAAAACTGACATTAAAATTACTTATTCCGAAATGGACCCGCATTGGGGATGGATTGTATGTGCCGGTTCCTATTTGACAGACTACAACGGTGCAGCCAACCAAATATTATATTTTTTGTTAATTGTCCTTGGCGTTTCCTTAATTGTCGGGGCCGTGATCACATGGGTATTTGCAAAACGCATTACAACGCCCATTCTGCAAATTGCGAAGCAAGTGGAACAGGTGTCTAATGGTGATCTAACAATTGAACCTGTAGAAGTAAAAAATCGGGATGAAATCGGCAGTTTGGCAAGAGATTTTAATGTAATGCTGACATCCCTTAAAAAGATAATTCGGCAAGTGGCAACCAGTGCGGAACAGGTCGCGGCATCCTCGGAAGAATTGACGGCTGGGTCGGAACAAACCACTAGGGCAACGGAGCATGCGGCTACTACAATTCAGCAAATGGCAGTAGGATCCGAGCAAATCACCCGTTCGATCGAGGACACCGATCAAACCGTTGCCCAAATGGCATCGGTGGTGAAGAAAATTTCAGTCAATGCCAATCATGTTGCAACTTCTGCAATCCAAGCATCAGATATGGCGCAAGAAGGTCATATCGCAATCAACAGTGCAGTGGAACAAATGAATTCGATCAGCAACACGGTACGCGGGTTGTCCGACGTGGTCAAAGGGTTGGGCGAACGATCCGATCAAATCGGGGATATTATCGGGGCCATTACAGGGATTGCGGAACAAACGAATCTGCTGGCGTTAAATGCTGCGATTGAAGCGGCAAGGGCAGGTGAACATGGCAGAGGATTTGCAGTGGTTGCCGACGAGGTACGAAAACTGGCAGAACAATCCGCGCAGTCCGCTCACCAAATTGAAGATTTAATTGGTACAATCCAAAACGAAATCAAAAGTGCGGTTCGCGGTATGGAAATCGGCTCACAGGAAGTTGCGAAGGGGATTGAAGTGGTCCAGGTGGCGGGTGATTCTTTCGATAAGATTGAAGACTCCGTGAATCAGGTGACCACCCAAATTCAGGAAGTTTCTGCTGCTGTACAAGAAATGTCAGCAGGAGCCGAAGAATTGGTAAAAACGATTCACCGGATTACAACCGTTATGGAAGAATCAGCAAGCGGTATCCAGAATATATCGGCGACGTCCCAAGAGCAATTAGCCTCAATGGAGGAAATTGCCTCTTCTGCGAGTACCCTATCAAAAATGGCGGAAGAACTGCAGAAAGTAGTACAAAAATTTAAGTTGTAAGCAGTGGAATAAGAAATCAAAAGCGCACTTTCAAAGAGGTTGGCGGAGGTCAGCCTCTTTGAAATTTGTTTCGTATTTTTAGCGCAGTAAGCGCATGATTGGTTGTTGTCCCATTATTCGGGGGTTCGGATTTTACTCTTATTTCCGTTTTATGCTTTATTGCAATTGGGCAGCTCTTCTAAGATTATGTACCCATATTCCGAACCCTATCCAGGGTTTAGTGCCGACAAAGCCCCTATACCGGCTTCGACCTAAACCGTACTCGGGATTGTAGGACGACCTCTATGAGTTAGATGCTTTTCTGTAAATGGCTGAAGGAAACGTTTATTGTCTAGTAAAACGTTTTGAAAATACTATAAGTTTATGCCAGAATACGATATCCTTGGTATAAGATCCAGTCGGGAGAGGATACCAATGGCCGCCTACTATAAAAAACCTGTACTTGTACTTTCAGAAGAAGAACAGACTATGCTTCGACAAATCAGTCAATCTCGAACCGCCCAAGTTTGTCACGCTGAACGTGCTCGTATGATATTGCTTGATGCTGAGGGCCTGAGTGTGCCCAAGATGGCTGCTCAATTACACACGAACGTACCTAAGGTAGACCGCTGCCGCGAGATTTGGACATACCTTCTATTTTGAGTCATTTTCGTTACATTTCGTATCAAGCTTTTCTCCCTGTCGTTGGCCATTGACGGTGAGCCTCCCGAAATCAAGGTCGATGCGAATGTTTTGAACTCAGGACTCTCTTGACGCACCGGCAGGTGCGAGTATACTCGATCGTTCTGACCGTAAATGGTATGCTACGCCCAACTCAACCTACACTCGTATGGCTTTTACTGGCATCAACCCATTTTCTATATGCTGCTGATAGAACGATTTAGGTGATAAATAATGCAAACTTGAGTGAATTCGCCGATTGTTATAATACTCCTTGTATTCTACGACGGCTCGATATGCTTCTTAATACGTTTGAAATTCGTATCGAGATAAACAGTCTTCCTCAAACCAACGATGAAATGCCTCCCTGTGATATATCCATATTTGATATCCACTTCCCATAGCTGATTGGGGGCTGTAATGTCTCGGTTCCTGGATAGATGGATTTCCTTTCCCGTTGGGGTTTTAAAATATCCAGCTCTTTACAGAGTCGATAGACTCGTTTCTTATTGATGACAAGGCCATATTCCTGTCGTAAATGATGTGTGGGTTTCATATATCCATAGGAATATCCGTCACCTGCGATCGCTTCCATGATCCATTCCTTGATCTGTTCATCACTGACTTTCTTGCCTTGTTTTGTGAAACAATATCCTGGAATGGGGCGACCGACGGGTTTCGAATCGTGTTTTTCTTTCTTCTTCGGCGGCTGCAACCAGTTATAATACGTGGATCGAGAAACCCCACAATGCGGAGTACGATGGAAACACTGTACCCGTCCGTGATCCACTTATGCGCTATTTTCAAGTCTGTCAGCAAGTGAGGGTTTTTCTTTTTTACGAGATCACGCGAGATGGCAATTTCTAACTCCTTTTCACCTCATAGTTTACGACAAAGCAATTGCTCTGTTTTTTCATAATTGTAAAAGTACTCCTCCTGCTAAACTTCACAACCTAGGCCTGGTCGCACCGAAAGTTGAGTAATTTATTAAAATAAAATTTTATTCCAAATATTACCTTTTAAAGAGGCGAAACAAAATCTGTAGCAGGATTTTGGAAAATAGCAGCGAATGATTTACAAAAGGCGGTGAAAATGATGGACATATCGTCACTCCAATCTCAAGTTCAACTGTTGCTGCAGAAAAAGGCTATGAATATGGAAACAACAAACATGCAAAATCTACTGGCAGCGTTGCCGCAGACTGTATCGATAAACGAACCTGGTAAAGGACAAAATGTCGATATTCGAATTTAAAAACAAGACGTACTGCGAAATGACAGCATCGTGAAAGCGGTGCTTTTTATTTTGCAGGTATTTCATACTCAACAAAGGTATATAGTTCAGTAGACGTGCAACAAAGAATTACGATGAAATGGTTCTCCAACAAAAGGTACAAGTCAAGGAAAGAGCTGTGAATAGCGTGATTAAAAGCCTCGGGTGGATTGTAATTCCACTGCCGGTTTTGGGGGAGGGTGATAATATGTGGTGGTTGCATGTGGGAGTCTCATTGTTTCTGGCATTCTCGGACTTGCTCGGGGTCAGCGGAGCCGTTCAATCCCCTAAAACATCGCACAAGTACATAAATGCAGCCCATGTTTCAACTCACAAAGCAAGCGCTTATACCAAGAAAAACCATACCTATGCAAGCCCATATTACCGTATAATCGCCAGTCACACCAAGATACGGTATCGCGCAAGGTAGCAAAGCGGTATGGCTCACGACTTAGTCCGGGGATTTTTTCATAATCCGAGACTACTAGAAGTCCGGTGAAAAAGCCCGCCTTAGCAGGCTTTTACCACGGGTTTGCCGAATTGATACTATAACAAACCATCGAAAGAGTGATTGAACATGAAAGCTCGTAAGTCATCGGCCATCCAGCCTCAGATGTTCCAATTTGTGGACATGGACGAACTGGTGCCCAAAAAGCATATCCTGCGCCAACTGAACGAAGCGCTTGATTTTTCCGTTGTCCATGACTGGGTGGCGCCGCTGTACACGGAACGTACCGGCCGCCCGGCGGCTGACCCGGAGCGGATGGTTCGATTGATGCTGCTTTCCTACCTGTTCAACCACTCCGAACGGGAATTGTATCAATTGCTATCTATGCATGCGGGCTATTTGTGGTTTTGCGGGCTGGATTTCGAATCCGTTCAGCGACCGAGTCCGAACCGCCCCTCCCTTCCGGATCGAACGACCTTGGTTAAGACCCGCAAATTGTGGCGAAAGCATGGGATTTTCGAGCAAATGATGATCCATGTTGTCGATCAGTGCATTGCGGCTGGCTTGGTAAAACCGGACGTCCACGCAGGGGTGGACGGATCGCAGGTACGAGCCAACGCATCCGTTCACAGTCTGCAGGAAATCACATTGGCCCCGGTGCATTCCATTGAGGAGTACTTGTCAGAATTAGCTCGTCAGGATCAAGACGAAATGCCTGTGGACCCGAAAAAGGAGGATTCCGATCCCCCTCCGTCGTCCTCCGTAAGGTCCGCTTCAGAGACGACACGCTTACAAGAAGAGGCTGTCCATGAAGACTTTCACGGTAAGAAGTTTTCCAATGCGACACACCGAAGCGTAACCGATCCGGACGCCCGGTTATACAAGAAGAGCAAAGGGCAGGAAGCCTATTTGCGCTATTTGGTCCATAACGTCGTCGATGTGACTTCCGGCGTCATTTTGTCAACGCAGGCAAGTCTTGCGGCGGGCACGGCGGAACGGGAGATCAGCCTTCGACAACTGACAGCCCTTCGTTTTCAACATCCGACGATTCGGATTCGCACCGTATCCGCCGACAAAGCATATGGAACCCCGGAATATCTTGGCGCATTATTTGCACAAGGGATGATTCCGCTCGTTTCGCTTCGGAATCTGGAACTGGAACCGATCCCAACCTGGAAGAGACAAACCCATGAGGCGGAAAAACAGCAAAAAAGAGAGGTCAAAGTACAAGAAGTTCTGATCAAAAACAAAGCCAAACGAATCCAACTGGAAGGCAAGTATCGACAGATCCAAAAAAGGCGTACTCGTTGCGAACATGCCTTTGCAGAAGCAAAAACGGTGCACGGGCTGGATCGTGCACGGAGTAGGGGTCTGGAGAATATGCAAGAGCAGACACTGCTGACCGCCATCGTCCAAAATCTGAAAAGGTTATGCCGGTTTAAGAAAAAACGACCTCAAACCGGTAGTTTGGCATGCCAAAATCCGGAATCCGTGATCAGGGAAGAAACTCTAACCTCTGCCATTTCCAGGTTATGTTCAGCTATTTTTTCGTGCATAAGGCCATTCCACACCGTAAACCGGCATTTTTCACCGGACTTCTAGGACATAGCCTCGTATGTCTAAAGTCTAAATGCTACTCTTTGAAAGCATATAGTTTACTTATCGAGGAACTGTTCGATTTTTGTAAGTATTTCTTGCATCGATCTTTGCGGTCTTGAAGTTTTAAAGCCCAAGATCTACCAGGATGTATTACATCCCAAAGAGACCGTTTCTGGTTGTATCGGCCACTCCCTGGGTCGTAAAGTACACTGCCATCCAAACGAACCAACATGTTCTCTCCACCGGGAACCCCATGATCCCCAGCCTTCAATGTCTTAGCAGGTTCGTCCAATAAACTTCCTGTATGCCCTGGGTATACTCTCGCACCGGGTCGATATTCATGGTTAGGAATCATATTGCCAATGTCCTCAAATTCAGGATTAGGCAGGACGGTTTCCGGATATGTAATTTGAAGTAAAATGTACTCTAAATATGTACTGAATGATTTCCTAAGCAAACCCTTTACATTTTCAATCAAGATAACTTCCGGCCGTATTTCTCGAACGGCTCGAATCATTTCCGGAAACATATCCCTTTCATCTAGGTATCCCTGATGTTTACCGCCAATGGAAAAAGGTTGACATGGCGGACCGCCTGCTAGTAGATTTATTTTTTTCAGCGTAAGGAGAAAAATCAAACTTACGAATGTCAGTTTCAAATAGCGACCAGTTGATCACTGCCTGATTGCGTCTAATTGTATTGCAAGCATCTTTGTACCTTCGAGAATATTCGAATTGCCCTATTCGTTTTTTCTTACGATTCCAAAATTCCCGAAATGGACCCGAGAGGTTGGTGAGGTGTGTCTTAGTGGTCGTCTCTTCTTAATAAATGACCGGAAAGGTTTCCAACTTTCTTTTTTCACAAGAGGGGCATGTTATTTCATGCAGGTTTTTCGCTGCACCAGGAAGGCGTTTTTGGAGTGGTTGATGAAGGAGCAGGTGACGAGATTGTACAGGTCGTGCGTTTCTTGTGGAAACGGGCGAAAATTCAGTCAGGGTGACCCATATAATCATGGATCAAAACATCACGAAGAACCGCCATTTGTCACCAAGGTACATTATATTATCAACCGATCAAGCAAAAGGTCGAATTCGATCCAATTCAAAATAGAGATAGCATTAAAATTTTTTGTTGAGTTTTGTTGGTAATTGATATATACTGCGGTTGATTAAACGAGATGTAAAACCAAATAGATTTGGTTACTTCTTCTTATCAAGAGAGGCGGAGGGACAGGCCCAATGAAGCCCGGCAACCGGCCCTGCAGGCAATCAGCGTGAAGGGTATGATGGTGCCAATTCCTTCAGAACCTGAGGTTCTGGCAGATGAGAAGGGACGTTAAGATATCCCCTTTTTCGTTTGCGAAAAAAGGGGTTTTTTCGTTTGAAGGGGGTGGAACATTGATTCAGTTACAGAATCTTCATAAGGAATACCGGGCGGGGAAACACTCAATTCCGGCTCTGACAGGAATTAATATGAATATAGAGAAAGGCGAAATCTTCGGTGTAATCGGTCATTCGGGCGCAGGGAAGAGTACACTGATTCGCTGTATCAATCTTTTGGAGCGGCCGACATCTGGAAAAGTAATTGTAGACGGTGTCGACCTGACTTCACTGGATGCCCGCAGTCTGCAGGAGCAACGGCGCTATATGGGGATGATTTTCCAGCATTTCAATCTGCTGTCCTCCGCCACAGTTGCCGAAAATGTCGCGTTTCCACTGGAACTGGCGAAACGGCCAAAGGTCGAAATCCGGCGTAAGGTGAACGAACTGCTTGCACTTGTGGGGCTGGAAGCCCATCAGGATAAATATCCTGCGCAGTTGTCCGGCGGGCAGAAGCAGAGGGTGGGGATAGCCCGGGCATTGGCAAACGACCCCAAAGTTTTATTATGTGATGAGGCGACTTCCGCTCTGGATCCCCAGACCACAAATTCGATCCTGACTTTGTTACTGGATATCAATAAAAAACTTCACATTACCATCGTGCTGATTACGCATGAAATGCATGTCATCCGATCGATATGTGACCGCGTGGGGGTGATTGACGGCGGGAAAATTGTAGAGATGGGAAAGGTGGCTGATGTTTTCCTTAAACCGCAGCATTCCACTACCCGTGAATTTATTGAACAGGTGGCGGATTTTGCGGATTTGCAGGAAGCGGTGGTACGGGAAAAATCAGCCGAACAGCGTACGATTGTCCGGATCACCTTCCTGGGTGAGCAAACCTACCAGCCCATTTTGTTCCAGACGATGAAGGAAACCGATGTGCCGTTCAGCATTCTGCAGGGGACGATCTCCCGCATGAAGGATACACCGTATGGACAACTGGTAGCTGAACTGGAAGGCGACGAAAGCAGGGTGGAAAACGCAGTGAAAATGCTTCGTTTGCACGGACTCGATGTGGAGGTGATCGAATGGGCTGGCTGAGTTTTCAGAATCTGGACTGGCTAGAGATCGGCACAGAAACGGTAAATACCCTTTCGATGCTGGTTTGGTCGACATTCTTTGCAATCGTCATCGGATTGCCGCTGGGCGTGCTACTGTTCCTCACTTCCCGTGGACAACTGCTGCAAAACCAGACGTTTTATTCGATCGCTTCCATCGTTGTTAATATTTTGCGGTCCGTACCCTTCATCATCCTGATGATTTTGCTGATTCCCTTTACCAAAATCATCATGGGAACTTCGATGGGAGTCGAGGGAGCCATCCCGTCGCTTGTGATAGGAGCGGCTCCGTTCTTCGCTAGAATGGTAGAAATCTCTCTGCGTGAAGTGGATCGGGGAGTCGTGGAAGCAGCCCAATCGATGGGCGCCACCAACTGGCAGATTATCTGGAAAGTGTTGCTGCCGGAAGCTCGACCAGGATTGATTGCGGGAATTACAATGACTACTGTCGCCCTTGTTTCTTACACGGCAATGGCGGGTGCAGTGGGGGCAGGCGGTCTCGGGGACCTTGCAATCCGATACGGGTATCAGCGTTTTCAGACTGATGTGGCAGTCGTCACGGTGATTATTCTGCTGATGTTGGTTCAGATGATACAGACATTTGGCGATTGGTTGGTGCTGCGATTCAGCAGAAAATGATCCACCAAAGTATAAGTTTGGCAGAACTGAATTAAAATGGAAGGGGAAACAGAACATGAAAAAATGGCTTGTGCCTGCATTGTCCTTAACACTTGCATTCTCTCTGGCGGGATGCGGCAAGAAAGAGGCAGCAGCTCCGGTTCAAGGTGCGGACAAAAAAGAAGTGACCGTTAAAGTGGGGGCTACTGCAGTACCACATGCTGAGATTTTGAAATCCATAAAAGACAAATTAAAGGAACAGGGTGTAAATCTTGAGATTAAGGAATTCTCCGACTATGTGCAGCCCAACGTCCAGCTTCAGGAAAAGCAGTTGGACGCAAACTTCTTCCAGCACGAGCCCTATCTGAATGACTTTAATAAGAAAAACAAAGCCGATCTGGTGAAAGTAATAGGTGTTCATGTAGAACCGTTTGGAGTCTACTCGAAGAAAATCAAAAATCTTAATGAACTGAAAGAAGGCGCGAAAGTAGCCATTCCGAACGATGCAACCAACGGCGGTCGCGCCCTCCTGCTGCTGGAGAAAAAGGGTCTGATCAAGCTGAAGGAAAACGCGGGAATTACCGCTACAGTCAAGGATATTACTGACAATCCGAAGAAGCTTGAATTCAAACAGTTGGAAGCTCCGATGCTGCCGAGGGCGCTCGATGATGTGGATATTGCGCTGATAAACACGAACTATGCGCTGGAAGCCAAGCTGAACCCGACAAAAGATTCTCTTGCGATTGAAGGCAGTGATTCTCCTTATGTCAACATCCTGGTTGCCCGTCCGGATAACAAGGATTCGGAAGGCATCCAGAAGTTGGCAAAAGCTTTGAACAGTCCGGAAGTAAAGAAATTTATTCAAGAGAAATATAACGGAGCGGTTGTACCGGCATTCTAATCATCTTAAATCAAGCACAAGCCATAGCTCGGTATTCAACCGGGCTATGGCTTTTTTGATCGTGGTAAGATTATCGGCGCTGTTGGCAGAAAACGGCGACTTTCAGCAGTTGATAAAGGATTCTGATCTTTTTGTTTTTTTGCTTCTTTGAAAACCAAAATCATTAAAAATGACAGAATAATCACCAGCATCCGCATAAAACACTTAAATCTACCCAAAAATAACGCAAACTGCCCCCGCGTAATCCCATTCCCCTAAAAAACTTGAAATACCATGTTACGGGAATGATGTCACTGATTTTTTGAACCGATTCAGGGAACAGCGCAATAGGAGAAATCACCCCGGATAACAAGAAGGCGGGAGAGACTAACAATTGCGCTCGTCCTGAGGCCTTGAACTGATTGGGAGCATTCCAGCCCACTACAAGCCCCAACAAGGAGCTGATCAAACAAAATAATGCCAACGGAATCATAAACGCTAACGGGTTCCCGACAAAACGCAAGCCCTCTACTTGTTTCAAGGCTGCTAACGACAAAATCATCGAAATCAGATAGACAAAGGTGTATGGCAACACTCTCAAAAAGAGGCCAGCAGGACGCATGATTTCCTCTGCCAGTTTTCCTTCTTCCCTTAAACGAGGCACGATGGTGATCGTACCTCCATATAAAATACCTAGTGAGAGAATGCTGATATACCCGATATCCAAAAGATTTATATAGTCGTTCGTGGGATTAAACAGCAAGCGTTGTTGTAGGGTAAGGCTTGATACCATACCTCCGATCTGTTCGTTCGACATCCCCATGGCTTTCAACTTTCCCAGTGCAGGAGCGCTGGAATTTTCAGCAGCTAGGCCTTCCACCAGCGCAGACCTTAAATTGCTGGTTGCCGAAGGGATTGTATAGTCCACCAAGAAACCGATATTGCTAGGCTTCCCCTGATAACGATTTTGTTCTAATCCATGTGGAAGATATAACACTGCCATATAGGTTTCATCTCACGGCTCATTCGCAGACTTGCAAACTGTGGAGCTGCCGTAATAAACCTTACTTTTCCGTCAATATCCCGGTTGGCAGAAATTAAATGTCCGGTAACTTTGCCGTCTACCTTAAATTTATTCATCTGTTTTTCATCGACATAAAAGTCATAGTACACTTGATTTGTCTCTAATGCGATAACGGGAGAACCAGCTGACACATTTTCCCAAACCTTTGGAATCACATTTACAACAAGTTGATATTCATGGCATTGTTGTTCAAATCGCCCTGCGCCTGTGCGACAGCATCGAGCCCCAGCCTGACTTTTTCCGTGGCTTGATGTGCCTGGTCTTTATCCTGCTGCTGAGCGCCGGCTGACATTGTTGATAGGTTGCTTCTTGTTGCTGCAACGTATTTTGAGCTGAGGTCAGTTGCAGTTGGGCAGAATCCAATGTAGTTTTAGGAACCGCTCCACTATCGAACAATGCTTTTGTCCGATTGTAATTTAACTGCGCATTATTGAATGTTTCTTTTGCTGCTTCAACCGCTAATCTTTGCTTTTCCATATCCTCTTCTCTAGGCCCCTGTAATACCTTACTCTCGTTACTTTCAGCCGTAGCAATATTCAGCTCAGCTTGAGCCGCATGCGTTCTGATTTTTTCTTGATCAACCCGGATTGAATCCTCTGTTTGTTTAATTTTAATATCTGTCGACTCGATATTGGATTTGAGTTGCGCGATTTGTAAATCAATATCTGTTGGGTCAAGCGTCATTAAAACATCGCCCTTTTTTACCCTTTGTTCTTCCTGGACTTTCACATCCGCTACCTTCCCACTTACCTGCTGGAAGGACACATTGACCTGCCCAGCGGTAAGAATACTTCCTTTTTGCTCTAAGGCCAAAGAAACGGCGTCCTTCCCGCCTATCCACAAACCGAGACTTCCTAAACAAAGAGCTATCGTTAAAATAAGAATGATGACAGTATTTTTTTCATGTATTCCACCTGCTCCCATCACGTTTTCCTATTTTCATCATAAGCTTTATTTTACATAATATCTAATTTATAATTGATCATAAAATGATTACTTACAGTATATAAAAAGAATGGTTAAGGAGACGTTAGTTATGGAACTGCTCCAGCTGCAATATTTTCAAACTGTTGCCCGACTGGAACATATGACACAAGCAGCCGATGAACTGAACGTCACACAACCGGCTCTCAGCAGGACAATTTCTCGATTGGAAGAAGATCTTGGGGTTCATTTATTCGACAGGAAAGGCCGTCAAATTCGGCTGAATTCATTCGGGAAAGTATTTCTTAGCCACCTGGAAAGAGCTTTTGCAGAATTAGAAGAAGCGGAACGTAAAATTCGGGATTTGGCAGGACTTGATCAGGGTATTGTTTCAATCGGTATAACGAATGCAAGTATACTGCCGGCATTATTAAGTTCGTTTTTGGCCCGACACCCGGAAGTTCATTTCCGTCAGTACCTTCAATCACCCTTAATTCTGAGGCGCCAACTTGAGAATGGAGAGGTTGATTTTTGTATTTCCAATACACCTATAGAAGGTACTGATATTGAATGGAAAAAACTGGTAACGGAAGAACTTTTATTGCTTGTTCCGCGAGAGGACCGTTTTATTCACAGAAGTGAAATATATCTCCGTGAGGTTGCAAATGAAAATTTCATCAATATGCATACCAGTTATGACATTCGAGATATCACAGATAAATGTTTAGAAGCAGGCTTTACGCCAAACATAACACTTGAAGGAAACGACCCGTTAGTAATTGGAGAAATGGTTAGTTTAGGTCTCGGAGTGTCTTTTGTCTCTGAACTGACGTGGAGGAGAGTGTCTGACCTGTTGCAAAACAGATTGCATGTATTGCGAATCATTGAACCAAATTGTCAACGAACCATTGGCGTGGCGCGATTAAAAGGGCGTTATTTATCCAAAGCGGCGCAAGCTTTTTATCATTTTATGACAAATTATTTCTAGCTTTAAGGTCTAAATCGCTGTGTAAATCCCCAGGGGTTCAAAATCCAAGATAACACCACAACAGTCTTTTATTACCAGCCTTTTAATGGGATAATTTTAAAAAGGGCAAGATATTACAAGCGCGAGGATGGGAGTCATCAAGTTCAAAAATGGGCAACAGGATCCATGTTGCATGTATGGAGGAATCATAATGACACTAAAAATTCAAGTATATTCCGATTATGTCTGACCGTACTGCTTTATAGCGGAGTTTCCGCTGCAGGAGGCAATTAAGGGAAAAGACGTGGAAGTTGAATGGATGCCATTTGAACTGCGTCCCTATCCAAATGAAACGCTTCGTCCGGAAGGAGAGTATTTACAAAAGGGATGGGAAAACAATGTGTATCCAACCGCTGAACGTTTTGGCGTGAAGATTGTATTGCCGAAGGTATCCCCGCAACCTTATACGCATTTAGCATTTGAGGGCTTTCAATATGCGAAAGAGCATGGCAAGGGGAATGAGTACAACCATCGTATGTTCACAGCTTTTTTCCAGGATGAACTGGATATTGGAAAAATTGATGTGCTTACCAGGTTGGCTGGTGAAATTGGGCTCGATCAGAAAGAGTTTCGTGATGCGTTGGAAACACGAAAATATAAAGAAGCGCACCAAAAGGAATTGCAACATGCGTATGAGGGAGTACAGATTACAGCCGTTCCCACATTTATTATCGGGCGGTATCAGATTCCGGGACTTCTTCCGAAAGAGCAGTTAGAGAAAGTGATTGATGAAGAAATAGCGCGATGCAGATGAGGGCGGAAATTCCGCCTTTTTAACATATTTGCTTGGAAAGAGGGTTATCTGGGTGAATGCAGGTTATATATATGCCATTTTAACGTATGCGATTTGGGGGGTGCTGCCCATGTACTGGAAACTGTTTTCAGAAGTCAGCGCATGGGAAATTTTATCCCATCGCATTATCTGGTCGGTGGTTTTTGTTCTGTTGCTTGCGGCTGTTTTAAATAAACGGAATGCAATTAAAGCAGCAATTCCGGATTGGAAAAGCAAGGGACTCGTTATGATAAGTTCGATTCTTATTAGCGCAAACTGGGTCACTTACATTTGGGCAGTTAACAACGGACATATGGTGGAAGCCAGTCTTGGATATTACATGAATCCGCTTGTTAGTGTTTTGCTTGGTGTATTTTTTCTGCGGGAACGGTTACGGAAACTGCAGTGGGGTGCGATCGGTCTGGCGACAATGGGTGTATTGATCCTGACGTTCAGCTACGGACACTTTCCGTGGATCGCGCTTTCGTTAGCTTTTTCGTTCGGTTTCTATGGATTAGCCAAGAAGAAGGTTCGGGCCGATACAATAGCTGGTTTAACCCTTGAAACCATTGTGGTATTTCCGCTTGCTTTGATTTATTTGATTGGATTCGAACATGGAGGAACCGGGTGGCATGTATTGTCCGGCTGGCAAATGATTGTGCTTCTCTTGTCTGGGGTTGCGACAGCCTTGCCTCTCTTGTGGTTTGCAGAAGCTACGAAACGATTACCATTGTCTGTGCTAGGATTTATTCAGTATTTATCACCAACTATTACTCTTCTATTAGGTTTGTTTGTGTACCATGAAGACTTTACGAAAACCGATATCCTCAGTTTTGGACTTATTTGGATTGCATTGGTAGTATATATGTTCCAAATGACACGAAAACAAGCAACGCATCGTATAGAAGCAACGGGTGTTTAACGGGGACATTATGTCGGGTATTAAATTGGGACTTGATCAAAGGCCCGACTCAGGATATTTTTATATTGAACATTCATTATAAATAAATGAAGGAGAACGTGATGCCAAAGGTTGGTATGAAGGAAGTGCGTCAGCAACAAGTGATCGAGGCAACTATGCGTTGCATTGTGAAAAAAGGCCTCTCCCAGATGTCAATGAAGGATATTGCTGTGGAAGCAGGGGTCAGTACGGGTATCATATACCACTATTTTAAAAATAAAGAGGATTTGTTGCTGCAGGTGCTTAAAGAATCCTTTCGCAAATCGCACGAACGAGTGATGGATACGGTGGAGCCATTGCGGCAATCCAGGGAAAAGCTGTTGAAACACCTGGAGAACATTAACGCTGTTCCGAAAGAGAACCCCGATTTTTACATTGTGTTACTCAACTACTTAGGCCAGGCTCCTCATAACCCTGAGATTCATAAGATCGTCACCAAGTTTCTCAGTAACCTTACATCCTATGCCAACCGGTATTTATCAACTGATTTAACCGGCGGCACCTTTGCCGATGTCCGACTCTGGCATCTTCCTACGATCCTTTTGGCGCTCGGAATGGGACTCGGCATCATGTGGACGCTCGATCGCAACTCATTTTCAATTGAGGAGATGGACGTAAGTCTAAAGGACCTCATTAGCAGATACATTGACTGACCATCCGCACAGCACGGCGCCGCAATGAATCGACATACTACCCAAAGGAGGTCAATCAATGGAAATCCTCGTTGAGAAAAAAGGAAAAGTTTGTACGATTATCATCAATCGTCCTGAGGTACGCAATGCTGTCAACCGGGAAACGGCGCAACAGCTCGCGGACGCATTTCGCGTATTTGAAGCGGACAAGGAGTTGAACGTAGCAGTGCTCTGTGGCGCGGGTGGCACGTTTTGTGCCGGCGCGGACTTGAAGGAAGTTGCAAAATTGTCGGAAGATGGTGGGAACAGGCTGGAGCCAGACATGTTAAAGGATGGGCCAATGGGGCCTTCCCGTATGCATCTGTCCAAACCGGTCATCGCCGCGGTCTCGGGATACGCGGTAGCCGGAGGATTGGAATTGGCGATCTGGTGCGATCTGCGTGTAGTTGATCGTGACGCCGTATTTGGAGTGTTCTGTCGCCGTTTCGGTGTTCCGTTGATCGACGGGGGCACACAGCGCCTGCCTCGACTGATCGGCATGAGCCGCGCCCTTGATTTGATTCTAACGGGCAGACCGGTCGGGGCAGAAGAAGCGCTTGCAATCGGGTTGGCCAACCGGGTAGTTGACCCCGGTACGGCAAGGAAAGAGGCGGAAACGTTAGCTGCCCAAATTGCGGAATTTCCTCAGATTTGTATGCGAAGTGACCGAGAGGCGGTCTATCGTGGATTTGACATGGACTTTGGCAAGGCAATGCAGTTGGAGTTCATGTTAGGCTTGCATTCGATCCGGAGCGGGCAAACAGAGGAGGGCGCCAAGCGATTTTCAGATGGACAAGGCAGGCATGGGGAGTTCTAATTTGCACTGTAGGGATTTTTGTTACAAAAAATTACATGGGGAGGAATGTAGGATGTACGCAGCCGAACTGATCAAACGAGGGGGAAAATCTTTTCCGAATCATAAAGCGGTCACCTACCAAGGTGAAACGCTCACATTTGATCAAGTGCTGAGAAACAGCAACCGGTTGGCTAATGGGCTTTTGCGGTTAGGGCTGAAAAAAGGGGATCGCGTGGCATTCTTGCTTGCAAACTCTGTGCAAAGTGTGGAAATTGACTTCGCACTGCTGTTGGCCGGATTCGTGCGGGTTCCGCTGAACACGCGGCTGTCTGAGGACGAACATTTTCATATGATCAACGAGACGGAGGCGAAGGCGATTCTATTTACGGAAGAGTTCCTGGAACGGGTAACAGCCCTTAAGCTAAGGCTCCCAGGTGTGGATCTTTTTTGCCAGACGAATGGCTCTGTCAGATTGTCTTGGGTGACAGGGTCAGCTGATCTCGTCCAAGGCAGCACGGAAGATGAACCGCCCATAATCGTGGGTGAACAGGATCTGGCCACCATACAGTATACATCAGGGACAACAGGGAAGCTAAAAGCGGCTGTACATACGCAAGAGACGTGGTCTGCGATTTGCAATAACATTTTGTCCTCACTCGACATCATGGAAGGGGATATCATGCTGCATGCGGCACCGATGACGCACGCATCCGGCACACTCGTGCTGCCGCACTGGGTTCGTGGTGCTACTAACGCCGTCCTACCCGGATTTAACCCACAAGAGTACGCTGAATGTATCCACCATCAGAAACCGACAACACTCAACCTTGTTCCCACGATGATTGTCATGCTATTAAACACTCCGAACATAGAACAATATTCTTTCGAATCGGTGCGAAATATAATCTACGGAGCATCTCCCATGCCGCGAGAAGCGTTACGGCGAGGACTGGCGCTCTGGGGTCCCAAGTTTATACAGTATTATGGACAGACGGAGGCACCTTTAATTTTGACGCTGCTGGGGAAAAAAGAGCATCTTGGGGATGACGCACAAACAGAACAACGGCTGCTGTCTTGCGGTCGCCCGGTTGCTTCCGCACTTGTAAAAATTGTTGGGGAGGACGGGGAGCCGGTGGCAACCGGGATGACTGGTGAAATTGCGGTGAAAACGGACCAGGCGATGGTCGGGTACTGGAAAGCTCCGGAATTGACGGCTGATACGATCCGGGACGGGTGGGTGTATACACGGGATATGGGGTATCTAGACGAGGATGGATATTTGTTTCTCGTTGACCGCAAATCGGACATGATTATTACCGGTGGGTTTAATGTATATCCCCGTGAGGTGGAGGAGGTGTTGTATCAACACCCTGCTGTTATGGAAGCGGCGGTCGTTGGCGTACCGGATGAAAAATGGGTCGAATCGGTCAAGGCATTTGTCGTGCTTCGACCGGGAAGCACAGTGTCGGAAGACGAAATCATCGCTTTTTGCAAAGAACGGCTGGCATCGTATAAAAAACCGTCCAGTGTGGAGTTTGTAGAATCCCTGCCCAAAAGTGCTGTAGGCAAGGTCGTAAGGCGCTTACTCCGGGATCCTTACTGGGAAGGGAAACAGAGAAAAATCTAGTGGCTTTTCCCACTGCCAAACTAGATGCTTGTACCTGGTTTCCGGACAATCGTTGATTTGCGAATCTCATTTCCCATGCGGCCTGTCAGGATGTAGCCATACATTTGAAAATCGGCCCGCAGAGACCACCAGGGATGTCCGAAAGTAGCAGGCTTATTTCCTTCAAAGACAAAGTGGCTAAACCAGGCAAATCCATAGACGATTACCGGTGCAGCCATAACAAACCACCATATATGAGTAATAAATGCTGCGATCAGGCAGAGATATACGCAGGTTGTACCGACAAAATGCAGCAGTCGAGTGGCGAATTTAAGATGCTGTGAAACATAATGTATAAACGGTTTTCTTTTTGGTTAGGTCAATAAAGTTGAATGAAATAAGAATTTCTCAGGAATCCACTATTAAAGGAGCAACTATATGAACAGGCCGTTTCGTTATGTGATCATGGGTATGATTGTATTGATGACCGTTATTAATTATGTGGATCGCGGCGCCATTTCCTATGCGCAGGCAGCGATTATTAAAGAATTTGGCCTAAATCCGGTAACATGGGGAGATGTATTAGGTTACTTCGGATACGGCTATATGTTTGGAGCATTGTTTGGCGGGGCCTTGGCGGATAAGAAGGGACCCAAATTTGTATGGCTGTTGGCGGGGACGTTGTGGTCGATTTTTGAAATCGGGACAGCTTATGCTGGAAATATTGGGATGGCCCTGTTTGGCGGAAGCGCGTTGGCCGGTTTTGCGCTGTTTCGAATTTTGTTCGGGTTGACAGAGGGTCCTGTTTTCTCAACGATCAATCGGACGATGGCGAACTGGGCAGCTCCGAAAGAACGTGGGTTTGCCGCATCGATTGGGCTCCTGGGAACGCCGCTCGGGGCGCTGTTAACAGCCCCGATTGCGGTCGCTCTATTGTCGATTGTAAATTGGCGAACGATGTTTATCATTCTGGGTATTGCCGGTCTCCTCTGGGTTTTGATCTGGTCCCGTATGTTTACCGATTTACCCGAAAATCACCCGCGCGTTTCCAAAGAAGAAGTAGCGGAAATTCGTTCGTCAAAAGAATTGTTAAACACTGAGGTGACGTTGGAACAGTCGAACCGAGCTCATGTTCCGTGGTATCACTTTTTTAACAATCCCACTTTGATTATGAATGCGGTGGGGTACTTTGCTTTCCAGTATGTTAACTTTTTGATTTTGACCTGGACACCCAAATACCTGCAGGATACGTTCCATTTCAAATTGGCCTCCCTTTGGTATTTAGGAATGATTCCTTGGATAGGGGCGTGCTTTACTGTTTTGTTAGGCGGCAGACTTTCTGATTTTCTGCGCCGCCGTACAGGAAGTTTACGGGTTGCCAGATCCGGGCTTGCGGTTATTTCTCTTTTGTTAACTGCGATCTGTTTTCTTTTGATTCCAACTGTTCACAGTGTGGGAGCCGTCTTACTTTTGATGGCTGTTGGAAATGCGTTCAATTTCTTGCCGAATTCGGTTTATTGGACGGTCATTGTCGATACGGAGCCTTCAAAAGCGGGGACATTTGGCGGAGTTACTCATTTCTTTACAAATATTGCAACCGTTGTAGCACCGACTTTGACAGGCAGACTCGTTGCAGGCAGCGGTTATCAGGCGATGTTCGTTGCCGCTGCGGTTGCCGCTGCAATTGGCATGATCGCGATGATGTTTGTGAAGCCTGGAAGGAGGGAGAATCCCGTTGGGTAGCAATTCGGAATCATCGCATATATAATTAAAAGACCGGATGGTCTTAGGATAGGACTTTTTTACAAAGAAGCAGGAAATGGGGTTGTGATTGGAGTAAGAATAAGGAATCTTATAAACCGGGGGGTTGTCTATGTCAGAATTAATGATTGAAACACAAAACGGGATTCGGACACTGCGGCTCAATCGTCCGGAACGGCTGAACGCTTTCACTTCTCCGTTAAGCTCTCAATTGATCGATGCGTTGCAGCAGGCGTCTGCCGATGACGAAGTACGTGTTGTTGTCATCACGGGAGAAGGACGAGGATTTTGCAGCGGGTTGGATTTGACGGCTGTAAGCGAGTTGACGAGCAGGCAGAAAAGCCGCCACGAGCGTCTTGATGATCTCGAATGGGTAGGGCGCCTTACGTTAAGCATTGTACATAACGACAAACCGGTTATTGCTGCCATTAACGGTGCGGCGGCAGGAGCGGGGCTGGCGATGGCTTTGGCATGTGATTTTCGAGTGCTGAAAGCAAGTGCCAAGATTACCACTGGATATATTCGAAACGGCCTGAGTCCGGATGCGGGAATGACCTATTTTTTGCCGCGCCTGGTAGGATTGGCGAAAGCAACCGAGTTGATTTTGACGGGCAGAGACATTTTGGCGGAGGAAGCGGAACGGCTGGGGCTAGCGAATGCTGTATTTGAGGAGGAGGAATTTGAAGAAGGCGTTCGCCGGTTTGCGGAAACGCTGGCGGCAGGCCCGCCGATCGCAATGACTCTTTCCAAGCGGATGTTGGCGGAAGCGCAGGACGCAGATCTGGTAACCCAACTGAAGCGTGAACTTGCTTCGATTCACAAATGTTTTGCCAGCGGAGACACACGTGAAGCAGTACAGGCTTTTCTGGAAAAGCGCCGTCCGGTATTTCGCGGTGAGTGACGGTACGCCCGAGGATAACAATGCGAAAAGGCGAACGAACCAAACAAATGATCCTTGCGGAATCGGTGAGTTTGTTTAACCAACAAGGGTACTTGGCATCTTCCATTTTTGATGTGATGAAAAAAACCGGATTGAAAAAAGGGGGCATCTACAACCACTTTGAGAGCAAAGAAGAATTGGTCCGGCAAACGTTTCAGTTTGCTGTCGATCAGATTCGCAAACATATCCGAAATACGATAAAAGAAAAAGAAACAGCGGCAGATCGCTTGCTGGCGGTGATAACCGTTTTTCAGGATTTGGCCGAAGATCGTCCTATACCGGGCGGCTGTCCCATCATGAATGTGGCCATCGAATCTGACGATGCGCACCCTGCTTTGTGTAAGGAGGCGCGGGACGCCATGGATGGTTTGCGGTCGCTGATCGAGTCTACCGTAAAAAAAGGAATCCAAAGAAGGGAAATCCGTCCAGAAGTAAATGGGCAAGCTGTTGCGACCGTTTTTGTGTCGATGTTAGAAGGGGCTTTGATGCTGAGCCGGTTATACGTAGACCCGCAATACATGCGGGATGCGGTGGATCATTTGAAGAAATACGTTCAGACACTGCTGCAATGTGAAACCATTTGGTAGGAAAAAAAGAGGGAGCTGTCCCTCAAGGATATTACTACTTTTGAGACAGCCCCGTACTTTTTCGGGGCCGTTGCCTATCCTTATCATCGTTTCCAATCGAGGATACCTGAATTACGCCAACCCCACGGCTGCCACCGAGAGGTTTGAGGATCACCTGGCCAGATTTCTCGATAAGTGCCCAAACGTTGCTTCGCGTCATCCAGCGTGTTTCCGGCACATGTGGGGCTAATTGTTTCGATCCTATTAAGCATTTGTGTTTTTTCATTTTTGTTCTGCCTATGAGTGCCACCTTTCGGCATTAACGACTCCTTTTGTAAGCCAAAATTCGACGATACATCTTTTTGCTCTTCAGCTTGAGGAAATGGGACATCGATGGATAAAGATTCGCTTCAATGATCCAGACACGGCCCTTTCGATCAAGCGCCATATCCAATCCGTAGATACGATGGCGCGGGAATAATTTGCTGAGTATCTCGGCGGACAGTATCGCTACCTTATTAACGTTCGATTGCAAGGTTCGTTTGGAAAAATCTTTTAAAGAGGAGCGTTTAAGGGCAGTTTTCACTCGCAGCAGCGTTCCTTTACTCCTTCCAATGTTTGAGACGATGTAACCTTTACCGGCTACTTTGGCCACTTTTGCAGTGACCTTCCATAAATTAGAGTTTCTTTTCCGCTGAACAATCACCCGCATGTCAAAAGGACGGCGCCCAACTTTCGCACGGGAAATCCAACGTTGGACAATATAGCTGCGGATCCCCATTCTTTTTCTTAAATAGCGATACGTTCGACGCTTGCCACGCAGTTTTATTTTTCTTTTCTCGACGTGTAACTTGTATTTACCGTTTCCCGGATCTGATACCAGAATTACGTTGCGCCCCCGCCTGCCGCGTGTCGGTTTCACGACTGCCCGCCCATATTTGTCCATAAAATGCCAGAAAGAGCTTTTCGTCATCAATTCGGTTTCCGGAAGGTAAGGAGCTAATTCTTCGAAACTGCGCATGAACTTGTATTTGAGCCATTTATTTCTTCTGGCCGATTTTCTCATCAGTCAGCCGCCCTTTCGCAATGGATACCCGATGCCTCTCAAATATTGTTCCAGCAACTCCAAAAAAGCTTCGATATCTTTGTAAGTTATATCTCCGATATTGGCGATCCGAAACGTATTTAATTTCTCAAGCTTGCCCGGATAAATCGTAAAACCTCTGTGGTAAAAATAATCATGCATTTTCTGAAAATCATAACCGGCGCAATCCGGTTCGATAACAGAAGTAACGAGTTTGGAATGGTGCTTTTCCAAAACTATATGTTGCAATCCAAAGCGAGCGATACCGTTGGTTAAGGTTTTCCATGACTTTGCATACCTTGCGTATCTTGCTTCTATACCTTCCTGTTTTAATTCTTCGATGGCCTGTTTCAGGGCGTACAGGGTTTGTACCGGCGGTGTGAAGCGCATTTGGCGGTTTTCTGAAAAATACTTGTATTGGGTGTACAGATCCAGGTAATAATTTCTCGGTTTGTTGTGGCGTACGTTTTCCAATTTGCTTTTGTCCGCGATGACAAACGAAACCCCGGGCATGCCTTGAAGATTTTTGTTCGAGCTTGCAGCCATGTAACTGACGTTCATTTTCTCCATTTGAATAGGTATGGCCCCATATGAGCTGATCGCGTCCACGATCAGATCTACGTGATGTTTTTTGCACAGTGCTCCAATCGACTCGATATCGTTTAATAGACCGGTAGTGGTCTCGTGGTGAACTACGGCGAGATGGGATACATTTCGGTTGGTATTTTGGATCAATTTTTCTAAAGCGGCCAAATCGATCGCTTCATCAGGTCGGCTGCGAAATTCAAGGAAATTCGAACCGTATGCGGCCGCAATTTCACACATCCGTTTTCCATACGCGCCATTATTAATAATGACCACGACATCCTCATCGACCACAGAACTTAAAATCGATTCAACGGCCGCCGTTCCCGAACCGCCCAACAAAATGGCGCTATAATGCTCCGGATCTGCAACAAACCGGGTCAACTCCGTCGATACGTATTCCATCAGAATGCCAAATTCCGTTTCGCGCGGACAAATATCCGGAACCACCTGGGCGTATTTTACGGTATCCGTCGTTGTGGCAGGACCAGGATTGAGCAAAATGTTTCTTTTTATCTTCTTCATGTTTGGTCCACCCCTCTTAACCTGGGGGACTTACTGTGCAAAAACATCTGCAGCCGTTCTTTCACCGCATGTGGTTTTATGCCAGGACGACCGAGCGACTCACGGGAACCTGTGGCAATCTTCATATGGAGGAAGGTCAACCCTTTTGTTGTTTTCCACTCCTTGATGGAGGTTTCCAGCTCTTCCAAGCTGTGAACGTAAATGGATTTCATGTAGCCGCAGGAAGCGGCAATCTCCACAAAATCGATATTGTGCGAAACCGTTTTTTGTCCGCCTGTCGAATCGTGGGCGTTATTGTCAAGCAAAATATGAAGCATATTGGGGGGGTGATAGTATCCGTTTATAGCTAAACACCCCATGCGCATAAGCAGGGAAGCGTCTCCATCAATAACGACGATATCGGTGTTTTGTTGGGTCAGTGCCAGACCCAGTCCAAGGGAACTTACACACCCCATGGAACCCACCATATAAAAATTGCTTTTATCATCTTCGATTTCATACAATTCCCGCCCGGTTTTTCCAGTTGTGGCAAGCTGGACAGTTGTACTGTCTTTCATGGCATTAATCACAGACAGTGCTTCATAGCGGGAAGGCAATTGGTCCGCCTTGTTTTTAACTTGTTTAACTTGATTCGGTGTCAGGAATTGTTCCTGTTTTTGCAATATCTCTTGTTCAAATGTTCCTTTTTTCACCACAAAGAAAAAAGGGAGATTCTGCTCTATCACATGTGCGGCGTGTACCAGTTGCTGCTTCGCTTCCGCCAAATCGGAAGACAGAAACTGCCACTGCACCTGCATCAGTTCCAACATCTGCGTTGTAATTTGCCCCATTAATTCATGCTGCGGTTCGTCAGGCACACCCGGTTCGCCGCGCAGACTGACAAATCCGAGTAACGGAATCCGAAACGGATAGTTGAGCGACACCAAAGGTGAAACCGCATTCGTCAGACCCGAATTTTGCATCAGAACAACCGGTCTTTTTCCTCCCAAAAAGGCTCCAGACGCAATCGCCATCGCATCCCCCTCGTTAGTCGCCCCAATATATTCGCATTCATTGATGGCGTAATTAATCAGGTTTTTCAGAAATGAGCACGGTACCCCGGTATAAAACGTAAACCCTAATTTTTGCAATGCTTCTCCGAATCTTTTTGTATGGATCATAGGCGATCACCTTGCATCCTTTTCGTGTAAGGGAGATACTTCCGTTCTGCCGCTTGAAGCTCCTCCGCCTGCTGCAGCCGAAAAATCTCTTCCACGGTTGCAACGCGGCCTTCTACATCTACCAAACTTTCATCTCGAAATATTTTTTGAGATATCTTTTGCATGGCGTCAATGGATGCCCGCAAATTATGATTGGCCCAGATTACAACAGCGACCCCCATTTCTTGAAATCGGCCTGTCGGAGTGGAATAATATTTGGTAGGCACAATGATCACGGGATGTCTTCCGTTCCATTCTTTCATAAATGATTCAATTTCCGTGATGTCCGACCTTTTGCTGTGGATCAGGATGGCGTCCGCACCTGCCTGCCGGTAAGCTTCTGCACGCTTCACTGCCTCTTCCAGGCCATAGCCCGCAATAAAGGCCTCGACTCTTGCTGCAACTATAAAATCTTCATCAATTTGGGAGTCCTTCATCGCTTTAATCTTGCCGCAAAACTCATCGATATCGGCAAGGGGTTGGGCTTCGCCATTAATAAAAGAGTTTATTTTCGGAAAGAGCTTATCTTCAATACATACCCCTGCGATTTGGCGCTGCTCCAATTTTTTCACCAATCGTCGCGCATTATTGAAGTTTCCATATCCGGTGTCTCCATCCAACAAAATGGGAATCGTCGTCGCATCGCTCATAAACTCCAATACATCCAGCACCTGCGTCCACGAAGCTTCATTGTTGTCCCTTACACCCATTGACGCCGATATTGACAATCCGCTGGCCCAAATCCCTTTAAATCCGGCCTCTTCCACAATTTTTGCCGACAAACCGTTATGGGCCTCCATTAAAAACTCAAGGTCTTGCGAATGGATCAACCGCTTCAATTGAGCTGTTTTTTTCATTGCATGCATCCCTTCTGTAACTTAACTTGGCTCTATATCCCTTTTTTTACATATATGAATTTCTCCCATGGTTGGAAAGGCGTATGTTGATTAAAGAAAAAAAAGGTTAAAATCGTGCATAACATAAGTCAAATGGGGCGTTCTGGCTGTAACAGAGAGGAGATGGAGCCGATTTTTCTTAGGCCAAGTGGGATAAGGGGAGACAAAAACAAAAAATCTGTGGTAGCCCTTGCCTTGATAACCGCTGTTTGTTTGCTGGGGGATTCTATGTTGTATGTGGTGTTGCCCACGCATTGGAAGGAGGCAGGGCTGACGTCATTGTTGGAAGTAGGGGTGCTTTTATCCATCAACCGGTTTGTGCGGCTGCCTTTAAATCCGCTGATTGGATTTCTTTATAAAAGGATCCGTCTTAAAAATGGAATTTTGTTTGCGGTTGTGCTGGCGGGAATCACAACCACGTTATACGGATATGCCAAAGGGGTTTGGTTATGGATCGTTTTGCGATCCATGTGGGGGCTGGCGTGGTCGTTTTTCAAATTGGGAGCCTATTTGTCAATTTTGAAGCTGTCGACCGACCGAAATCGGGGAGAACGGATGGGAACCTATAACGGGATGTACCGGATAGGGAGTCTGATTGGCATGCTGGCCGGGGGTGTGCTTGCAGACATTTACGGAATTCGTTTGGTGGCAACCGTTTTTGGGATACTTGCTTTTTTGGCAGTGCCTTGCGTGTTTCGATACCTGTCCCACTTTAACGAATCGGAATCTCCCGAAACTGCCGCTGTTATTGGAGAGATCGACAGGCCCCTGATGAATAGAGGTCTGTTAGGGATTTTTGTGACCGTGTTTCTGGTCGGCATGTCGCTGGATGGAATGGTTACAGCCACTTTGAGCCACATCATAGAAGTGTATTATCCGAATCTCGTAATTGCGGGAATGGCACTGGGGGCTGCTACAGTGGCGGGGAGCCTGCAAGCGGTTCGATGGTGTTTGGGACCATGGCTTTCACCGTGGATCGGAAAAGTTACGGACGGGAGGGTGGGACGGAAACGGATTTTGGTAATGTTGCTCGGTTTGTCATCTGTGTTTCTGGGGTTGGTACCGGTTACGATGCCGATTCTTATGTGGTTGATGGTTGTATTGTCCATACTTTTGGTTGCCAGTATGCTGGTGACCGTAATGGACGCGTTCGTCTCAGATCTTGCGGAGGGTTCTTCTAAAATCGCGATCATGACCTTTTACACGGTCGTTATGGATACCGGAGCGGCACTCGGTCCATTTTTAGGGTACGCGGCTGAGCGTTTGGCGGGGGTGTCTATGATCATTTGGGGAACCACGGGAATCATGGCGATTTTGGCTGTGGGTTGGTATCAAGCGAAATGATCTGCATGAAAATTCCCCCTTTACAAACAATAGGCATGAATTGTTGTGAAGGGGGAGTTTTTCTGCATAAATCACGTACGTACATTTCGATTGCTGTTGTCAGCGTATTGTTATTGGGGTGTGCTACAACATCTGCGCCCACCCCAAAAAATGGCAATCAGCAAATACGCCACCAGGCGGCAGTCACGCCCGATCTGGCAGGTGGTTCAGAAGCGGAGAATCGGACAGTAGATCGCAGATTATCAGTAACCATTCCGGGTATTCTTTTCCATTCGGGAACAGGTCCTGGCAAACATGTGGCGCTCACATTTGATGATGGTCCAGATGTGCATACGACCGCTCAAGTTCTTGATATTCTAAAGCAAAATCGGGTTCCTGCGACATTTTTCCTGATCGGCAATCGGGCCAGCGCACACCCTGAAATGGTCAGGCGGATTGTACGGGAAGGACATGCGATTGGAAATCACTCATGGGATCATCCAAAACTGATCAAACTGACACCTGATCAGGTGCGAGGTGAAGTGAATCAAGCGGAAACGGTTTTACAGCAGATAGTGGGGTATCGACCGTCTATTTTCCGTCCGCCTTACGGTTTGACGAATCCAGCAATAGTCAATGAAATTGGCGGTATGGGATATAAAATCATCGACTGGTCGGTCGATACAAGAGATTGGGCAGGCACACCGCCGGCGCAGATGCTCGCCTATATCCACCAGGAACTGCGTCCTGGCGGTATTATTCTACAGCATAGCGCGGGTGGCAAAAATGACAACCGGCAGAATACGATCGATGCATTGCCTCAAATCATTGCCACATTGAAGCGGCAGGGGTATACGTTTCTAACGGTTCCGCAAATGTTAAACATCAGACCGGCGATGTAATCGCCGGTCTTTGTATTTTAGACTCTTGCAACAAATAGTTATGATGCTTATAATTATGGGAAATTAATAGTGGAATAATCAACTTTTAAACGGAGGTTAGAAACGTGAAAAGAAAGGCAAAATTATCACTTGGTTTTATTTTTGCTTTCTTATTGGCTATGGTAGTGACTGCTTGCGGCGGAGGCAATAATGCAGGCGCCCCGGCCGACCAAAATAAACAAGCTGCACTGCAAAACAACAATAGTACCTTTACGTTTGGCATTATTCCGGCCGAAACCAAAATTGGCGACGATGTCTTGAAAAAACTGGAAACCTATTTGACGGGAAAATTGGGCCGACCGGTAAAAGCCAGTACCTACCCGAACTATAACGGGGTTGTCGAAGCGCTCAACTACGGCAAGCTGGACCTGGCGTACCTCGGGCCGCTTACTTATGTGATGGCGCACAATGAAAGCGGCGCTCAGGCGATTTTGGCCAAAACCTATGACGGCAAACCGTTTTATCATTCGTTAATTATTGTGCCGGCAGATTCTCCATATAACAGTATTGATGATCTTGTGGCGAATGCGGGAAAAATTTCGTTCGCCTTCGGGGATCCCAACTCCACTTCCGGTTCCTTGGTTCCCAGCATGAAATTAAAGGAATTGGGCGTCTACAAGGGACCAAACGACAGCAAATTCAAGAAAGTGACGTTCACCGGCGCCCATAATGTAACAGCTGTCGCAGTTGCCAGCAAGCAAGTGGATGCGGGTGCCATCGACAGTGCTTATTTTGACTCGATGATTCGAGATGGCAAAGCGAAAAGAGAGGACTACAAGATTATCTGGACATCGGAAGATTTGTTCCAATATCCGTTTGTGATTCGCAAAGGAACCGACAATGACACGATTGCCAAATTGCAAGATGCTTTTATATCGCTGAAAGATCCGGATATCTTAAAATCGTTTGCCGCAGATGGTTTTGTAAAAGCCAGCGACAAAGATTATGATTCGATCCGCAAGGCTGCTATTGCGGACGGTCGCATTAAGCCGAAACAATAAGGCAATAACCGTTAAAGTGAGGATTTACAATGGACTTACGACGGAAAGTACAGCGATGGGTTATACTCATCGCTGTATTGTTAATCATATTATGGAGTGCAATTGGGACGGAAAGCGATCCTCGCCGTTTGCAAGACATCGGGTTGACATTCAAATTCATTGCGGATAAATGGTTTCCGCCCGATTGGTCAACTCTCAAGGAAGCTGCTGGATTGGGAGTGTTAACCGCTCAGATTGCTATCATGGGCACGTTCTTTGCAGTCGTTGTCGCATTGCCGCTTGCGTTTCTGGCAGCTTGGAATACTGCGCCGAATCTTGTGGTATACAACGTCATGCGAACGATTTTAAGCTTTATACGGTCTGTGCCCGAAATTGTATGGGGATTGTTATTTGTGCCGACTTTGGGATTGGGGCCTTTTGCCGGCGTAGTAGCCATTTTTTTACACAATGTCGGGGTGCTTGGCAAATTGTTGTCCGAGTTGGTCGAGTCGGCCGAACAAGGGCAGCAGGAAGCTGTCGCATCCACGGGAGCGGGCTGGCTGTTGGTGATTCTATACGGAATTATCCCGCAGATTATTCCTAATATATTTTCGCATTATTTTTACCGGTTGGAAGTCGGGGTACGCACATCTCTCATCCTTGGTTTCATAGGAGCCGGTGGGATTGGAAACAAGCTGTTCATTGACTTTAACCTGCGGGAATATGCTGCCGTTTCCGTGGATGTTTTGGTGATTATGATTTTGGTTTTGGCAGTTGACTATTTTGGCGCGCTTATTCGTTCGAGGGTGATCTGATGTTAATAATCCAGGATTTGAAAAAAAAGTATGCCAAAAGCCCCAGACCGGCTCTGGATGGTATTAACCTGACTGTCGAAAAAGGGGAATTCATTGCCGTACTAGGTTTAAGCGGTGCGGGAAAATCCACTTTGATACGCTGTATCAATCAATTGGTTCTTCCGACATCAGGGGAGATTTTGTGGCATGATCAGCCGGTTCTGGGGAAGCGTGGAAAAGCTCTGCGAGCTTATCGGCGGCAGGTAGGAATGATATTTCAAAACTTTAATTTGATCGATCGGCTTTCCGTGCTGCAAAATGTTTTGGCAGGGCGTTTCGGAACGACCCCGATGTGGCGGGTTCTATTGCAGCAGTACACGCGCGAAGATCTGCAGATAGCGGAAGAAGCGCTTTTACGCGTCGGAATGGTGGAGTTTAAGCGAGTGCGGGCCGATCAACTAAGCGGCGGTCAGCGTCAGCGTGTAGCGATAGCTCGCGCGTTGGCCCAGAAACCGGAACTGATTCTGGGGGATGAACCGATTTCCAATTTGGATCCGGTTACGGCTGTAGATGTCATGGAACTTTTGAAAAGCATCAACGAAAAAGAAGGAATTACCATGATACTCAACCTGCATAGTGTGGAAATTGCTGTACAGTATGCCAACCGAATCATAGGCATTGCCAATGGTCAGGTGGTGTACGACGGGAGTCCGGAGGGGTTGAGTGAGACGGTGTTGGCCCAGATCTATAAACCGGATCGAAAGGTGGATCCGGCTGTGACAACCAAGGCGATCAAACTGTTGTCCCGTATATAAAACGAACCACCACTCGAATTGGTTTTCGGATGGTGGTTTTTTAATTCAGGGCAGCAGCTTTGGCGGGTTTACCCGATTGACTGCACCGGATGGAATCTGTCCGTGTAACGCTGCCAGAAGCTGATTGGCGCTGGAAACAGCCAAACGTTCGCGCGCTTCTATTGTACCGGTGCCGATGTGGGGGGTAAACACCGTTTTTTCCCGCATTTCCAGTAGGGAGGACGGAATGTACGAGGGTCGCTGCGGCACCATTCGATCTTCAAATTCAAACACATCTGCCGCATATCCCTGCAACCTGCCATCATCGAGCGCTTCTGCAACCGCTTGCTCATCCACTATGGAACCGCGCGAGATGTTAATCAGAAAACTTCCCGGTTTTACCTGTTGTAGTTCGTTACGGCTTAGCAGATGGATCGTGTCCGGTTGTAAATTGACAGCTACCACGAGAAAGTCGCTTTGATTCAGCAATTCTTCCAAAGGCTTATAGACAGCGCCCAACTCTTGCTCAGCGGCAGTTTGCCGTACCACATCGTAGTAGCAGATTTCAGTATCAAATCCTTTCGCCCGCCGGGCGATCGCTTGCCCTATGGCACCAAATCCGATAATCCCCAACCGGCTGTGGTGAAAATCCCGTCCCAAAAAATTGGTGGCATGCCATCCGTTAAATTTACCGCTGCGAATAGAACTGTCGCTGGGAAGGATATTGCGGGCCAGAGAAAGAATCAAACCAATCGCGATATCCGCCGTAGAATCGGTCAAGGCGTCGGGATTAATCGTAACAAGGATATTTTGTGCGGTGCATGCTGTCACATCGATGTTGTCATACCCTTTTCCAAAGCTGCTGATTACGCGTACATTGGGAATCGATTGAACAATCTGACCGTCAATCGTATCGCACATAAAGATCAGCAGAGCATCCGCCTCTTTCGCGCGGGAAATAAAATCCTGCTTTGAAAGAGGAGTGGTTCCGTTGTAGTAATCCACGTCACAATATTGCCGAATCATGTCCACTCCGATTGGAGGCATCCACTGCGAGATAAAAACCTTCGGGCGATACATGCTTTTCTCCTTTCAACCTTCTTGATGATGGAACCATCATAGCAAACCGGAAATTTTATTACAATCATTTCCAAGCGGACATAACGATTGGTTATTCCTCTATAATATTACGGTATTTCCTGGATGAATATCACATTCTGACCGTCACGCACCAACTTTTCCCCATGATGTTGTCAACGACTGGCACAGTCATTGTAAGCGTGGCTATGGGGTATTGGATTGCCGTGCGATGTGGGATGAATGTTGCCAGCGGCGTATTTGGAAATGTCCCGGGCGGATTGGTGCAGATGGTGTCGTTAAGTCAGGAAATTCAAAATGTGGATGTTACAGCCGTAACGCTTATGCAGACCATGCGTCTCTTGACAATCGTTTTTCTGGCACCTTTTCTGGCTGTTCACTGGATCAGGCATGATACTGCCGTTACAGACCAAACGTATTCCATGATTTCAAGTGCACTCCCGACAATCACTCATGTGGCGCTCTATTTGGTGATTGCTATCCTCGGGGCTTGGGCAGGACGGCGAATCCATCTGCCTTCTTCTCACATTTCCGGCCCCTTGCTGGCAACAGCGATTGCATCCATCTGGTTAGGCGGAGGAGCTCCGCACGTACCTCCCGCATTGGTTAACCTGTCGCAATTGTTCATCATCATGTTTGTAGTGTCACCGATTCTTACGACCTGGTTTTGGCGGGGTCCGCTTGCATTATGTTTGCGAAGGAAGCGTTGGTGAAGGAAACGGAGCAACCGTACTTCTTTTGCATGGTTGGCCGGGCTTTTCGTATGATTGGCGTCGCATCATTCCGGAATTATCCCAATCGTTTCGTGTGATCGCTCCCGATTTTCGGGGATTCGGGAACTCGGATAAACCAAACGGAGATCCGGCAGAGTTTTATACGCCACAGGTCCTTGCAAAGGATTTGATTGCACTGCTTGACCATCTTAAAATTGGGCCGGTCATCATCGTGGCACATGACATTGGGTCAACGGTAGCACAGGTAATGGCGAGAGAGTATCCGGATCGGGTGCAATCCTTGCTCCTGCTGAATCCCCCCTACCCGGGAATTGGCGACAGACGTTTTCTTCCTTCCGCGCAAAAAGAGTTCTGGTATCAAAATTTCCATAATCTGCCAATCGCAGAACAACTTGTCGGGTATAATCGGGCTACGGTAAAAATCTATCTGACCTATTTTTATAATCATTGGACCGGCAGAAAGGACGCTTTGCGGGAGGAAGAACTGGAAGTCATCATCGATATGTATGCGAAACCGGATGCTTTTGCAAAAAGCATTTACTACTACAGAGCTCGTGCAGGTGCCCGAAAGGGCGAAGGAAATTAGGAGGGTTTACGTTGGACATTATTACTGTCGCATCCCTCGCGGATGCGTGGATTGAAATGGTCTGCGGATCCGGGCAGTATGATCATCAAGCAGCCAACCCGGATTTTATGGGGAGAGGCCGATCCGGTCATTTTAGCCGCTTGGTCAGATCGGGTGCAGGAATATTTTCCAGACGTTTCGCTTCGCATTCTGCCTGGTGTGGGACATTTTGTTCCGTTTGAAGCGCCAGACGAGATTCTTGCTGAAATCGCAAAACTGAATTTGCCTTAAAAATTCATTTATCCTACATGAAATGGCAGGTGGTTCGTATGGCAAACGTAAGTGTACTGGGCACAGGTCGCATGGGAAAAGGTCTTGTCAAAGTGCTGTCGCCCTATATGTCCGAAATCCGGTGGGGGTCTCGTTCGGTTGAACGGGCGGCCAAATTAATCGAAGAAAACAATTATAAAAACGTGCAAGCGGTGACCTACGAGGAGGCTTTGGATTCGGAAGTGATTTTCCATTTTGGTAACGGATTGGGGAACATCGGCTGCCGAAGAATTGCAAAAAACACTGCCCGATACGATTGTGGTGGGAGCTTTCAAAAATACATTCTTTATGTGTCATTTCGTTTGTTCGGGATGGATGAATAGAACCTGTCAAAAACAGCCTTCGTACGAGAGAAAAGATGAATGGTTCGCGTGACCGGATTCCCTTTAATCTTTTTATACACGATGTTTTTAAGTGAAACATGGGATACCACCATTTCCGGAACAAACGAAATCCCCATACCGTTTGCCGAATAGCTCAAAATCGACTCATTAAGCGGTGCTTCAAAAGAAACGAGTGGCGCCACATCGTGTTTTTGAAAGCCCGCTTCCAATGGGTCGCGGATATCACAAGGAGATTGCGGGAGAATCATTTATTCCGCATGGAAATCCTTCATCTCCAGCCATTCTTTGTCAACGAGCGGATGATTGTCCGGCAGCGCGACTACGTACGGTTCTTCAAACAAGTACAGATGCTTCAGGTTTCCGTATTGATGACGGTCCTGGACAATTGCCAGGTCAAGCTCGCCGGATTGCACCTTCTCCAGTAATTCATCGCTTGTGTTTTCGACGAATGTCTTTAATTTCATGGAACCCAGCAGATTCATTACTGTCGGCAAATAATAGGATGAAATGCTTGGCAAAGCGCCAATCCGAAACTCTTCTGGAAGCACGAATTCCTCCAAAACCATATCGACTTCCTGGATTAACGGCTCGATCCGCGCATAGAACTGTTTTCCCTTTTCTGTAAGATTGATTCCTTTTGAAGTTCGTTCAAAAAGGGAAATCTGCAGGGTTCTTTCCAAAATTGAAATTTGTTTGCTCAAAGCGGGCTGTGAAACAAACAATGCCTCTGCAGCTTTCGAGAAACTTATGTTTGATTAATGCAATAAAATATCGTAACTGCTGTATGGTCACCATGCTGTTTTCCCCTCTCGGTTATCCTACAATGCCCTTCCCATCGGCTAGGTGCCCACCGCTATCGTTAGGGAGCGGAAACAGTTCGCTCAACCGGATTGTCCGTCCCCGGTCATCTTTAAATACGATATGCTCCCGGCTGAATTTGCGAGGCGTATCGATACCGCAGGCGGCTGCCAGTGCGTATAGGCCTTGCCGCATGCTCAATATATAATTCATGACACGCCACTGTTTTTCTTCCGGAACCAGCGCGTCCTGATATTTCGGATGAGTAGTCGTGATACCTGTCGGACACCTTCCAGTATGGCACTGCATCGCCATGATACAGCCGTTTGCCACCATAAAACCGCGTGCGGAATTCACAGCATCGGCTCCCATCGCCAAAGCGACAGCTACTTTATCTGCCGATATCAGTTTTCCGGAGGCAAAGATTTTGAATTTATCACGGACGCCGTATTTATAAGCCGCGTCTACGAACGTAAGCAATGCGGGGTACAGCGGAAGCCCCATCGAATCCGCCATCGATTTGTAAGTCGCCCCAGACCCTCCTTCGCCGCCGTCCACCGTTATAAAATCGGGGAAAATGCCCATCCGCAGCATGGTCTGAAACAACGTATCCAGTTGGTGGGAGGAACCAACCACGATTTTAATGCCAATCGGCTTGCCGCCCGCTTCTTGCAACAAATGGACAAAGTGCAGCAGTTCCTCTGTATTCTTTAGAAAAGAAAAACGATTGGGGGAATTGATCGTTTGACCGACCGGCACTTTCCGAATGGCGGCTACCTTTGGAAGAACTTTTGAACCTTCCAGATGACCGCCGCGAATTTTGGCTCCTTGTGCCAGTTTCAGCTCAAACGCTTTTATGGAAGGTTCGGCCGCCTTTTGCAAAAACTCTTCCATTGAGAAATGTCCGTTTTCGTATCGAAACCCAAACAGTCCGGGGCCAATCTGGGCTACGACGTCAGCGCCTGTTTGCAGATGTTCCGGCGCAACGCCGCCTTCCCCCGTATTGATCCAGGAACCGCCAGCCTTCTGCACGCCATTGCCTGTGGACAGAATATAATGTTCTCCTACCGCTCCGTAAGAGGTTGCAGAAGCGCCAAACATCCCGCGCAGTTTCCAGGGCTGTTTGCGTTCCGGCCCGATGATGATGGCGTCTTCCTCCGGATACAGCCAGCGGACTGTTTCATCTGCCTCGATATGTTCATGTCGTGTAAACAAACCCTCTTTATCAATCTTGTATTTCATGGCATGAATTTTTTCCTGATTGTCAACGCGCAATTCCTCTGTAAGCAAGGGGAATAAGGCGTTGGCAAGAAAATAGCCCGATTTTTCAAAATCGCGTTTGGAACCGAAACTGACCAAATCATTGCGATATTTTGCCGAAAAGACAACACCGAGAAAATCGCTGCGTGAAAAAGGCTGACTTTCATTGTCGCTGTCGAACAGATATTGCCTGAATTCAGGACCCAATTTCTCCAGAAAATAACGCAGCCATCCTAAATACGGATGGGCGCGGATGATAGAATGCTGAGGTTTTCGGGAAGCGATGTACAAAAACAGCAACAAACAGGCGGGCCCGACTAAAAATACCACCATCAGGATGATCAGGATTGCAGCGTTCATGTAAAGAACCCCCTCTTTCCTGAAAATTTTGCATGCAGTTTAATTGTAAACCAACAATAAATCCCCATGCCACCTAAAAATGGTGATATGGGGATATTGGGGCTACGCTCTGTTATTTGCGCGGAATTGGTTTGTCGTTGCCAAACATGCCCTCGCCTGGCAGCACAGGAAAGAAAATGGCGGACGGATGATCGCTGTCATGATAAATCGTATTCTGCGCAATCACCACATCGTTCGGGCCGTCAATTCCCTCGCGATGTCCCGTGTTGGTGTTGCGGTCGAACCGAGGACAGTTGGAGCTGGCGATGTCCACCCGGATCCGGTGTCCCTGCTTGAACTGGCGGCTGATTCCGACCAAGTCCACAGTAACGGGATAAATCTCACCGGATTTCATCAGTTCTATTTTATCCTGTCCGTTCCGGAACTTCGCTCTGATAATTCCGGCTTCCAAATTGTAGACGTGCCGTCTGGAGCGACATACGTAATTTTGACTGTAAAATCGGTATCGCCCTTCGTTTGCAGACCGGTGTAACCGGACAATGTTCCCGCCTGTCCGTTGCTCCAATCCTGTTTGGCCGCCCATTCGATTGTGTTATATCCATCTTTACCGTCATTTGTAAAAGGATAATAGATTCCTTCCGACAAACCTCTTCCCCGAACATCCTGAACGACGACCGCATAGCCATGTTGGGCAAGATATACGGCTGTGCTGACAGGGGCAGCTGTATTGCTTGGCTTTCCATACGGAGTCCGGATGACCAGGGTTGGGAATTTGGGTCCACCGTTGGAAGGAAGATACAGGTCGGTTGCCAAACTGACTCTATCTCTCATGGGAACCATCAAGATTTTGCTGGACAGTGTAGGAGGCAGTGGCCTGACTCGCCTTATTGTTGGCAGGCGGTGTTTGTGGAGGGGCTGGTTTGTTTGGCGCATCGGCAAATACGTAGGATATAACTACCAACGCTATTATATTTAGAAAATTGCGATAGATGCTAGAGGTGTAAACTGTAGTTTATTGGTGGTGGGGAGGAAGTATTGCCTCAATTCCGAATATTGTATATAGAGAAATCGGATGAAATGGGGGTAGACCGAATGTTAGGAAGAGACGTTTTTCTGAGTGCGCTGCGAGAATATGGGGTCAAGTATCTGTTTGGGAACCCGGGAACGACCGAGCTTCCGGTGATGGATGGATTGGTGGATTACCCCGACATTGAATACATATTGGCACTGCATGAGGACATTGCTGTCGGAATGGCGGCTGGTTATGCGCAGGCAACCGGTAAACCGGGAGTTGTCAATCTGCATGTGGCTCCCGGCCTTGCGCATGGCCTTGGGAATATTTACGATGCGTACAAAGCAGGTGTTCCGCTGATCATAACCGCTGGCCAGCATGAAAGCCGACTGGCGATTCAGGAACCCGCCTTATGGGGTGATCTCGTATCGATGGTGAAGCCTTATACAAAATGGTGTTGGGAAGTTCAAAAAGTGGAGGAGCTGCCGATAGCCCTGCAGCGTGCGTTTAAAGTGGCGATGACCGAACCGCGCGGGCCTGTCTTCCTGTCTCTGCCAGGCGATGTAATGATGCAGGAGGTCGATGCCAAACCATTGCCGCTTACCACGATCCGACAAAGAAACACACCGGCCCGGGAAGATTTGGAGCTGGCAGGCGAGCTGCTTTTAAAGGCGAACAACCCTGTGTTTCTGATCGGAGATCGTGTGGGACGTATGAATGCGGTGGAAGAGACGGTTCGCTTGGCGGAGCTTACCGGCGCGAAAGTGTATGGGGAGCACCAAAGTTCCGGCTATAACTTCCCCTACCGGCATCCGCAGCATCTGGGGCGATGCCTGCCAAACGGCCCGTTTATCCGTACGATTTTGGCCGATGCGGATGTGGTGTTGATGCTTGGCATCAGCAGCCAAGCGCCGTTGCTTTATTTTGCCGAACCGCTTGTGGGTGAAACGGCAAAAGTGATTCATATAGACTGCAGTGAATGGGAACTTGCGAAAAATATGCACGTGGACTGCGCCATCCTGGCGGACATTAAAAGCACAATCGCAGCGTTGAACCGTTTCCTGGATGGGAAAATCAGTACGCAGACCGAAGTAGCCGCAGCGATCGGCCAGCGTCGCCATGCGATAGAGCAGTTGAAGCAGGAGCGTTTCCGGCAGTTGCAAAAAGAAGCCGCCGACACGAAGGATCAGGTTCCGCTTTCGCCTGCGTTTGTGATGGAGCAGTTAAACCGATTTTTGGACGATCGGACGTTTGTGGTCGACGAATCGGTGACAACGGGGAGATATGTGCACAGTTATCTGGATATTCGGCGGCCCAACAGTTTGATCAGCTTGAAAGGCGGCGGACTTGGATATGGCATGCCTGCCGCGCTGGGAGCACAGTTAGCGCGTCCTGATGAACGGGTCGTAGCAATCATTGGGGACGGATCGGCGCTCTACTATATTCAATCGTTGTGGAATGCGGCCAAGTATCAGCTGCCGGTTGTGTTTCTGATTGTGAACAACACCAGTTATATGATCCTGAAAGGCGGTTTGCAAAGAATGAACGGTTCCGCCGCACAAAAAGGGGTTTATCCGGGCATGGATCTGGTGGGACCGGAAGTGGATTTGACAGCCTGTGCCCGTTCGTTTGGCGTTGAGGCGATTCGGGCGGAGAAACCGGAAGAATTGCAGCACGCGCTGCAACACGCGTTTTCAGAGCGTCGTCCGATTTTAATCGATTGTGTGATAGACCGGACGGTCAAGGTTTTTTTGCAGTAGCCTATCCAATCGTAGGCCGCTTTCAGCTTGGAACTTGTTGCAAGGAGTCGGCGGTTTGATCTGCCGACTTTTACACGCAGAGGGTTATAAACTGGTCGGACGAGCGGTAAGGTCGTGTTTTCGGCGGGCGATAGGAATTTATATCATGTATCCTATTGATTAGGCAGGAAAAAACTTTTTTTTGGCGAAGCGTTTATTTTCGGCAGTTGATTGATTATTTCTCGACATAAAGGAGCCACTCAAAAAATGAGCCTGACAGGTTATAAAGAACTTTTCTACGGGATGTTTCGGACAGGTATTTTAGGGTATGGAGGAGGTCCATCGGTTATTCCCTTGATCCGGCATGAAGCAGTGAACCGCTATAAATGGATCAATGATGAAGAATTTGGTGAAATCCTGGCATTGGCAAATGCGCTTCCCGGTCCGATTGCAACTAAAATGGCGGCGTATCTGGGGTATCGGGTGAAGGGGTCGTCCGGAGCGTTGGTAGCGGTGCTTGCTCATATTTTTCCGACTTCGATTGCGATGGTGCTGTTTTTTGGCCTATTGGACTTCTTCCGCAGTTCAAAAGTGGTCGAGGGAATGATTAATGCGGTTGATCCGGTGATTGCCGTCATGCTCGGATTAATGGCATATGAGTTCGCCCAAAAGGCGTGGAAAGGGCTCGGCAAATTTTTGACGATCGGCTTTCTTTTACTGGTATTTTTGCTGCTCGCTGTGTTTCATGTACATTCGGCTCTCGTCATTATTCTGTTTCTGGCCTATGGGTCCGTACATTTTCGCTTGATGGATCAGATTCAAAAGCGTAAACAGGAAGGGGGAGCCCGATGAGTTTGCTGTTTTTGTTTTGGGGTTTTTTCATCGCTAACCTGTTGGGGTACGGGGGCGGTCCTGCTTCGATCCCCTTGATGCAGCAAGAAATTGTGACTCATTACGGCTGGTTGACCAATTCCAAATTTGCTGACGTATTGGCACTGGGCAACGCATTGCCGGGACCGATTGCCACCAAAATTGCCTCTTTTGTCGGATATGCTGTTGCCGGCTGGTTGGGATTGTTAATTGCTCTGGCTGCAACCGTAATTCCGTCTGCGGCAGGCTTGATTCTCCTGCTGCGTTTACTTGATCGGTACAGGCAATCTTCTGTCGTGAAAGGAATGACGCTGCTGATCCAGCCCGTGATTGCGGTGATGATGATGATTTTGACATGGCAGTTGGGGCGGGACTCAATAGAAGGATTGGGATGGTTGCAAACACTGATTATAGCGGCAATCTCATTATGGGCCATGACAAAAGGACGCATCCATCCGGCGTTAATCATCGTGGCCGCATTCCTGTATGGGGGCATTTTTTCTTCCGGGATTTTGTAAACAACGGATATTTTCAGTTATACTAAACACAGTAAATTCTATTTAAAACTATTCTTTATATTGCAGACTCGGGGCGTTAAAATGCGTAAAGAAGCATGGTACATCACAGAAGCCAAACAAAAATGTGCGGTACAGGGCCTGGATCCGCAGTCTGTTCCTTCGTATGGGATAGTTTCAGTTGACGAATTTCGGGAGAAGTCAGAAAACTTCCGTGAAATTCTGACTGTAACCGATTTTTTTATTAAAAAGGTGCTTGAACAGATGGAAGGAACCCCTCTGGTCGTGGTGTTTTCCGATGAGCAGGGAACGGTTCTCGGTCTGGCCGGGGACGAGAGCATTACACATATGATCAACCGGTTGGGAATCAGGAAAGGAATCCAGCTTCGGGAAGAGTTGAGCGGGGTCAACTCGGCAGGGCTCGCGCTTCGATATCAACGGCCCATAGAGTTGGTAGGCGAAGATCACTTTCATGAATGTTTGCGCAACGTTGTTTGTTGTTCGGTGGTTTTACGAGACTTGGAAACCGATCGTCTGTTGGGTGCCCTGACGATTATGACAACGATTGAGCACCAAACTCCCTTGCTTCTGACAATGCTTTGCACGGTCGCCGATTCGATTGAGAGGGAACTGCTGCTTCGCAAACAGAATGATCGGCTTCATGTGCTGTTTGAACTGAATCCGGACATCATTTTTTCGATTGATCTCGATGGGAATTTTGTCAGCGTGAATCCCGCTTTTACGAAGATCACCGGATATCTGCCGGAGGAAGTTGTCAATCGACCGGGTGTTTCGATTGTGGCACCCGGGCAGCGGAAGATGGCGAAGGAATATTTTCAAAAGGTTATGCAAGGAGGGTCGCAGACTGTCGAAGTGACTGTCCTGCACAGGTCGGGAGACCGGATAGAAGTGAAAATCAGGGCGCTGCCCATTCTGCAGGATGGCAGAATCAACGGCGTGTACGGTGTTGCCACAGACGTTACCGAGCGGAAAAGATCGGAAGAGCTTTTGCGAAAGCACGAGATGATGTCTTTTATTGGGGAATTGGCTGCCGGGGTGGCGCATGAAATACGTAATCCCCTGACAGCGATCAGAGGGTTCGTCCAACTGATGCAGTCAATGGGAAGTGAATATCACAAGTACCATGAAATCATGCTGTCCGAACTGGACAGAATCAACAGTATTGTCGGCGAGCTTTTGATGCTAGCCAAGCCGCAGGCCACCCGTTTTGAGAAAAGAGACCTCGGAACGATTCTCGATAACATTACGATACTGTTGAACGCTCAAGCGATTCTTCACAATGTGCAGATCGTTACAGAAATGGAAGCGGATTTGCCCCTCGTCAGATGTGAAGAAAACCAAATCAAGCAGGTTGTGATCAACCTTCTAAAAAACGGAATTGAATCGATGCCAAATGGCGGGCAGATTGTCGTACAAATTTGTCGACACGGTGACGATCAGGTGCGCATCCGGTTTATCGATCAGGGGCAGGGAATTTCGGAAGAACGTTTGGCAAAGCTGGGAGAGCCTTTCTATACAACGAAAGATAAAGGAACCGGATTAGGATTGATGGTCAGTTTTAAGATTGTGGAGAATCATCGCGGTCAGATTAAATTCCAGAGTAAAATCAATCAGGGAACGATTGTCGATGTTTTTTTGCCGATTGACTGAAAAATAAAAAGTCCGCTACCGGAAATCGCGGACATGAATGGCGTTTACAGATTTTGCAGCGCGCTATTGAATTGGTTTTCGTACTCTTGCAAACTCATCTGGTAGATATTTTGAAAACTGCGGTCGACACCGACAGAGACCGCATCGCTCAAAAACTGTTTGAAATTCTGGCTGCCGCTGGTATTGATCAAATTTTTCACCGCCAGATAATCTTGCCATTCGACATTGTAGGAAGCGTTCAGCATATCACTCTCACTGGCGGATAGCGGAAGCAGGCTGCCCGTTTGAATTGCCTTACGCAGCTGACTGTTAAGAGCGTTTGTTTCCCGCTGCACTGCGTCGCTGTTTAACTGCGCTTCAGCGGTCAACCCCATTTGCCAGGCGATTCCCTCATTGATCCACGTCGGCAGTTGGTCGCCAATCCCCATCTGATTGAACGCCACATGCGTCAATTCATGTGTCAGCACGTTTGCAAGAGAAGACTTATCTGGTGACATATACAAAGGAATCCAAATTTGCGATCCTACCGTAATACCGCCTGTTTGTGCGACGATAGAGGGAATTTCATTTGCTTGAAAACCCGCTTGTGCCAATGCGTCCCTATAGGTACGGCGAGACGAGTACAGAACAATGCTTGCATTTGGAGTTTGACCGGAAATATTTTGGGCAAGAATCGGCAGCGAGATTTGACGAATGATGCGGGCAGCCGATTGCAGCGTCTGTTGGGAAACGTTCGAATCCCCTGCGCTGATTTCAATGCCCGACTGCGTAACGCTGCCGCCGGATGGAGCGGAAGGCAGTCTATGGATGCCGGAATGACGCACCAAATTTTGGTCATTCAACAATTGGTTGATATGATCCATATCATTCAGAACGCGCTCCAATTGCTGGCTCACCGTTTGCTGTTGCGGGTCGGATTGGAGCAGGGAATTCAGTAAAGTGTTCCAATCATTCCAGAATTGCTGTTCGATTTGCTGGATCTGCTGCGGGGTATATTGTATTTGTTGGATGATTGGTGCCGATTCAATCTGCCCATGTGCCGGAAAGGCAAAAATCAAACCGGCCAACATCAACCCTTTCATAAAATCGGCCTCCTTACAACGGAACATTCAACTAGTCTAGTTCATAGATGATCTTGGCAAACAATCCTTAAAAAATATTTAAATGGAATGAACGATTGTCAACGCGCGATAAATAATTCCACACGGCGGTTCATCGCCCGATTTTCTTCGGTGTCGTTGTTTGTTACCGGGCGATATTCTCCGTATCCGGTTGCACTGAAATTTTTCGGATCCAGCCTGGGATTCTTCAATAATTCTTTCATAAAATTGATTGCCCGCTTGGCGCTCAAATCCCAGTTTGAGTCGAACTCCGAGTTGTGAATAGGAACGTTGTCCGTATATCCGGAAACTGCCATTTGTCTTGGAAATTGAGCCAAAATCTCAGACATCGTGGTAGCCAGTTTTCTCGTTTCCGGTCGTATATCCGCACTGCCTGAACGGAAAAAGGCAACATCCCGGATGATTACGTTCAGTCCATCCGGAAGCATCACCGTCTCTATCTGTCCCGTCAATTGATTCTCTTTAATATAAGCGTCCAACTTTTGTTTCAACTTGTCAAGATCTTCAGGTTTTGCAGTTGTATCGGGGTGTTGTGTCTGGTTTTTGGCCGATTCTGGCGGCTGTGCAGAGGTGGGGTTCGGTGACTGAACCGGACTAGGCTGTTCAAATATTCGTGTTCCACCGTTTAATGCCGAGTCAAACGATTGTACCATCTGTTCAAATTTTTTCGCGTCAATCGTACTCATGGCAAACAACACAATAAACAGGGCCAATAATAGAGTCAACAAGTCCGAGTAAGGAAGCAGCCAGGTCTCGTCAATATGATTTTCATGCCGATGCCGTTTTTTGCTCATGCTTCAATCTCCTTTGCGACTGCATCGGCGTCATTCGATTCTTCTGATGATCGTTCGTTGACCGGCAGATAACTCAGCAGTTTTTCTTCGATTGCTTGCGGAGTTTCGCCCGACTGTATCGATAAAATCCCTTCCATGGTGATGATCTTCAGTTCGATTTCCTCTTTTGATTTCCGTTTCAATTTGTTGGCAAACGGATGCCACAATACGTAACCGGTGAAAATCCCCAGCAGGGTGGCGATAAATGCGGCTGAAATGGAATGTCCTACCTGTTCCACGTTTTTCAAATTGCCCAGCGCGGAAATCAGACCGACCACTGCCCCCAACACCCCGAGTGTCGGCGCATAGGCGCCAGCTTGTGAGAAAATTTGCGCTCCGACTGCATGACGTTCTTCCATGGCTGCAATTTCTTCTTCCAGCACGGCGCGGATATAATCAGATTCGCCGCCGTCAATCACCATCTGCATACCTTTTTTGACAAACGGGTCTTCATAGTCGAGCACTTTTTCTTCAAGACTCAGGATGCCCTCACGACGGGCAACAGAAGCCCATTCGGACAATTGTTTAATCAAAGCTTTTTTATCCGGAAGCTTTTGTTCCGTAAAAATCATTTTGAACAGCTTAGGGATTTTCTTGATGTCCTTCATTGGGAACGCAATGAGAACAGCAGCGGTTGTTCCGACAAGTATAATCAGAAATGCGGCCGGATTCACCAATGCGCTAAGGCTGGCTCCCTTTAACACCATGCCTGTTCCGACCGCAATTACGCCGAGAATAATACCAATAACTGATGATTTGTCCATCCTCATTCCCCTTTGACCGTGTGAAATGCTGATCCCGATAATTAAATTCGACAAAAAAATACATATTCCTACAAAATAAAGGTAAAAAAAGGTATAAGAGAACGAAAAAAACCGACATATCACTTATATGTCGGCTTTGTTGACAGTCGCAGCATGTGCGGTTGTTGTGTTATTTCAATTTGCCTTGCAACTCTTTGAGCGCTTTCGAGAGTTCGTCTGACGACTTGGCAAGCGCTGCCCTGTCTTTCGGATCGAGCGCCATGGGGATCGTGCTCGTAATCAATCCGTTGATTTTCTCATAGTCGGAAGGGGATTGCGCTTTAACGTCGTTTGCAATATCGTTCCAAAGTTTTTGCACGTCATCCCCGTATGATTTGGTGTCGGCTGCTTTATTGGCGTTCGCATTGGAGAGTTGTGCCATAAAACTCAGCATGCTGGCGACTTTCATTTGAACCGGAGAACCTGTCTGTGCGGGTTGTGCCGCTTTTTGAGTGGTCCAATACAGATTCGGGTTGGCGGCGGGCTGACTGCCTGCGCAACCGGCAAGACCGACCGCTGTAAGAAGCAGCACAGATGTCAACAATCGTTTCACGAAAACATCCTCCCTATTTAATGTTTAAAATCAATTCAAAGGTAGTTTACATCCAAATGATACAATAAAAATCGGACTTGGGAAACAATCTATAAAGACACCCTGTAAAGACGCCCAATGCAGTGGATTGGCAGAAGCGCGGTAAAGAGAAACAGAAAATTTTTCAAAAAGGCTATCGAAATCAGATTGAAAATCATCTATAATACATATGGAATATCATTTAATGAAACGGCGTTTCATAGTATGAAACAAATAAATCGCGATGCGTGGTTGCATCAAGGGGGGTATTGACATGGCGGCTCAAGACAAATTTTCTGCTCGTCGTCAACTGCAGGTAAACAATAAAACCTATACGTACTACTCGTTGCCTGCGTTGCAAGAAAACAAACTCGGTGATATTGCCAAACTGCCTTTTTCCATCAAGGTTCTTCTGGAAGCGGCTGTACGTCAGTTTGACGGTGTAGCAATTACCGAAGATCACGTTAAAAAAATTGCGAACTGGGCGAACGAACGTGACTTCAACCAGGAAATTCCATTTATGATGTCGCGCATCGTTCTGCAGGATTTTACAGGAGTGCCGGCAGTCGTTGATCTGGCTGCGATGCGTTCTGCGATGCAGAAAATGGGGAAAAATCCGGACAAGATCAATCCGCTTGTGCCGGTTGACCTTGTAATAGACCACTCGGTGATGGTCGACGTGTTTGGTTCGAAAGACGCGCTTGAGCAGAACATGAAGCTGGAATTTGAACGAAACGGAGAGCGTTACCGTTTTCTCCGCTGGGCACAGACCGCTTTTAACAATTTCCGGGCGGTTCCGCCAGCAACCGGTATTGTTCACCAGGTGAACCTGGAATATTTGGCATCTGTGGCCATGACAAAAGAAGAAAACGGGGAGCTGCAAGTATTCCCTGATTCGCTTGTAGGAACAGACTCTCATACGACCATGATTAACGGCCTTGGCGTTGTCGGATGGGGCGTTGGCGGTATCGAGGCAGAAGCGGGTATGCTGGGGCAACCGCTGTATTTTGTAATTCCGCAAGTGGTCGGTTTTAAATTGACCGGCACATTGGCAGAAGGCGCGACCGCAACTGACTTGGCGCTTACAGTTACCAACATGCTGCGGAAAAAAGGCGTAGTTGGCAAATTTGTTGAGTTTTACGGACCGGGCATCAGCTCCATGAGCTTGGCAGACCGCGCTACGGTTGCCAACATGGCACCGGAATACGGCGCAACGATGGGATTCTTCCCGGTTGACCAGGAAACACTCAACTATCTCCGCTTGACGGGACGCGATGAAGAACAAATTGCGTTGGTGGAAGCCTACTATAAAGCGCAAAACATGTTCCGTACGGACGATATGGCAGATCCGGTATTCACCGATACGATTGAACTGAATCTGGCAGATGTGGTTCCTTCTTTAGCCGGTCCGAAGCGTCCGCAGGATCGCATCGAATTGACAAAAATGAAGGAAAACTTCAACTCAACGGTCCGGACGCCAGTCGATCAAGGCGGCTTTGGATTGTCAGAGGCAGATCTGAAGAAAGAAGTGGAAGTGAAGCATCCGAACGGGCAAACATCCAAGTTGCGCAACGGTGCGGTCGTTATTACCGCGATCACCAGCTGTACCAACACATCGAATCCGAGCGTTTTGATTGCAGCCGGTCTGCTGGCTAAAAAAGCGGTTGAAAAAGGACTCCAAAAACCGGCTTACGTAAAAAGCAGCTTAACCCCTGGTTCTCGCGTTGTTACCGACTACCTGATTGAAGCGGGTCTGATGGACGCTCTGGAAGCGGTTGGTTTCCATGTAGCCGGGTATGGTTGCGCAACCTGTATCGGGAACTCCGGTCCGCTGCCTGATGAAATCAGCCAAGCGATTGCCGACAATGATCTGACTGTAGCGGCTGTCTTGTCGGGCAACCGGAACTTCGAAGGACGGATTCATCCGCAGGTGAAAGCGAACTATCTGGCTTCGCCGCCGCTCGTTATTGCATACGCGCTGGCTGGCACAGTCGACATTGATATGGCTAATGAACCGATCGGCTATGGAACCGACAACCAACCGGTTTATCTGAAAGACATTTGGCCGTCTTCGGAAGAAATCAAAGCGGCGATCAGCAAAGCGGTTCGTCCGGAACTGTTCCGTCAACGCTACAGTAATGTGTTCAGCGGAAACGAAATTTGGAATCACATCGATTCTCCGGAGGGCATGCTCTACAACTGGGATGAGAATTCGACCTATATTCAGGAACCGTCATTCTTTAAAGATCTTGGCGAACAATTGAACAGCATTTCGAATATTAATGGTGCAAAAACGCTTCTGCTGTTGGGCGATTCGGTTACAACTGACCACATCTCCCCGGCGGGCAGCATTAAGGCAGACAGCCCGGCAGGCCGTTATCTGCAGGAACATGGCGTGAAGCCGGTTGATTTCAACTCTTACGGTTCTCGCCGAGGCAACCACGAAGTGATGATGCGCGGCACATTTGCGAATATCCGCATCCGTAACCATGTGGCTCCCGGAACCGAGGGCGGCGTAACGAAGTACTTGCCGACGGGCGAGATTATGTCCGTCTATGACGCTTCGATGAAGTATCAGGAAAACAAAACTCCGCTGATTGTGATTGCGGGTAAAGAATACGGTACCGGAAGTTCCCGTGACTGGGCGGCAAAAGGAACCTTCCTGCTTGGCGTAAAAGCGGTTATCGCAGAAAGCTTCGAACGGATTCACCGCAGCAATCTGGTCGGCATGGGCGTGCTTCCGCTGCAATTCACAGACGGCCAAAGCTGGCAGTCGCTCGGCATCAAAGGTGATGAAACGTTTGATATTAGCGACCTGTCTGATTCGATTAAACCGGGTGCAAAAGCGAAAGTTACAGCCACCCGTCCGGACGGCTCGAAATTCGAATTTGACGTGCTCGTTCGTCTTGACAGCGTCGTTGAAATCGATTACTACCAAAATGGCGGCATTCTGCAAAAGGTATTGCGCCAGTTGGCAAAGCAAGCCTAAATTCTGCTTGTTGAAATGAAAAATTCCCAAATTCCCATCTGTCAAAGATGGGAATTTTTACGTTTAAGCGTCCAGCAGGCGCCTTAGTCTGTGATACAATGTGTTTGTACATACAACCATTCGTTTGGGGGGATTCTTTTGAGCAAGTTCCGTGCATTGGTCGTGAATAAGACGGAAGATTCTTTTACTTTAAACGTTCAGGAACTATCAATGGAGGATTTGCCGGAAGGCGAGGTAACGATTCGGGTTGCGTATTCGAGCGTCAACTATAAAGACGGTTTGGCCTGTTCGCCAAACGGTAAAATCGTCAGATCGTATCCGTTTGTGCCTGGTATTGATTTGTCGGGCACGGTTGTATCGTCTGCCGATAGCCGTTTTAAAGAAGGGGACGAAGTGATTGTCACCAGCTATGAACTGGGTGTTTCCCATTTCGGGGGATTCAGTGAATACGCTCGTGTTCCCGCAAAATGGGTGGTTCCGTTGCCGAAAGGGCTTACTTTAAAAGAGGCGATGGCATTGGGAACAGCAGGATTTACCGCCGCGTTGTCCGTGCAGCGATTGGAGGAAAACGGGCTGCTCCCCGATCAAGGAAAAGTGATTGTTACCGGCGCGACAGGCGGTGTCGGAAGTACGGCCGTCTCCATGTTGGCGAAGCGCGGTTACCATGTCGTTGCCAGTACGGGCAAATCATCCGAACATGGATACCTCGAGCAATTGGGGGCAAAAGAAATTATTGGCCGTGACGAAGTGTCAGACACCAGCCGCCCTTTGCAAAAAGAATTATGGGCGGGTGCGGTCGATCCGGTCGGCGGAAATACATTGGCATATTTATTGAGCACCACCAAGTACGGCGGTGGCGTGGCGGTCAGTGGTTTGACAGGAGGAGCGGATCTGCACACTACCGTGTTCCCGTTCATATTGCGAGGGGTAAACCTGTTCGGAATCGATTCTGTTTATTGTCCGATGGAAACCCGCTTAAAATTGTGGGAACGAATGGGGTCTGACTTAAAGCCGGAAGGATTGTTAGACAGTATCGGATATGAAATTGGTCTTAGCGAACTGCCCGATACGGTGGCGAAGATTTTAAAAGGAGCCGTTCGCGGCCGGACAATAGTCGCTTTGTAGGGCAAAGGGATTTACAACAGAAGATAGGGTCGTCACGCAGCAGCGTGGCGACTTTTTTGCATAAAAAAGAGGTATTTTTCAGAAACTATACAAATATGTAGTAATACAGATGTTTACAAATTAATACTGTTATAGTACAATGAATTCAAGAAACGAGATCAAAGGGGCGGATCCAAAATGTCAATCGCGGAATTCTATGGCTGGACCACAACACAACAAACCGGTATTCGGAAAATCATCTCGGAGTGCACAAGTTGCGGATCGGAAATGAACCAGCAGCGAGAAGCCGTCATGTATGAATGTGAACGGTGCATGAATGAACAAACTGAATAAATGAAGCGAGCAGTGACTGGAGAAAACTGACGAAATAAGGGCTCTTACATTGTGTATTGATCACGATGTAAGAGTCTGTTTTGGTTTAAGACTCAGAGAGTTGCTTCACTAATGGGGAATAGCGCAATACGATTTTTCGGATACAATATCCCCTTTAATCAGCACCAATTTTGAAACTGTTTTCTAACCATGGCGGCAATATATTTGCGTTTTTCATAATCGAATTCATTGCCGCACCTTCACTGCTGTCAGTTTAAACGGGAATCGGCTTTCCCTTGTATGGATTTTTCTCCAAGCCACCATTTATCTGGAAATTTTAAAAATTTCATTAACCACAATTTCTGGATTACGGACAGGAAATAAGGGAACAATCAACTGAGAAAAACATTATTATAACACCTTTAGGTGTTATAATAATCATGACACTTAAAGGTGTCGTTTTAATTTTGGAGGTATATAAAGGTAAAGGAACCGAGATGCGTGAGTTGACGCTCTCGGTTTTTATATTTTGAATACAAAGCAAAAAATCCCCCCAGAACTGAACTCCTTTCCTTAGCGAGACATAGCACGACTTGGCGGCTTTGGTGCCCAAGCGTGACTTGTGCCCTTTGGGTACTTGTCACATATTCCAAAACTGGCGGGCGTTTTCAGCATACACTTTCTGTAAAACAGCGTCCTCCAAATTCAGACCGTCAATCAAACTTCGCACATCGGTCGCCCACCCGTTCAAAAACGGCAAATCGCTGCCAAACAAAATCCGGTCGGAATAACGCGTGATCCAATCCTTCAACTGCTCCTGGGAAACGCTTTCTTCCAAGCTGGCAGGGTTGATGGCGGCTGTGTCAAACACAACACCAGGCAACTGTTCAGCCAGTTGAAAAAATTGTTCCGACTCGTAAAGCCCCAAATGTGCCACTTGCACACGAAGTTCGGGAAAACGATCCATCGTCCGCGCAAAATACGCAAAACCCACTTTCCCCGTATAATCGACCGGTGCTGTACCCGCGTGAACCACCAATGGGCGGTTGTATCGAATCAGTGTTTTGTAGAGAGGATCGAGCCGTTTATCGTCCATCGTGATGTTTTGTACCGCACAATGCAGCTTCATGCCGGCAAACCCAAGGTCCCCCAAACATCGTTCCGTTTCTCCCTCTACGTCATCTTCATGATGTACACAGCCAACCGGCACGATTTTCGGTGTTTGTTTGACCATGGCGGCCAACCAATCGTTCAGATCTTTCGCCATGCCTGATTTGTGCACATATAACAATACAAAATATCGGTCATATCCCTGTTCGTTCTGATAATCAAACAGACGGTCCGCATTCCATCCATGATAAGGGATGTCCCATTCCCTATTGTTCTGAAACCATTTGTAAATGGCAGACATCAATCGTTCGGGGAATGCGTGCATATGTGCATCGATCATACGTGCTCACCCTGTTTCTCCAATTCTGAAAAATTTGTTTTCTCTGTATTTATACTTAGACGTAAACGACCCGATTCCTTTTGTTTTCTGTTTATCCTGAATAAAAATTCATTTAAAATAGAAAGTGAGTGAATTTAGGGAGGGATTGGGAATGAAAGAGGTATATCTGGTTTCCGCCGTCCGGTCTGCGATCGGAACGTTTGGCGGCGGTTTTAAAGAAATGATGCCAAGCGAATTGGCAGTCCCGATTTTGCAGGAAGCGGTGAAACGGGCGGGTATTCAACCGGAACAGGTGGATGAGGTGATACTCGGCAACTGCATTCAACGAACGGATGAACCGAACGTAGCAAGAACAGGCGCTCTGAAAGCCGGATTTCCGATCACGGTGACCGGTTACACGATTCAGCGCCAATGTGCGTCCGGCTTGCAGGCGATTCTTAGCGGCATGCAGCAGATTCAAACGGACAACGCGGACATTATCGTTTCGGGCGGCGTGGAAGTAATGAGTTCCAGTCCCTACGTGTTGAAACAGTACCGTTGGGGCGGACGCATGCAGCATGGCCAGGTGACCGACACCGTTTGGGAAATTCTTGAGGATCCGATCCTCCATATTATGATGGGGGAAACGGCAGAACGGGTGGTTGAAAAATACGGCATCAAGCGGGAAGAACAGGATGAACTGGCGTTCCAAAGCCACAAGAAAGCAGCGGCAGCACAGCAATCAGGCCGGTTCGACCGGGAGATCGTGCCGGTTGTAGCGAAAGCAGGCCGGGGTACAGTCGAAGTTTCGAAAGATGAACATGTGCGTCCAGATATTTCCATTGAAAAATTGGCTTCCTTAAAACCGACATTCCGCAAAGACGGAACGGTAACAGCCGGCAACGCATCAGGCATTAATGATGGAGCGGCGGCTGTCGTTCTCATGTCAGGTGAGAAAGTAAAACAGCTGGGCGTTAAACCATTGGCCAAATTGGTGGCCAGCACAGTTGCCGGGGTGGAACCGGATTTGATGGGATATGGACCTGTTCCGGCCATCCAAAAATTGCTGGCCAAAACGGGCATGCAAAAAGAGCAGATCGATCTCTGGGAAATCAACGAAGCATTTGCCGGTCAATATTTGGCGGTAGAAAAACTGCTGGAACTGGACCGTTCAAAAGTGAACGTGAACGGTTCCGGAATTTCGTTGGGACATCCGGTCGGATGCACAGGGGCTCGGATTACCACCACACTGGTGCATGAATTGCATCACCGGAACAAGCCATACGGCATCTCGTCCCTTTGTGTCGGCGGGGGCATTGGCGTCGCACTGCTTTTGGAAAAGATGTAAGCCAAACGGAAACAGCCGCAAAGGGCATCACATTCTGGCTGTGTGCTGCGTAAGTTGGATAGGGATCCAATTTATGGAGTGTCAGGAGGTGCCACCGTGAATGAGGTTGTGATGAATTTGGTGCAGCAGGCAGTGGCGATTTTGCTGCAAATCTTGCTGATTGGGGTGTTGGCAGGTTTAGTTTGGATCCGAAGTGAATTAAAGAATTATATTGTACAACACACTACAGCCAAAGAGCGTGATTTGATTGCGCGCATAGGGCAAGAAGCGTTCACCTATGCGGAAACCGTTTTTGCCCAGTCGGACGGACCAGCGAAGCTGAATGAAGCAATCAAATACATGTTGGATGCTTTAGCGCGCCAAGGGAAGTCGATTCCGATGAAAGAGGTGCGTTCGGCCATCGAGTCCGCGTGGATGAGTGACAAGCGGGCCACCGGCCAGACATCCGGTAAAAGTGCGCCTCTACCGCCACCAGCCGCCTAATCGTCGTTTTGTGCGGGAAAACAAAAAAGTAGGATATAATAAAAAAATCACTGTACAGGAAATGAAAGTCGATGTCCATGTCGACTTTTCTTTAACAGCTCAGAAAGTATAAAAATGTGATATTTTATCACCATTTTTATACTTTCGGCTGTCGAAAAAGGCTTCTCTGGCAGACGCCGCTTCTTCTTGATTATGCTTCGATTGAAGCCTTTTTTATTCGGAGGTCAAATGTATGGTCATGGCTGCAATTACCATTATCGTGGGAGCTGTAATCGGGTTTGTCACCAATTTGCTTGCCATCGTTATGCTGTTTCGTCCCTGGCGGGAATGGCGGATTCTTGGTGTCAAAGTTCCGTTTACACCAGGCTTGATACCAAAGAGGCAAGCTGAAATTGCGAAAAAATTGGGAGAGGTTGTAGAAACCCATCTGCTAACAGAGGAAGCCGTCCAGACCGTACTCAGCCGTCCCGAATGGGTGGCGGAAATCCGCTCCCAAGTCATGCAATTGCTGGAACGTGTATTGTCAGAGGAGCGGACGCTTGGCAATGTACTGCGAAAAATCAGCGGTTGGACAAGCGAACAGGTAGCTTTTCAGGTGGAACGCCTATTGTCCCAAGCCTTTCAAAGTGTGATCTTGGGTCTGGAAAGCAAACAGCTGCGGGATGTGTTGTCTCCCGGACTGCAACAGGGAATTGCGGACAGAATCGGTGTCTTGGCTTTGGAGATTCAGAAAAAGACGGCTGCCTGGCTGGATTCAACAGATATCAAAGATTTTATCAGTCAAACGATTCAGCAGATGCTGCTAAACGGCGGTATGTTGGGGAAAATGGCTGTTATGTTTGTGAATGAGGAGAAACTTACAGAAGAGATGATCCCGCATCTCAAAAAATGGGCGGACAGTCTGGAGACGTTGATTTTTATCGAAAGTATACTGTATCGGGAATGGGACGAGCTTCTTCACCAGAATGCAGTTGAATTACTGCAAAAGTTCACAGGCAGGAACGAACTGGATGTGCCAGCTCAGACCGAGGCTGTTTGGGATCGGTTGACAGAACGAATGTTGGCTGCAGATCTTCTGATTTTGTTTGAAAAGCATAAAGATATATTGGAGAATATCGTAAACACTCTGTTGGTTCGGGTTCAACAGTCATCTGTAAGCTGGCTTACATATGTGATGCGCTCTCTTCAGATCAACCAAATCGTAGAGCGGCAAATCGCGTCTTTCCCCTTGCCGAAACTGGAGTTTTTAGTCGTCAGTATTGTCAAAAAAGAGCTTCAGATGATTACCTGGTTGGGAGCTCTGCTCGGTGGACTAATTGCATTGGTTCAAGTATTATCAGTAATGAGGATAGAATAATTCCAAAAAACGGGAGGAGTGTACAGATGAAAATTACATACTTGGGACATTCTTGCTTTCTTGTAGAAGCGGGCAGCAAAAAAGTGATTATTGACCCTTTCTTGACCGGAAATCCGACGGCAGCGGTTAAAGCGGAAGACATTAAGGTGGATGCGGTACTGGTCACACATGGTCATGCCGATCATTTAGGCGATTCGATCGACATTGCAACACGCAACGATGCACCGATTATCGCGCCTTTTGAATTGGCTGCGTACTGCGCCAGCAAAGGGGCGCCGATTCATCCTATGCACCTTGGCGGAGCGCACCAGTTTGATTTTGGCCGCATCAAGTTGACGATTGCGTTTCACGGTTCCGCTATAGAGGATCCAAACGGTATGATTTACGCTGGTAATCCGTCGGGTATTCTGTTAACGATGGAAGGCAAAACGTTCTATCATGCGGGCGACACGGCGCTGTTCAGCGATATGAAACTGATTGGTGAATTGAATAAAATCGACGTTGCCGCATTGCCGATCGGCGATAACTTCACGATGGGCCCGGATGATGCCGTACTGGCTGCCAACTGGATCGGCGCGAAGAAAGTGATTCCGATGCACTACAATACGTTCCCGTTGATCGAACAAGACGCGGAAGCGTTTGCCGCCAGATTGCAGCCGGCAGGCATTGAAGGTCTGGCCCTGAAACCGGGACAATCAATCGAAGTATAAACGAACCAATAGGGCAAAAACAACCAGCTTCCGAAGAATGCTGGTTGTTTTTCTGTTCCATGTTTTTAATGTTTGGATACCAGATTCACCATCATACGGGCGAGATTTTCTTTCTGGTCCGGATTTGTATCCCACAACTGTTTCAGCAAGCGTTCCTGCGGGTTTTCCGGATCGACCTTGTTAGCCAGGTATTCGCCCATGCGAACCGCAACGTCTGCAATTTGCTGATCGTTCATGCCAACCGCGTGAGCTTGCTCTACCTTATTGCCAAGAAACTCTTTCCAACGGCTAAAATCGTCAAGAACGGAAGCCATTTGAAAATCCCCTCCTGCAGTGAGATTTTGTTGGTTCTGACACAGGTACTATTCCACCAACCGGGAAATTATATACATGGCAGGACTGTCACAAAGTCGTAACGTCTTTGTAATATTCCTGTAATAATTCATCTTTATAATGATTTTATCGACATAACCCCCTTTCTTTAATATATAGTGGCGCTGGCCACTATTTTTTTGTTGACGGACCGATTCACTCACCAAAATGAACACTTAGGTGGGTGTGTGTCCTTGTGGCATACAGTGGTTCCGGATTTTTCAATTTTGCTGCGTGAATCGAGGCATACTCGTCCATGCTCCCTCATACAAATATGTCAAGCTGTGTGGGAGAGGTGGAGAAATGAGGCAAAACCAGTCATTACGTTCGTTTGTGTATATGGGATTGGGATTGGCAATCCTGTTTTATGCCATTCCTCAGCTTCCTAAGTTTTCCTGGACGCTGGCCGGTCTGTTTTCTGTCATCTGGCTGTTATTCGGAATCCTGGTTGTGGGGGCGAACCTGTATTACCTGATTGGTGTCGACAAAGAACGAAGACGTCGCCAAGAATTTCAGAAATCGTGGGAAAAGCAGGTGGCGCGGACGGCCGCACGCTTGCAGTATGAAAGGCGCAGAAGACGTATGTTACGCTCCCGTTAGACGGGATGCCAGCAAAAAACGGAGTGCCCGCTTGGGGCACCCGTTTATTTTTTATGGTGAAAAATGATAAATTGCATTGATCAAGAAACTGCGGATAGAAGTCTTTTGTAAGTTGCTGATTGTAACTCTGCACTATTACAGTTTATACTAATGATATATAACAACCATTCGGAGGGAACGAATGTCGACTACAAAGCATGAACAAATTCTTGAATATATTGAAAGTTTGGAGATTGGTTCAAAAATTTCGGTCCGGCAAGTAGCGAAACACATGGGGGTTTCGGAAGGAACAGCGTATCGGGCGATCAAAGAGGCGGAAGTTCGAGGGATTGCCACCACGATTGAACGTGTGGGCACGGTACGGATTGAAAAACAGCAGAAGAAAGACATCGAACGGTTGACCTATGCGGAAGTGGTTAATATTGTGGACGGCACTGTGCTCGGTGGCGCCAACGGTCTGCATAAAACATTGCAAAAATTTGTGATCGGCGCGATGCAGGTGGAAGCGATGGTGAAATATATCGATCCGGACAGCTTGCTGATCGTCGGCAATCGTGATCAGGTGCACAAAATCGCCCTTGAACAAGGAGCCGCTGTGCTGATTACCGGCGGTTTTGATGCCAGCCCTGTCGTGAAAGCTTTGGCTGACAAACTGGAACTGCCCATCATTTCATCCGCCTATGACACATTTACGGTGGCAAGTCTGATCAACCGCGCGATTTACGACCGATTGATCAAGAAGGATATCGTGATTGTCGAGGATATTTTACAAGGACAGGAACCGGCCGCTGTGATGCATCCGCAGCAAACGGTCGCTGACTGGCATCAATTGGTGGAAAGTACCGGCCATTCTCGGTTTCCGGTTGTCGATTCGACCAGTCGGGTGGTGGGAATGGTTACGTCGAAAGACGTTTCCGGTCAAGCGGATGACACGGTAATTGAAAAATTAATGACGCGCAATCCGTTCACTGTGACGCCCAAAACGTCTGTCGCATCAACAGCGCACAAAATGATCTGGGAAGGGATCGAGCTGCTGCCCGTAGTGGATGGTCGAAAATTGGTCGGGGTCATCTCGCGGCAGGACGTTATCAAAGGATTGCAATACATTCAGAAACAACCGCATACAGGAGATACGATTAAAGACTTGATCCTGCGCCATTTCCGGGAAGAACGGCATGACGACAAATCGGTGGCGCTGGTGGGAGAAGTGACGCCGCAAATGACGAACTCATTGGGCGGCGTGTTGTCAGGGGTTTTGATGACTCTGATCAGCGAAGCGGGAAAACTGGCCATCCGCCGGTTCAAAAATACGGACATGTCGGTCGAAAACGTAACCGTATTTTTTCTGAGACCGATCCAGATCGATTCGGAGATTACGATACGAGCCGAAGTGATTGATCTGGGACGAAAATTCGGAAAGGCGGACATTGAAATTTTTCATGAAGGAGAGCGGATGGCAAAAGCATTGTTAACCGCTCAGGTATTGGATCGTTAAGCTGGGAAGATCAACAGCCGTTTCAACAGCGCGGTTTGTTGCCTGTCGGCAGTGAGGAAAGCCGTTGGTCGGGCCGCGCCGTTTTGGATGCGGCTTGTTTTTTTGGCTTTTTTGCGGTGTGATTGCGGTGCGGGTTAAAAATTGCATGGTGAAAAAGAACCGGCTGCGGTGCCGAATAACCGAACTCGTTTTGCCTGGTCATTTGCCCACCCCCGTTGCTACTATATGCGGCAAATGAAGGAATATGTTACAATAAAAATGCGAACATACGATCGTTTCGGAGGAGATTTCACTTGCATTCGTTTGTTCATTTGCATGTCCATTCCGAATACAGCCTGTTGGACGGAGCATGCCGGATCGACCATCTGTTGGACCGCGCATCCGAACTGGGAATGCACTCGATTGCGTTAACCGATCATGGTGTCATGCATGGCGCGGTCGAATTTTATAAAAAAGCGAAAGCGCGCGGCATCCATCCGATTATCGGATGTGAAGTGTATGTAGCGAGAACGTCGATGCAGGAAAAAGCGGGCCGCCAAGACAAGCCGTACCATCTCATTTTACTGGCGGAAAACGAAACGGGGTACCGTAATCTGCTTGCGATTGTATCGGAAGCGCACCTGCAGGGGTTTTATTATAAACCGCGGACAGACAAACAGTTTTTGCGGGATCATAACGAAGGGCTGATTGCACTGTCTGCCTGTTTGGGCGGGGAATTGGCAAGTCGGATTTTGCAGGGAGATGTGGCAGGCGCGAAGCAGGCAGCTGTTGAGTACAAGGAGATATTTGGGAAAGACCGATTTTTTATCGAGCTGCAGGACCACGGATTGCTGGAAGAAAAGCAGGTCAACCGGCACTTGATCGAGCTATCGCGCGAATTGGGCTTGGGGCTTGTGGCGACGAACGACGCGCACTATTTGCGGCGGGAAGACGCTGGTGTGCATGATGTGCTGCTCTGCATCCAGACTGGCAAAAACCTTCAGGATGAGGACCGTATGCGCTTTCCAAGCGATGAGTTTTATCTGAAGAGCGGCGCGGAGATGGAAGATCGGTTCCGGTATGTGCCGGAAGCGTTGGAGAACACATGGAAAATCGCGAAACGGTGTCAGGTCGATTTGCATCTCGGCGAAACGCATCTGCCGCAGTTTGATCTGCCGGATGGGCATACTGCCGATTCGTATTTGACGCTGCTTTGTGAGCAGGGGCTGATCGAACGCTACGGAGCGGAAAATCTGGCCAGCGCGATGCCGGACGCCTCTCTTTCGAACAGGGCGGCGTTCGGGAAGACCAAAGAGGCGGATGGCGACATTATGGAGCGCGCCAGACAGCGTCTCCACTACGAGTTATCGGTGATTCGGCAAATGGGATTTGCCGGGTACTTTTTAATTGTTTGGGACTTTATGCGGTTTGCGCATGAGCGGGGAATCTCGACAGGGCCTGGAAGAGGGTCGGCGGCAGGCAGTCTGGTTGCTTACGTGCTGCGGATTACCGATGTAGATCCGCTTGCCTACAATCTGCTGTTTGAACGATTTCTCAATCCGGAACGGGTGTCATGGCCGGATATTGATATTGATTTCGATTACGAAAGGCGTTCCGAAGTGATCGACTATGTCACGGAAAAATACGGCGAAAACCGGGTGGCGCAGATTGTCACGTACGGAACGATGGCTGCCCGCGCCGCCATTCGCGATGTGGGGCGGGTAATGGACGTTCCGTTGCCAGACGTGGACCGGGTCGCCAAACTGGTCCCCCATTCACTCAGCATGACAATTGAGAAAGCGCTGCAGATCGAACCGGCACTTGGCAAGCTGTATGAGGAAAACGAAATGGTCAGACGGCTGCTCGATACGGCAAAAGCGATTGAAGGATTTCCCCGCCACACGTCGATCCATGCGGCAGGCGTCGTCATATCAAAAGAGCCGTTAACCCGCTATGTGCCGCTGTCGCGAGGCGCCGAAGGCGGTGTATTGACACAGTACGCGATGGAAGATTTGGAAGCGGTCGGGCTTTTAAAAATGGATTTTCTCGGTCTCCGCAATTTGACGATCATTGATCAGACGCTGGAAATGGTCCGGCTGGAACATGGAATCGAAATTGATTTTACAAGGATGGATATGAACGATCCGGCTACGTATCAATTGTTGGCCCGCGGCGATACAGATGGCTGTTTCCAGTTGGAATCGGACGGAGTCAAAAATGTGTTGCGGGAACTGAAACCGACGGAGTTTGAAGATATTGTGGCGGTCATCTCGCTTTATCGGCCAGGTCCGATGGAAAATATTCCGACCTATATTGCAGCCAAACACGGACGAATTCCGGTCAGTTCGCCGCATCCTGACCTGCATCCGATTTTGCAGGATACGTATGGGATTATCGTTTACCAGGAGCAGATTATGCAGATCGCGTCCCGGATGGCCGGATTTTCGTTAGGGCAGGCCGATCTGTTGCGGCGTGCGGTAGGCAAGAAAAAGCGGGATGTTCTGCAGCAGCAGCGGGAACTGTTTGTCACTGGTTGTGTGCAAAATGGGTATGCGGAATCGATTGCAAACGATGTGTACGATTTGATCGTGCGGTTCGCCGATTACGGATTCAACCGGTCGCATGCGGTGGCCTATGCGGTGATTGCGTACCGGACCGCTTATCTGAAAGCGAACTACCCGGCCGAATATATGGCAGCCCTGCTTACTTCCTGGCTGCATTCGAGCAACAAAGTGGCCCAGTATGTGGATGACTGCCGCCGCATGGGGATTCAGGTGCTTCCGCCCGACGTTAACCAAAGCGAGTACCGGTTTGCGGTTCGCAATGGTCAAATCCGGTTTGCTCTGGCGGCTGTCAAAAATGTGGGAATCACCGCCATTCAATCGATCCTTCAAGCGCGGAAAAAGGGGCCGTTTGCTGACCTGCTCGATTTTTGCCGGCGAGTGGATTCGCGCGTTTGCAACCGGCGGGTGATCGAAAGTTTGATCCGCAGCGGCGCGTTTGATTGGATGGGACACGGCCGTCGTTCGCTTTTGGTATCGCTGAATGATGCGATCGAGCGGGGCGGGCGGATGCAGAAAGAAATGGATGCTGCGCAAATTTCGTTGTTCGGTCTGATGGAAGACGCCGATCAGACGGAATCGATTGACTATCCGGAGATCGAGGATTTTTCGGAAGCGGAGCGGCTGGAAATGGAAAAGGAACTGCTGGGCCTTTATGTTTCCGGCCATCCCCTAGACCGGTACCGCGCAGCGATGGAACGGTCAGCCAAACACCGCATCTCTGAACTTGGCGAAGCGGAAGACGACCGGGTTGTACAGGTGGCCGGTCGAGTGCGGCAGATCCGCATGGTGCAAACCAAGAAAGGGCAAACAATGGCTTTTGTGGAATTGGAGGATCTGACCGGAACGGCTGAATTGGTCGTGTTTCCGATGGTGTTTGCCGAAGCCAGGCCGATTTTGGAAAACGAGCCGGTTATATGGGTGAAAGCGAAAGTGCAATGGCAGGAAGATGCGGTGAAACTGATTGCCGAGAAGATGGGTCCGTTGCTGGCAGGGGGTGATACGGATCGGGCGAGGGGAAGTGCAGGTGTTGGGCAGGGCGCTTCCGTGCGGAAAGAGGAATCTGACGATGGGCCGCAAACGCTTGCGAAGGATGGATCTCGCGGCGCAAAGCAGACTCTCTTTATTAAAATCGACCCTGACAAGGAGGACGCGGCCCGTCTGCGGACGCTGCAGGTTTGTTTAAGAAGGCATAACGGTTCGGTCCCCGTAGTGCTGTATTACGCAGGCAAGAAGACGAGTCGGCAGATCAAGGAACAGGTGGAACCGACGGAGGAACTGTTGGCTGAAATTGAGCGGTTGATGGGGAGCGGGTCGGCGGTTTTGAAAAATTAGTCGCAATTTCCGATCTTTTCCTACATAGCATGATATTATTTGATGCTTTGGGGGGAGGAGCCGGACATGAGCGAGAAGCTGATTACCCTGTTGGAACAACGCGGGGTGCAGATTGATGATATTGCTGAAGTGGTGTATTCGTTGCAAATGCATTATCACCCGGAATTGAAAAAGGAAGATTGTAAAATCAGTGTGTTGCGGGTTTTATCCAAGCGGGAAGTTCAACACGCTTTATATACAGGCATCGCGCTGGACATGTTGGCCGAACAGAAACAATTGCCGGAGCCGCTGCAAACGATCATGGAAAACGATGAACAGCTATATGGCGTAGATGAAATTTTGGCGCTGGGAATTACCAATGTATACGGTTCGATCGGACTGACGTCCTTCGGCTACCTGGACAAAGAAAAACTGGGATTGATCGGTCGGTTGAACAACAAAGAAAATGGCATCCATGTGTTCCTGGATGACCTGGTGTCTGGAGTGGCAGCCGCCGCAAGCGCCCGAATTGCACATCGTTATGGATCCAATCCGTGATATTTAAATCCTTCAACTGCCGTGGTATAATGTGGAACAATACCCAAGACAAGTTGAAATATTTCCACGGGATTTCATAAGGATGGTGTGCATGTATGGCATTACGTGAGGATGCATTGGAATTGCATCGATTACACAAAGGAAAGCTGAGTGTGGTTTCAAAAGTGGCAGTGGCAAACGCCCGTGATCTAAGCCTTGCCTATTCACCCGGGGTGGCGGAACCTTGCAAGGAAATTCACAGTCAGACAGATTTGGTTTACGAATATACCGGCAAGGGAAACCTGGTAGCCGTGGTCAGTGACGGAACGGCTGTATTAGGTTTGGGCAATATCGGTCCGGAAGCGGCGATGCCGGTTATGGAGGGCAAGGCGGTTCTTTTTAAACAGTTTGCCGGTGTGGATGCAGTTCCTCTGTGCCTCAACACGACCGATGTAGACAGAATTGTTGAAACGGTCAAACTGCTGGAACCGACGTTTGGCGGGGTCAACCTGGAAGATATCGCGGCTCCTGCCTGCTTTGAAATCGAAGAACGTCTGAAAAAAGAAATGAAAATCCCGGTGTTTCACGACGACCAGCACGGCACGGCGATCGTAACGCTGGCCGGGTTGATCAACGCGCTGAAGGTGGTCGGCAAGCCGCTGCAGGACATCAAGGTGGTGGCCAACGGTGCAGGGGCGGCCGGCATTGCGATTGTCAAACTGCTTCTCTCGATGGGAGTCCGTCATATCATTATGTGCGACACCAAAGGGGCCATTTATGAAGGACGGCAAGACGGGATGAACGCGATGAAAGCGGAAATCGCGAAAATTACGAATCCGGAAAGACAGGCAGGGACGCTGCAGGAAGTGCTGGCAGGTGCAGATGTGTTTGTCGGGGTGTCGGCCGCCGGATCGGTCACACAGGATATGGTTCGTTCCATGAATCGCGATCCGATTATTTTTGCTATGGCCAACCCGGATCCAGAGATTTTGCCGCAGGATGCGTTGGCGGCAGGAGCAAAAATAGTGGGGACGGGCAGATCCGATTTTCCGAACCAGATCAATAACGTATTGGCGTTTCCGGGGATTTTTCGAGGGGCGCTGGATGTGCGGGCGACTACTATCAATGAAGAAATGAAAATAGCAGCCGCTTACGCCATTGCAGAGTTAATTGCAGATGATGAATTGACGCCCGATTATGTAGTTCCAAGACCGTTTGATGCGCGCATAGCGCCAGCAGTGGCGGCTGCTGTGGCAAAAGCGGCGATGGATACGGGTGTTGCTCAAATCCATTTGGATGTGCAAGATGTAGAACGCAGGACGAAAAGTCTATCGGCAATCAAATAACGGTCCTGATAACAGGTTTTCGTTCCTTGCTTCTGTGAAAACGGCTGTGTTATGATATTTGCAGTTTTTCCAAAGTATAGGAGGAACTGTCATATGTGGACAGTGATATATATCGCAACGGGTGAAAAAGTGGCCGACTCGATCCGACAGAGATTGACCCAGGAAGGGTTTCTTGTCAAACTCCGACAAACCAACATTGCGAAACAGCAGATTGAAATTTTGGTGCCTGAGTCGGAACTGGATGAAGTGCAGGAAGTGTTGAAGGACATTTTGCATTCCTCTCATCTATAAGGCAGAGAGGTGACATCGTGCTAAAAGATCTTTTTCAAAAGAAGCGAAAATACGCAACGATTCCAACAAAAGAATTAACAGATCGGCGAGACAACATTCCGGCGGGGATTATGACCAAATGCAAACAGTGTTCCGAACTGTTGATCAGCCGGGAATTGGAAAAACATCTGAAAACTTGTCCGCGCTGCGGCTATCATTTTCCGATATCCGCGCCGGAGAGGATTTCTTTCACTTTGGATGAAGGCAGTTTTATTGAATATGACAAAGGACTGACTACCGCCGATCCGCTGCAGTTTGCGGATTATCCGGACAAAATCCGGCAGGTGCAGGAAGCGACCGGACTGACGGAAGGTGTGTTGACCGGTCAGGGCACGATCGAAGGTCTGCCGCTTGTGATTGGTGTGATGGATTCCCGCTTTATTATGGGATCCATGGGCTCCGTTGTAGGAGAGAAGATTGCGCGTGCAATTGAACGGGCTATCGAACAGCGGTACCCGGTTGTTTTGTTTGCCGCTTCGGGTGGCGCCCGCATGCAGGAGGGGGTTTTTTCTCTCATGCAGATGGCCAAAACAAGTGCGGCGCTGAATAAACTGAGGCAGGCAGGATTGCTCTACATATCTGTTTTGACACATCCAACAACCGGTGGCGTCAGCGCATCGTTTGCCAGTCTGGGCGATTTGAACATCGCAGAACCGGGTGCGCTGATCGGTTTTGCCGGTCGGCGTGTAATTGAGCAGACGATCCGTCAACAGTTGCCGGAAGATTTTCAGACGGCGGAGTTTCTTTTAAAACATGGGATGTTGGATCTTGTAGTGCATCGTAAAGAAATGAAGCATACACTTGCCAAGATTTTGGACATCCACGCGGGAGGTGTTCGGCGTGGCGAATGATCTGCAGTTCGAAAAGCCGTTGACAGAGCTTCGTGGTAAAATTGAGGAATTACGCAGGTTTACGGAGGAGAAGGGGATCGATTTTTCGGAGGAGATCGCCAAGCTGGAACGGAAGGCGGTCGAATTGGAACAGTCGATCTATGGTGAACTGACCCCGTGGCAGAAAGTGCAGATCGCCCGCCATTCGGAACGGCCGACAACGCTGGATTATATTCGCGGCATGTGCACCGATTTTATTGAGTTGCATGGCGATCGGACATTTGGCGATGATCCGGCGCTGGTAGGCGGCATTGCCAAGCTGAACGGCATGCCTGTCACCATCATGGGCCATCAGAAAGGCCGTGACACAAAAGAAAATATTTATCGTCGGTTTGGCATGCCGGAGCCGGAAGGATACCGCAAAGCGCTTCGATTGATGAAGCAGGCGGAAAAATTCGGCCGTCCGGTTGTTTGTTTTATTGATACATCCGGAGCTTATCCGGGGGTGGCGGCAGAGGAACGGGGGCAAAGTGAAGCGATTGCCCGAAATTTGCTGGAAATGGCGGGGCTTACTGTGCCGATTGTGTGTGTTGTGACTGGGGAAGGCGGTTCAGGGGGCGCACTTGCTTTAGGAGTGGGTGACCGCATTTATATGCTTGAACATGCAGTCTATTCGGTCATTTCTCCGGAAGGAGCCGCCGCATTGCTCTGGAAAGACGCCACGCAAGCGCAGCGTGCAGCCGAAACCATGCGGATTACGGCCCAGGATTTGCACCGGTTTGGAATTGCCGACGGCATTATTGAAGAACCGATGGGCGGCGCACAGAAAAACCCGTCTTTGATGATCGACCGGGTAAAACAGCAAGTGGTGTCTGCGCTTGAAGAATTGGTCGGCATTCCGGCAGACCAGCTGGTGGAAGAGCGCTACAGGAAATACAAAATGATCGGTCAGTATGGGGAGTCGGCACCGGAACCTGATCAAACGGAAGAAAAAGAAGGAATTACGAACTGAAATCGGATTAGGGGGAAGTGTGCTCAAAGGAGGACACTTCTTTTTTTGAATAGGTTACAATAAATGGGAGGTGAACAGATGAAACGTATCGGTGTTCTGACGAGCGGCGGTGATTCGCCGGGCATGAATGCGGCAATCCGCGCGGTGGTTCGAAGTTCCATCTATCATGGGGCGGAAGTGATTGGAATCGAAAGGGGATATCAAGGGCTTATTGAGGGGAAAACCATACCTTTGCAGCTCGGATCCGTCGGCGATATCATTCATCGCGGTGGCACCATTTTACATACGGCCAGGTCGGAAGCGTTTAAAACGAAAGAAGGGCAAGAAACGGCCGTTTCCGTTCTTCGCCAAAATGGGATTGAGGGTTTGGTGGTAATCGGTGGCGATGGATCTTATCGGGGGGCGCATGTGCTGTCCCAACTGGGAGTTGCCACGATTGGACTGCCAGGCACGATCGATAATGATATTGCCTGTACCGATTTTACGATCGGGTTTGATACGGCAGTGAATACAGTCATCGATGCGGTGGACAAGATCCGCGATACGGCCACTTCCCACGAGAGGACATATGTGATCGAAGTCATGGGACGCCATGCTGGGGATATCGCGTTATGGGCGGGAGTAGCGGCCGGCGCGGAGACGATTTTGATTCCGGAAGCGCCTGCCGATCTCGACCGTTTGATCGAGAAGCTGCAGCGAGGGATCGAGCGCGGCAAAAAACATTCCATCATTCTTGTGGCGGAAGGCGCTGGCAAAGGGTTCGACATTGGCCAGTCGATCCAGCAAAAAACGGGCTGGGAAACGCGTGTCACGGTGTTGGGCCACATTCAACGGGGCGGCTCCCCTACCGCATTTGACCGGCTGCTGGCTTCCCGAATGGGGGCGATGGCGGTGGATCTATTGATGAAAGGGGAGAGCGGCAAAGCGGTCGGCATTCAAGGAGGCGTTTTGCGGGCGCATGCGTTTGAACAGGTCGTAACTACGCTGCGCAAGGCCGACTTGTCGCTGTATTCGCTGGCGTCCTTGTTGTCTATTTAGGAACATCGCAAAATTACGGAGGTGCACAATGAGACGTACGAAAATCGTCTGCACAATTGGTCCGGCCAGCGAGTCGGTCGAGGTACTCAGCCAATTGATTCAAAACGGGATGAATGTGGCACGATTGAACTTTTCACACGGCAGCTATGAGGAGCATGCGGCCCGAATTCGAAACATTCGGGCGGCATCACAGGCGACCGGCCGAATGGTGGCCATTCTGCTCGACATTAAAGGACCCAAAATCCGTACCGGTATGATCGAAAACGACCAGGTGGAGCTAAAAACAGGCGATACGATCACGCTCACAACGGAAGAAACATTGGGAAACGCAGAGCGCGTGTCGATTTCCTATCAAGGGCTGCCGGAGGATGTGTCGCCAGGATCCCGTTTGCTGATCGATGATGGGTTGATCGGATTGGTCGTGGAGCAGGTGGAAGGCAACAACATCGTGTGTCGGATCACAAACGGGGGCATTTTGAAAAATCGGAAAGGCATCAACGCACCTGGTGTTCGCTTGCGAATTCCAAGTGTCACTGAGAAAGACATTGCGGATATTAAATTTGGCATCGAACAGGGAGTGGATTTGATCGCCGCTTCGTTTGTCCGGAAAGCGGGCGATGTGTTGGACGTACGGCGGGTGCTGGAAGAAAACAACGGTAAAGCGGACGTGATTGCAAAAATCGAAGCGCAGGAAGCGCTCGATCAACTGGATGAAATTCTGAAAGTGGCGGACGGCTTGATGGTCGCACGGGGAGACTTGGGAGTCGAAATTGCGACAGAAGAAGTACCGCTCTGGCAGAAAATCATGATCGACAAATGCAACCAGGCGGGAAAACCGGTTATCACTGCCACGCAGATGCTTGACTCGATGGAGCGTAATCCACGTCCGACGCGGGCAGAAGCTAGCGATGTAGCGAATGCGATTTTTGACGGAACGGATGCGATCATGTTGTCGGGAGAGACGGCGGCTGGCAAATATCCGGTCCAGGCGGTGGAAACGATGGCCCGGATTGCAGAAAGGGCGGAACAGGCGATGCGTGATAAAATCGTCCCCGCTAAAGAGCGGAACTGGTCGGTGGAGCCAACGGTTACCGATTCGATTTCACAAGCGGTTGCCACCATTGCGCAAAATTTGCAGGCAAAAGCGATTGTTACACCGACACACAGCGGACATACGGCCCGGATGGTGTCAAAATACCGTCCCGACTGTTTGATTATCGCCGTTACGCCGAATCAGGATGTGGCGCGCCGCCTCTGCATTTCGAACGGTGTGTATCCTGTTGTGGTGAAAGAGACAAAAACAACGGACGAGATGCTGGAAATGGCAGTTACGGGGGCCTTGCAGACAGAGTGGGTGAAACGGGGCGATCTGGTCGTGATTACAGCGGGAGTTCCGGTCGGACAGCCTGGCACGACCAATCTGGTCAAGGTTCACACCATTGGGGATGTACTGGCGCGCGGACAAGGAATCGGCAATCGGGCTGTGACAGGCCGCGTTTGTAAAGGAACTCATGTTGATGAACTGCTTGCAAAAATGGAGGCGGGCAGCATTTTGGTGGTTCGGTCAACCGATGCGGAATTGATGCCTGCGGTTGAAAAGGCAGCGGCTGTCGTATCGGAGGAAGGCGGGCTGACCTCTCATTCGGCAGTGGTTTGCCTGTCACTGGGTATTCCCGTGATCGTAGGTGTGGAAAGGGCTGTATCGATTCTGGCTGATGGAGACGTGGTGACGGTTGATGCGGTGCACGGACTTGTTTACAAAGGGCATGCACAGGTTCTGTAAGAGTTGCGAAACCAGAACGATGGGGGGAGAGGGGAGATGAAAGACGGCTGGCATGAAACGGAAGTGCGGGTGAGGTACGCGGATACGGATGCAATGCGAATTGCATACCATGCCAATTACCTGACGTGGTTTGAAATCGGTCGAACCGAATTGATGCGTGATAACGGAGTTCCCTACGGTGAACTGGAGACTCAGTTTGGCATTATGCTGCCGGTAATCGAAAGCCGGTTGTTTTATCACTTGCCGGCCCGGTATGATGATCTGTTGGTGATTCGTACACAGTTGCGGGAGGCAAGGGTCCGTGTTCATTTTGAATATCAAATCATACGACAATCGGATCGCCAGTTACTGGTTAGCGGATATACGATGCATGCTTGGGTAACGCGGGAAATGAAGCCGGTACAATTGCGCAAGGTAGCGCCGGAAATGTCCCGACTGTTCAACGAACTGGTACAAAATCCTGAGTAATCCCGCCAAAAGAGGTGAATCGTTTGTTTCGGTTGCTGTTTCTTCTGTTTGTTATCGTCCCGACAATCGAGATTTTCGTGTTGATTCAGGTAGGGAAGGCGATCGGTGGTTGGCAGACCGTATTTTTGATCCTGTTGACGGCGGTTCTCGGTGCCTACTTGGCCAAATCGCAAGGCAGAGCGACACTTCGTCGACTGCAGATCGAAATGGCCAGCGGACAGCCTCCCGGCAACACGTTGTTGGATGGAATTTGCATATTGGCAGGTGGCGTTCTGCTTCTGATGCCGGGTTTTGTAACCGATCTGATGGGAGTCGTGCTGCTTTTTCCGGTGACTCGGCAGCCGATTAAACGATGGCTCCGTCGATGGCTGGGCGCTCAGTTTGAAAAAGGTACATGGGTCAGCTACCGCCGATTTTAACAGGGCGGTTTAACAGGATGGATTCTTGTTTTTTTGGCAAAATAGGGAAAGCGAAACCGATTCATTTATTCCTTCCTGTGCATTTGTTTCACAGTGTGAAACGTCGGTTCAGTAGACGGGAAAATTTTCTTGTGACATAATTTAGACATATGGTATGATGATTGGCGGATAGCTGGATATTCGTCAATACATAAGAAGGGGGAACGCTCAATGGCATCTTTTGAAAAGTTGGCATTACCCACGGATGGACAGAAAATTTCGGTAGAAAACGGTAAACTGCAAGTTCCCAACAACCCTATTATTCCATTTATTGAAGGGGACGGAACGGGTCCCGACATTTGGGCGGCAGCTTCCCGCGTGTTGGATGCAGCAGTCGAGAAGGCGTATAAAGGCGACAAGAAAATTGCTTGGTTTGAAGTATACGCCGGTGAAAAAGCGTTTGACAAATTTGGCGAGTGGCTCCCAAACGATACACTGACAGCCCTCCGCGAATATATCGTAAGCATTAAAGGACCTTTAACAACGCCGGTTGGTGGCGGTATCCGATCTCTGAACGTGGCGCTTCGCCAGGAGTTGGATCTGTATGTCTGCCTGCGCCCCGTGCGTTATTTTAATGGTGTTCCGTCGCCGGTTAAACATCCGGAACTGGTGGACATGGTGATTTTCCGTGAAAACTCGGAAGATATCTACGCAGGGATTGAATGGCAGGAAGGAACCCCAGAAGTTAAGAAAGTGATTCAATTCCTGCAAAATGAGATGAACGTCAAGAAAATTCGCTTTCCGGAAACGTCCAGCATCGGCATCAAGCCGGTATCCAAAGAAGGTACGGAACGTCTGGTGCGTGCCGCGATCGAGTATGCTCTCAAGCATAAACGTAAGAGCGTAACGATTGTTCATAAAGGAAATATCATGAAGTTTACGGAAGGCATGTTTAAGAATTGGGGCTACGAGTTGGCTGAACGCGAATACGGCGACCGCGTATTTACCTGGGCACAGTATGATCGCATTAAAGACGAAAAAGGTGCGGAAGCGGCAAACAAGGCGCAAGCGGATGCAGAAGCGGCAGGCAAGATTATCGTAAAAGACAGTATTGCAGACGCGTTCCTGCAGCAAATTTTGACCCGTCCGGCTGAATATGACGTGATTGCGACCTTGAACTTGAACGGGGACTACGTGTCTGACGCGCTGGCTGCACAAGTTGGTGGTATCGGTATTGCACCGGGTGCCAATATTAACTATGTGACGGGTCATGCGGTGTTTGAAGCTACACACGGAACGGCTCCCAAATATGCGGGCCAGGACAAGGTGAACCCGGGTTCCGTTTTACTGTCTGGTGTGATGATGTTGGAACACCTCGGTTGGCAGGAAGCGGCTGACATGATTATCCGTTCGATGGAAAAAACGATCAACCAAAAAGTTGTTACCTACGATTTTGCCCGCCTGATGGAAGGTGCAAAAGAAGTCAAGTGTTCCGAGTTCGCAACTGCATTGATCAACAACCTGTAAGAAACCACCTGTAAGGAAAATCGGCGGTTTCTAACAAAGCCGCCGCCATACATAAAAAGGGGGAGACCTTTGATGGCAATCAAACGCAGCAAGATTACAATAGTAGGGGCCGGTTTTACGGGAGCTACGACCGCATTGTTTTTGGCTCAGAAAGAGCTGGGAGATGTGGTTCTGCTCGACATTCCGCAGTTGGAAAATCCGACAAAGGGGAAAGCGCTCGATATGTTGGAAGCGACCCCGGTGCTCGGCGTTGACGCAAACATTATGGGTACAAGCAACTATGAAGATACGAAGGATTCCGACATTGTCATCATTACTGCCGGCATCGCCAGAAAACCGGGCATGAGCCGCGACGATTTGGTTACGACAAACGCAGGAATCGTAAAATCGGTTACGGAGCAAGTGGTCAAATATTCGCCGAACTGCTTCATTATCGTGTTGTCCAATCCGGTTGACGCCATGACATATGTCGCTCACAAAGCATCCGGATTCCCGAAAAACCGTGTGATCGGACAGTCTGGTGTACTCGATACGGCGCGTTTCCGCACGTTCGTGGCACAAGAACTGAACGTTTCGGTTGAAGACGTCACCGGCTTTGTGCTCGGCGGCCACGGCGACGATATGGTTCCGCTCATCCGTTACTCTTTTGCTGGCGGTATCCCGCTTGATAAGCTGATCCCCAAAGACCGCATTGACGCAATCGTAGAACGCACCCGTAAAGGCGGCGGCGAAATCGTGAATCTGCTCGGCAACGGCAGCGCGTATTATGCGCCTGCTGCATCACTGGCCCAAATGGCGGAAGCGATTTTGAAAGATAAGAAGCGGATTCTTCCTTCTATCGCCTTCTTGGAAGGAGAATATGGTTATCAAAATCTGTACATGGGTGTACCGACCCTGTTGGGTGCAAACGGCATCGAGAAAGTATACGAACTGGAACTGACTGCGGAAGAGAAAGCCGCACTCGACAAATCGGCCGAATCGGTCCGCAATGTCATGAAAGTAGTTGGCTAAAATTTCGACCGAAATGAAACTCTCTGGCGTAATAAACGTCAGAGAGTCAGGTTACAACAAACTCCCGAGTTTTCAAAAGAAACAAGGGAGTTTGTCTTCAGTCTGAGAGGGCATTCGCCCTCCAATGAAATTTCAGTTCTCTACTCTACAAGGAATTATCTGACCTCTTATAGAAGATGTATGTACGTCCTCAAAAGGGGTGGGAGACACGCCGTTTGATATCCAAGTAGGATTCATCGACCTGAGAGATATACAATCCGACACGGACGCATATCGCAAAGCTGTTGAACAAATGCAAAGACTGAAGCAACAAGGACTAGAAGTAGCCCGCTATGACATCAACGTAAAAGACAGAGATGTGGTATGGGTAGCGTAGAATCTCCGAGTGATGCTTGGGGATTTATTACATATAAAGGCATTTCCTTTTAACAACAAACCCCTTTTAGTCTCCCGGTTAATACCGGGAATTTTTTGGGGGGAAGGAAGTTCATGTCCTTAATTCCTGAATCCTTTTCTTAACGCCTTCTATGCTAAGTCCTTCAAAACTCGAAAATCCTTCTCTTTCTAAAGCACTGGTCTTATTGGTGAGTGGGTTAACCGGGTACAGACCCTGCCACACACCTACGATACTATAAAAGTTTGTATTCGCAATGGGCTGCAGGAAGAAGATATAGTCTTGTTCTGCTAGCGGTCCTGGATAATTTTTGATCAAGGGATCCGGAACTTTTGGCTCTGGTACAAGACCTTGCTGGACGAGTTGAATCGTATTGGGGGCTTTTCCTTTTAGTACGCTATTGACTCGTATTGCTTGCAGGTAATTTACGACTCTCCCTTGGGGTATTATCTGTCTTTTCGGGAAAGCCCGAACCTCTCCTCTAGGGGTCCCGTGAACTACAAGAGTAGCTCGCTTCACAAGATCACGATCAGTTGTAACCCGTGAGATATCGACTTTTAAATCGGATACCGGATTCTTTTCGGCTTTTGCAGGAATCACAAATCCTCCGAGTAAAACTATGACCATAAAAAATTGTATCAGCGTTTTCATTTTCCACCTCAGACAATTGAATCTTCTTACAGAACACCTCTCCTAAATTTTGCAGAATATATGAATTTTATCCGCAATCTCGAAAATATTACGTGTTTCGCCAAAGGATTCGAACCACCAGTTACAGAAAATGAGCAGGACCCGGATGATTCTACGGCATTTTTCTGCAATCTGCTCTTTCACTAGAGTGTAATATTTAACAAATGGGGAACATTATATATGAGGACGTTGCTTTTCAATTTCCCTTCTCTTTCCCCGGATTGAGCCAAGGCGGAACCACCAGGTCTCGTAAAAGGGTTGCATTCCATCGTAAGATTAAGAGAGAGCTATATTTAAAACTTTGACCCATCATTTTCGTCGTCCTCGTCCTCTTCTTCATTTTTCGTTTCAAAACGAGGAATTGTTACCACTTGTGCTGGTTGTTTGCATCTGTCCTCGTTAACATCTCCCAAAATCTCAAGGTTTGCTTTCGCAATTCGCTCCCTAGTCACCGTAACCTGAGTTTTAAGTATAACTTTAAAAACTATAGCATCCTGCTGATCATCTCCATGTGGTATTCCAAGTGGAGGTAATATTCCTTGTACAACAGGTATTGTATTTCGAATATTGTCTTCTGGGCAAATTCCTTTACATTCAAATTCCGTTTGAAATGGCAATACGACAGGACATGAGATTCTGTTATTTATAACTACTATCCCTCGAATAAAACCGGATACAACTGCAATATCTTTCACTAAACTTAAATTAATACTTATGTCTGAAGACTCTCCTGCAATTAATCGAATCGCCTGTTTAATTTCACCGGATGGATCAAGTTTTAATTGCAAGTGACAAGCAGGTATCTTGGCTTCTGCTGTTAAAAACACCGCCCTGGAACATATGACTGACTGAACAAGAATGCACTCATTATAAGAGCCTGAACATGGATTCATCTTCATCTCTCCTTAATTAGGTGTCAGACTATCCTATGATTCAGGCTTTATAATTGAAAGTTGTACTAAAGTTTTACTTTATTTAGAGACTTATCAAAAGAAGCGGATTGTCCGTGAAGTGGGCGCAGTCGGTTGGACCGTTACACAACGATCGGGATTGATATCACCGATTACGGTAGCATTAATCCGAAGCAGTTGTTCACGGCTTACCGTTACCTGAGTACGGACAATCACTTTAAAGGTGACTGTATCGACGGGAAGTCCTCCTACAATGGTTCCATTAGGCGTAATGATTGGTTTTAGTACCCCTTCTATAACAGGTGGAGTCTTTTGTAAGTTATCACCAGGACATGCACCAGGGCAGTCCGTCTCTGTCTGGAATGGAAGGTTAAAGGCTAAGGTTACAGGTGTTGGAAGCCCGACAGTTACCGTTACAGGAACATAACCTGTATCAACTACCTTATCCTGCAGTAAGGTCCCGTTTAGAACGATTCCAGATGAATTTGCTGTAACCGTGATCGGTACAGTCACAGGTCCAGTGATTCCTAATGCCGTTGCTGGCACAGTTAATTCAGCGACTTCCTGTACTAATTTTGTACAAATGACAGAAAAAGCTTTCAAGCAGACTTCTTGTGTCTGAGGTGTGGGGCAAGTAAAATCCATTTTGAAATAACCTCCAAGTTGTGATTTTTTCTTACGATTACAAAATATGCTTAACTTGCAGAAGATTAGATAGACGAGTTTATTAGTTAATGAAAAATAAGAAAAGAGCCTTTAGGTCCACTTTATGGCAAACAAGTACTTTCCTACCTTAGGTGTGGAGGCTTTTTTATTTTAGGGAAAACTGAAACCAAAGGAACCAATAGAAAAACGGTTAAAGAAAAATCATCACTGGGTTAATATATACGAACAAATGCTCCTGTTATAGGTGAGGTTTTAATGCTTACCGATATTTCTCTCCATCAAAAGGAGTAATTGGTCGAACAGAAAAGGGAGTGCTTATGGTATTCCGATCCGCCACGCAAGAACCTGTCAAAACAAGCTCCCAAATATAAACATCATTCTTTTCATCCGGCTTCGTAAGACAGAAGGTGTCAATCAGTTGAGTGACGAACCTCGTGTTAATTGGAGAGTGATCTCATGATTGTCATCATGTGTTCAGAGTGCGGAAAAACCGATTTTTTAAAGGAAACGAAGAAAAGATTGTCTGTTCCGACTGCGGGGCAGAGTACTGAACGGATACGTTCGATTTTCTGCTGGAGGAATTTCAGGTTTTGCAATAATAACATGTCCCATGAGAATAATAGAAAAGGGACCGGCAAAGGGACCCTTTGTTTGACCACATGCCCACACGATGACCACGCAATTAATTCTTGCGGACCAAGTTTCATTAGCGGGTAATCCAATGGATCGTCAAGGCCAACCGTTTGAACTTGCCCCTACCTATGTTTATCTCGCATCCGATGATTCACGTTTCGTGACCGGTCAAACCCTTCATGTTAACGGAGGTCAGGTAATGTCCTCCTGACAACTATCCGACAAGCAGATGGAGTCTATTCGTAAGTATGGTAAAATAACATCATACAGGAACTATCATTCTTGCGAATCGGAGTGACTACATTGAGCGATGCCAAAAAGCTGATCCTGATTGACGGGAACAGTATCACATACCGTGCTTTTTTCGCGCTGCCGCTGTTGACGACGGCCAGCGGCCGTCATACCAATGCGGCATACGGATTTACCATGATGCTGATGCGGCTGTTGCAGGACGAGCGGCCGACGCATGTGGCGGTCGCCTTTGACAAAGGCAAAACTACGTTTCGTCATGAGTTTTTTACAGAGTATAAAGGAACGCGGGACAAAACGCCGAATGAACTTTCCGAACAGTTTCCCATCGTGCGGGAAGTGCTGGATGCGTTTGGCATCACCCATCTGGAAAAAGAAGGGTATGAGGCGGACGACATTATCGGCACGTTAGCCCGGCAGGCAGAGGCTGCCGGTTACGAAACATTGGTCGTATCGGGTGACAAGGACCTGCTGCAGCTTGTGTCCGACCGGGTGCATGCGATTTTAACGCGCAAAGGAATCACCGAGACGGAACTGTACGACATCGCAAAGGTGCAGGAACGGTATGGATTGACACCGCAGCAGATTATCGACCTGAAAGGTCTGATGGGTGACACATCGGACAATATCCCGGGGATTCCCGGTGTCGGTGAAAAGACAGCATTAAAACTGTTGCACGAGTTTGGTTCTGTGGAATCGGTGCTTGCTAATGTGGACAAGGTATCGGGCAAGAAACTGCAGGAAAAAATAATAGAACATCGCGACAAAGCTCTCCTCTCGAAAAAATTGGCCACCATCTTCCGCGAGGTTCCTGTCGACAGCGATCTGGACCGGTTGGCATATGAAGGTTTTCAGGCTTCCCGCCTGCGGGAAACGTTCCGCCAATATGAGTTCAAATCGCTGTTAAACAAGCTGGAAGAGGAACCGGGCGCGGAAATGGCGGTTGATACTCCATCATACGAACTGCCTGTCCGGTTGATTTCCACAGACGAACTGACCGGCGTGCTGGCAGAACTTCCGACGAAGACAGGTGTGTATCTCGATTTCAGCGGCAATTACCAGCAGGCTACTCTGTTGGGCGTTGCGGTGGCGGAAGAAGACCGGGCTTGGTATCTGCCGCTTCCTGATGGCCAGCTGCCGGATGCGTTCAAAACGTTTTTTTCAGATGACAGCAAGGAAAAAATCTTCTTTGATGTAAAATCGGCCGATTATCTGCTGCGTGATTTTGGTGTGGTGTTGAACCGTCGCACGTTTGACGCTTTGCTCGCCGTTTATTTGTTAAACCCGCAGGATGGTACGCCTAAACTGGAAGATGTGATCCGGCGCGAATTAAATTGGGCGTTGCCGTCGTTTGCCAAACCGGACAAGAAGGGCAGCATGCCAACGGTCGAAGAGCGGGCCGGTTTTTGCGGGAAAATTGCGGCGGCGTTAGCCCGTATGCAGTCGAAACTGGCTGCTGAATTGCAGAAACAGGAGCTGTACGATCTGTATCAGGATCTGGAACTTCCGCTTGCCTATGTGCTGGCTGATATGGAGCGACACGGTGTAAAAGTCGATACGGATCGGCTGCGCCAGATCGGCAGTGAATTGAGCGGTAAAATAGAAAGTCTGACGAAAGAAATTTACGAGTTGGCAGGTACCGAGTTTAATATCAATTCCCCGAAACAGTTGGGCGAGATTTTGTTCGACAAAATGGGCTTGCCTACCCAGAAGAAGACGAAAACAGGGTATTCGACCTCGGCTGACGTTTTGGAAAAATTGGCCCCTTACTCCGAGATCGTTCAGAAGATCCTTGATTTTCGACAACTCGGCAAACTGCAGTCGACTTACGTGGAAGGTCTTCTGAAAGTGGTGCGGGAAGATCAGCTTGTCCACACCAGTTTCAATCAGGCTACGACAGCGACCGGACGGCTGTCTTCCACCGAACCGAACCTGCAAAACATCCCGATCCGCATGGAAGAAGGAAGACGCCTGCGGCAGGCGTTTGTGCCGAGCCAACCGGGATGGACCATACTGGCAGCCGACTATTCGCAGATTGAATTGCGGATTTTGGCCCATATTTCGCAGGACCGCACTTTAATTGACGCGTTTGTCAATGGTATGGACATCCATGCCCGCACTGCCAGCGACGTGTTTGAAGTGCCGATTGAGCAGGTCACTTCTGATATGAGGAGAGCGGCGAAAGCGGTCAATTTTGGGATTGTATACGGCATATCCGATTACGGACTGTCACAAAACCTGAACATACCGCGCAAGCAGGCAGCCGAATTTATTGAAAACTATTTCTTGAAATTTCCCGGCGTCAAGCGGTATATGGAAGAAGTGGTGGCACAGGCGCGGAAAGACGGGTATGTGACAACACTGCTCCACCGTCGGCGCTACTTGCCAGATCTGCATGCGTCAAACTTCAATATCCGCAGCTTTGCGGAACGGGCGGCGCAAAACACGAGAGTGCAAGGATCGGCTGCCGACATCATCAAATTGGCGATGATGCAAGTCGCTCGTACGATTGCGGAAAAAGAGCTGAAAAGCTGTATGCTGCTGCAGGTGCATGACGAGTTGGTGTTCGAAGTGCCGGATGATGAGTTGGAGTTGATGAAGCAGTTGGTTCCTGACATTATGGAACATGCGGTCAAGTTGGATGTGCCGCTGAAAGCGGATGTGGCGTACGGCCCGACGTGGTATGATGCGAAGTAGGTCCGTACGGTATCTGCCACGCAGACAAGATGAACGGGACACGTATGCCGAACCGTCCGCATACTCGTGCGAATGACAACGAAAGCCGTTAAACTCACTTCGTTCGGACAAACGGCTTTCGTAAGCCATTCGACTCGTTCGCTCGGCCGCACGTTCATAAATGTCTGCTTTGTCAGGTACTGTCCGGCCCGCATCGTGGTCTCTAAACGCGTCTTCCGTTTAACACGGAATGCCCAGCCTGCTATAAGGCATCGCCCACCGTTCGATTCTGATAGCAGATGCTGTTGGCGAGTGAGCTGGATAATTTTATCGTCTTGGTGAGAGTTTGATAGTGCTTAAAACGGTGTCTGCTATCAGAGCCGATTATTTGGGGCAACGTTAAACTTTTACCTGAAAGGAGCGATCCGTTTGCCCGAACTGCCGGAAGTGGAAACCATTAGACGAAGTCTGGAAGCGCTTGTGGTACATAAGACAATCGGCGACGTGACGGTCAATCTGCCCCGTCTGATTCGAACACCGGACGATGTGGAACAGTTCAAAATCATGCTGCGGCAGCAAACCATTCGCGGCGTTCGCAGACGCGGCAAGTTTTTGCTGTTGGACATCGGTCCGTACACGTTGGTGTCCCATCTGCGCATGGAAGGGCGCTACGGATTGTATCAGACAGGAGAACCGATCGCCAAACATACACATCTGATTTTTCATTTTACGGATGGTACGGAACTGCGCTATCAGGACGTAAGGCAGTTTGGCACGTTCGATTTGCTCCCCGAAAATAACTTGTCAGCCGTACCCGGACTTCGGAAAATGGGGCCGGAGCCGCTGTCAGGCGAATTCACGCCCACCGTCTTGCAGCAGAAATTAAAAAATCGGACCGGCAAGATCAAATCGCTTCTGTTGGATCAAAATTTGGTCGCCGGCATCGGCAACATCTACGCCGACGAAGCTCTGTTCAGGGCGGGTGTTCATCCCGAACGGGAAGCTGGATTGCTCACCAAAGCCCAGATTGAACGGGTATACCGGGCGGTGGTTGATGTTCTTTCCGAATCGGTCAAGTTGGGCGGTTCCTCCGTCAAATCATACGTTAACGGATTTGGCAGTACAGGAAGTTACCAATACCATTTGAACGTGTATGGCCGAAAAGACGAACCCTGTCCAAATTGCGGTACACCCATCAAAAAAAACCGTGTCGGCGGGCGGGGAACCCATTTTTGTCCGAAATGTCAACCGGCCCCCCGCAGCAGACGGTCCCGCTAACGAATTTCCGGTTGTGCCGCACAGGACATTCCCTTTCCTCATAGACTTAGTTAGGCAGCTAGGTAGGATCCACATAGTGGGGGAGGGAAAGCCGGTTTGGTGGCGTTCTTGTCGTTGTTGTTGCTTGCTTTTGCCGTCAGTCTTGATAGCCTGGGGGTAGGCTTTACGTACGGCCTGCGAAAAATCAGGTTTCCCTGGTGGTCGCTCGCCGTAGTGACAATGTTATCCGCCTCGACCATCTTGTTGGCGATGGGGCTGGGTCATTTGCTAATCCAACTGTTCTCGCCGGAAGCGGCCAAACGAGTGGGCGCGGTGATCCTGATCCTGGTCGGCATATGGGCGGTTTACCAGATGTTTAGCCGGAAATCTGACAATACCGATGAACCGAAAAACGTCTCGCCATTGGAACCGCCGGCCGGTACGGAAACCGAGTGGTCGGCCAATCCGTCACCCGGTTCCGGCGCAACCGTTTCGTACGTGTTCCAATTGGAACTGAAAAAAGTGGGGTTGGTCATCCAAATTTTAAAAACGCCTTCCATTGCCGACATGGACCGTTCCGGTTCGATCAGCAGCAGTGAAGCGATTGTACTAGGAATTGCACTGTCGATGGACGGTTTTGGCGCCGGTATAGGAGCGTCTTTGGTTGGATACCCGCCTGTTTTGACAGCGACCACGATTTCACTCATGAGCTTGCTTTTTATTGGTCTGGGATTGAAAATCGGACATATATATGCAGAAACACCATTTGTCCGGAAACTGGCAATTTTGCCGGGAATCCTTTTAATTATGATCGGTATATCTAAACTGTTTTCGTAAGGAGAATTGTTATGATCGCAGGGTTAACAGGCGGCATCGCCAGCGGGAAAAGCACGGTTTCCAAAATGTTCCGGGAACTAGGGGCCCCAATCGTGGATGCCGACATTATCGCCCGTTTAGTGGTGGAACCGGATCGTCCGGCGTGGCAGGGTATCGTGGAAGAATTCGGAACTGAGATTTTGCTGTCAGATCGCACGATTGACCGTACAAAACTGGGAAGCATCATATTTGCAGATGCTTCCCGCCGGGACAAGCTAAACCGGATCGTCCACCCGCGTGTGCGCGAGGAGGCGGCCCGGCAGGTAGAACAATTTTTGCGAGAAGATCCGAAACGCCCGATTCTGCAGGACGTTCCGTTGTTGATTGAGACAGGCCTATACAAACAAATGGACAAAGTGATCGTCGTGTATGTGAATGAGGAGACACAGTTACAGCGCCTGATGCAGCGGGACGGTTCGACGAAAGCGGAGGCCATGCAACGGATTCGGGCCCAGATGCCGATTGAAGAGAAAAAAAAGTTTGCCGATTTTCTGATCGACAACAGCGGTTCCTTGGAAGGAACCCGACAGCAGGTCGAACAAATCTGGGAGGAGTTGAACCGGCTGGCGTGAAAAAAAGGTATCTGCTGGTTGCCGTAATTCTGATTACACTGCTTACCATGTTGGCCTCCAAGCCGATTTTAAAATGGATGTATCCGCTCTACCATTACGATGTGATCCGGGAAAACGGACTGGCGTATAACGTCGATCCGTTGCTGATCGCCGCGATTGTCCATGTCGAGAGCAAATTTCAGGAAACGAACGTATCACGCGCAGGAGCGGTCGGTCTTATGCAGCTGATGCCTGACACGGCGGAATGGATATCCCAACAGTCGGGTATTTTATACCAATCGCAGACCGATTTGGCCCAGCCAGGAGTGAATATCAAGTTGGGAAGCTGGTATGTCGCCTACTTGGAAAAACGTTTCAACGGAAACCGTGTGGCAGCCATTGCGGCGTACAATTCCGGTCCAAACCGAGTCGATAACTGGCTGAAAAGCGGCACGTGGGACGGTACGCTTGAACACCTCGACCAAATTCCGGTTGGCGAAACGCGTCACTACGTACAGCGGGTTCTTTATAATTACGAACGATACAAAGAAATTTACACATAAAGAACCGTCTCCGCGCGATCGTCTTGCGGGAGACGGTTTATTTACTGATTCACTCGCGCATTACCTGTCGTTCTTGCAGGACGCGCAACAGTGTTGGTTGGATACTAAGAGGTGCATCATCAATTTCATCCAGAAAAAAGGTTCTGTTATGTGCCAATTCAAACAGTCTTATTTTGCCCCCCTTCTTTCGCTCCCGTAAAGGAGCCTTCTTCGTATCCAGACAATTCACTTTCGGCCAGGCTCTCGGTTAAACCAGCAAAGTTTACAGGCACAAACGGTTCATTCCGTCGGGGGGAATGTTGATGAATCGCCTGGGCAAATACTTCCTTACCCGTACCGTTTTCTCCCGTAATCAATACAGTAAAATCGCTTTCTGCTAATTTGGCGGCCACATGTTTGGCGAAGGTTATGGATTGACTCACACCGATAATGTTTTGAAAAGTGTACTTTGTAGTTGAACCCAGATGGGCGCTCTTTTTGCGGATTTCCTGTTCGATTCGTTGTACCTTAGTCACGTCCTGAAATGTCACAACCACTCCCAGGAACAGTCCGTCTATCCTGAAAATATCGCTCATTGTAAGACCTTAAAAAGGCAATAAGAAAGTGACCCTTGAGCCGACAAAAAATGGCCAGAGCAGATGACAACCTATTGTTTGAAATAAACAGTAACAATCAGGAGACAGCTGTATTAATCGTAACCGATACGCCTAATGACTCGAGTTTCTTTATAGAGTGCTTAATGATCACGTCGCGTTTTTGTTCCTCATAATAGGTCGGACCAAGTTCGATGTAGGGTTGTTTCCGCTTAAGGATATAGTAGGCCATAGACAATATACTGTGAGCTACAGCAACCGTCGCTCGATTAGCTCCCCGGCGTGTCGCAATTCGGTGATATTGGCTGGATAAGTATGTTCCTTTCGTTCTAGCCGCAGCCTTTGCGGCTTCGACGAGCGTACTTCGAAGCTTCTTGTTCCCTTTGCGCGTTTTTCCTGAAATTCGTTTGCCGGCGCTTTCGTTCTGACCCGGACACAGCCCTGCCCAAGAGCATAAGTGAGCAGCAGAGGGATACTGATCCATGTTCGTACCAATTTCAGCCAATATTGTCTCTGCTGTCCGTATCGCCACGCCGGGGATCGTGTCCAGCAGTGCCAGGTCTTCCTCAAAAGGGAGCATGCGCTCCTTGATTTCTTCATCTAACCTGCCAATCTCTTCGTCCAAATAATCGATGTGCCGGAGCTGGGCACCCAGCATGAGTTTCTGATGCGGTCCCATTAAGCCGTTCAAAGCTCGTTTCAAATCCTCTTTCTTACTTTTCAACTTCCGCTTTGCCAGTTCAGACAAAGTATCCGGATCCGTTTCACCGGCAATCATCGCTTCGATCATGGCGCGTCCGGACTTCCCAAGCACGTTGCTGGCAACCGCGGCAAGCTTGATGTTGGCACCTTCCAATACTTTTTGAATGCGGCTGACCTCTCGAGCACGTTCTTCAATGAGGCTACGGCGATACCGGATCAATTCTCTGAGTTCGCGTTGCTCTCGGTTTGGGATATAGCTGCCTTTTAGGAGGCCGTGCCGGAGTAATCCGGCAATCCATTCCGCATCTTTGACGTCGGTCTTGCGACCAGGAACATTCTTGATGTGTTGAGCGTTCACAACAAGCGCCTCAATATCCTCAAGCTCCAACAAATTGTAGATCGGTTTCCAGAACGGTCCTGTGCTTTCCATAGCGACGTGAGTGCACCCTTTGACCTTGATCCAATCAACGAGCAAGATTAAATCATCGGTCATGGTACCAAACGTTTGGATTTCTTTCCCTTCGGGTGTGATGGTGCAGGCCACAATGTTCTTTTTATGAACGTCAAGTCCGCACACATGGCTATAAACGACGTCCATTCGTAGAATTCTCCTTACGGCGTGCAAGATTGAAGGGCTGGTGCAACAACCACCAAATGGTTATTCTATCCTGCGTGCTTCCAAAATGGAGCAACAATCTGTGGTGCACCTGGTCGTTGGGGTCTGTCTAAAACTCGGGCTCGAAGCACCATTGACTGCCGACCTCCCTTCGCCAGCCGTAAGTAAATGATATCGCATGTGTACCATTTTCATCATCTGATGGTGCCGCGTTAGCGGCATGGAGGTCTAATATGATCGGAACTTTCGAAACAAGCGGAACCAAGTTTCTTATCTATTGGCTAACTCTCGACCTAATCTGACGAAGTCCCGGAAAAATTCGGCAGAATATAAGTGTGCTTTTCCATTGGCAGTTTTAACAGTCGAGCAATGTCAAAAATTGTGGTAAGGTCTAACGGACGCGTTTCCAAATCGATTATTTTTTCTATAGCGGCAGGCACCAACTCTTTCAGTCCGTGAGTGATCGCTACATCGATCTGGTCTTTTTCCGGCAGTTGAATATCGGAGTTTGGTACATAAGGAATGAAATGCAAATGATCAAATCCGAGACGATTCAATAGTTCAACCGTATCATTCACCGTATGAATGCTGTTTGAAACAAAAAGGCATCTTGTCCCCGGTGCAAGATCCATGATTTGCTCCAATTTCGATAATTGAACGGTCCTTCTTGCGAGTAGTACCGGAACTTCGTTTGATAGTTCCGGCAAACTCTCCAACAGACTTTTGGTGGTAACCAGAACCAGTTTGCATGCATTCAAAACTTCCTCACGAAGTTGTTTATGTTCATGGGCGGTATAAATTTGAATTGTTGACTTAAAACAATCCTAAAACTACACCTATAAAGAGTGAAAACCACTTTTTCAACAGATTGATTAAACATACGTTCTGGTTACTTTCGTAGGCTGTATTTGCTATAAAAAATGCAGGCTCCAAAGACGCTTGCATTGTTCCGGTTATTAAAGTTTGGTCAAAAGGCATGCAAAAAGTGCCGCTCTGACAGGAAGCTGATCAATTTCAATATGCTCATTTCCGGCGTGAATGCCTTCACCTGCAGCGCCCAAGCCATCCAGCGTCGGAATTCCTGATGCAGAAGTGAAATTACCGTCACTGCCCCCACCTACTGATTCCTCAGTCAGATGAATACCTAGCTCGGATGCACAAGATTTTGCCAAAATGAACAGCTGCGCGGTCTTGTCTGTCCTTTCCATTGGGGGACGATTGATTCCGCCCGAAATTTGCAAGGAAATCCCTTCAAGATGTGGCTGAATTCCATGAATAACTTCAGTAATCCGATGCCCTTGTTCGATTTGTGATATACGAAGATCCACACCTGGTTCGGCGTGCTCGGCTACCACATTCTCAGTACTTCCGCCCTTTACCACTCCTACGTTAAGGGTTGTTCCTTTTTCATAGTCGGTCAATGAATGCAGGAATAAAATTTGATGAGCCAATTCCTGTATCGCACTGATCCCTTCTTGGTGGTGGTTGCCCGAATGTGCCGCTTTTCCCTTTATTGTGATATGGAACCTGCCCATCCCTTTGCGCGCGGTTTTTAAAGCTCCGCTGCGTGCGGCGGATGGTTCAGGTACAAGTACAGCGGTACTTTTTCAGCTTCCTGCTCAATGAGGGATCGGGACGAGGTGCTGCCAATTTCTTCATCGCTGGTGCATAAGAAAACGATGCGTTTGTTTATAGGGATTCCCAATTCACCGCAAGCTTTTATTGCCCAAAGGGATTGTACGATGCCACCCTTCATATCTAAGATGCCGGGACCAAACGCTTTATTCCCTTCTACTGTATGAGAGCCGACCAACATCCCAAACTGTAACAAAATGAGTAGTAATTAAGATTTGTGAATCGTCAGTCCCATCGCAGAAACGCGGGTGATTCCCGGAATCGCTCTGAGGAATAATTTCAGCTTCAATGTTTAGATGCTTCTTAAACAGTTTTTGAATTTCTTCCCCGCAACGATCTACATTGCTTTTGAATTGGAAGGTGATTCGGCTGCTACGAGCGTATGAAGGTCGTTTAGAATGTCTTGTTGATGTTGTTGTAAATAATTCAATACTTTTTCCATCTGTTGAAGCCCCTTTCTTATGACTGAATGCGGGAGTTTAGAATGGTCCCCAGTGAATCAAAACACCGATGATTATGAATATAAATCCGAGGACAAACCAAATCGCAGTTAATGGAAGCATGAATTCAACCATTTACCGTATGAAATCCCGCTGGAAGCGAGAACGCCCATTAATACGCCGGATGTCGGGTTAATGGTGTTGACAAATCCTTCACCAAACATTACGGCTTGTACAGCAACCTGACGGGTGATATGCAGCAAATCAGACAAAGGAACAAGAATTGGCATCAACACAGTGGATTCTCCGGAACCGGAAGAAATCAAAAACTGCAGAGCCACACTTCCAATAACCATACTGATCGCTCCTCCAACGGGAGGTAACGGTGCCAGAAGAGATGCTAGCGCATTCACGATGGTATCTAAGATCTTTCCATCATCCAGAATGAGGCCTACGGCTCTCGCCATACCTACAATTAACGCTCCATATACCATCTGTTGACAGCCCTTAATGAATGTCTTTGCAATGTCATGCGCACTCATCCGGGCAATTAAACCGGAAACTATTGCGATAAAAATAAACAGTCCTGCCATTTCGTTTTCTGACCATTTGTACTTCTGCGAGAATATGATAAATGCCAATAAAGCGAGACCGGAAAAGCCAGGATTCGTTTCTGACGTAATGTCATAGAAGCCGCATGGTCTGCTTCCGTTTGGTTTTCATTCACAGAATTGGGGAACGGATCCGACCCAAGTATGCTTTTGCCAGGGTCCTTTTTTATTTTACGCGCGTACCAGTAAATGTAAGCTATTGTTACAATAAGAACTGTCAGATACATCACAATACGATAGCCGATTCCGGAGAATAGCGGCAGTTCCGCAATACGCTGCGACAAACCAAGTGTTTGCGGGGCAATCACCGGCATATTCCATCCTGTATATGTGCCTAAGTAGATAAGTGCGGCACCAAAAACAGCATCTAGTTTCAATCCTCTTGCGAGTATGATCCCTAATGGTATTAAAGCAATCACAGAGTTAACTACAATCCCGGTTGTCCCTAGAACAGAAAACACCAAGGCTATCGGAATGATGAATAGAAGTAATCGATTTCGAAACTTATGCAGAGTGGTTTTTAAAAATGCATCGATTGCACCGGTTTTTTCAATAACCGCTAAAGCCCCGCTCGTAAAGAGAATAAGGAAAATAAGAGGCGCCGCTTTCACCATTCCTGTATGAATTAGGGTGAAGAAATCAACGAACCCAGTCGGATTAGACGCAACCGTATGATAGCTTCCTGGTACCGTAACTGTGATATCGCCTTTTTTACAGTTTTAAACACGCCCGCCGGAATTACATAGGTGGCAATAGCACAGACGATACAAATATAAAATAAAAGAATGTATGCATCAGGTTTTGGAAATCTTCTTTTCGTCTGTTTTTTACTAAGTCGGTTTCTTGCATGAGAGTGTATCCTCCTCTGCCGTGTTGTGTTTGCTTGGCCTATTTGATTGACATCAGGACCCGGTCTTATGGACCGAATTTTATGACAATTTGCTTCGTATCATATTGAACCCTCCCCCATTTTTTGTGTTATCCATGCACGTAATACTTCTATAGCAAAAAACATGCCAAATGGAATTTCCGCTGAAAGTACAAGTGTTTCGAATGTTTTTTTGACTTATAGATATTTTGTTGGAGATTCAACAGCCTAAAAAAGGCCTAAAAACAAACCAATAAATTCAATTATTCAATTTCAAATGTCATACATATCAGTGTAACTTGGCTTACGCCCGCGCCAAAGGCTTGGCATAAGCCAAGCTTCACTAATGAAAAAAAGGAAAGAGGGAATACCATACGGGAAAGGGGGATTTTGCTTGTCTTTCCGAGCTTGGACGAAACAGATGCGAACTCTCCTCTGGACCGGTTTCCTGTTTACTTTGGCGTATGCGCTGTCAGCCGCCTTTATCAATGTGTACCTGTGGAACCAAACCAAAAGTTTTATCCCGCTTGCGGTATTCAATGGATTGCAGTTTGCCATGATGCCTGTGATTTTTTTCCTGGCAAGTCGGCTTTGGCGGGTTGCCATTGGCACTTTTTTGCGGACGGGTATCTTTTTGCACGGCGTTTTTTATGGACTCATCCTTTTGCTGGATAACCGTCTGCCGGTGTCCGTCATGGGGATTTTACTCGGTATGGGAGCCGGTTTTTATTGGTATGCGTACAACCTGCTGGCGCTTCGTGTTACGGAACGGCATCTGCGCGGCAAATTCCAAAGCGGGGTGGGCACCAGCAATTCAATCGCGCTGGTGACCGCTCCTTTGCTGTCCGGATTCATCATCATGATGGCAAAAGAAGTAGGGTATACGTTGGTATTTGGTTTGTCATTGCTGTTTTTTGGTTTGTCGTTCTGGACCAGCCTGCGCCTGCAAAAAACGAACGAACAAGACAGGCCAATGCGGCTGTTCCGCCGTCGCCATCCCAATTGGAACCGCGTGTTGACAGGAAACTTTTTTCAGGGGTTGCGGGAGGGCGTATTCGTTTTCATTTTGTCGATCATGGTGATTATCGTAACGGGCAGCGCATGGGTGTTGGGCAAATATGTGGCGCTGACCGCCGGATTGTCGGCTGTCTCTTATTTTTTGGTCGGCCGAATGTTGAGTTGGAATCGATACAATGAATTTATGCTGATCGGATCCCTGGCTTCCAGTATAGCCCTTGTTTTGTTTCTGTTTGAGCCGAATTATTGGATTCTGCTCGTATACGGCGTAATTTCCGCTCTGTTTGCCCCGTTTTTTTTGGTGCCGTTTGGAACCAGGGTGTTTCAGGTAATTGACGAGGCGCATGAACGGTTTGAGCGGGAATATATGGTGGAACGGGAGATTGTAATAAATAGCGGTCGGGTCCTGAGTATCGCTGTGTTTGCCATCACCTATCATTATCTGCCGGAAAATACACTGCCTCTCTACCTGCTGATCGCCGGTTCCATGCAAATTCTGGCTGTTTTGTGCCTGCGAAGAGTCGGATTCCGGTTAAACGGGATGTGGGAAGATGCTTGACATTTCATGTACAATGGAGAAAAAAGAGATGAGAAGGTGACCGGCATGAGTTTCACTGCGGCAATCGAAAAATTGGACGCCGTCCGGCAAAAAGGGGTGTACCGACATTCATACTCCGCTCTCTTAACCGATCTGTACCAATTAACGATGATGTATGGCTACTATAAATCAGGCAGAATGAATCAGAAGGCCGTTTTTGAGCTGTTTTACCGCAAAAACCCGTGTGGAAACGGATTTGCGATAGCAGCCGGTCTTGAACAGGTAGTTGTATTTCTGACAGGCTTACAATTTACAGCGGAAGATATCGACTACCTGCGGTCAATTCAACTGTTTGACGAAGGGTTTCTGGAGGAATTACGCCGGTTTCGATTTACGGGAACGGTGTATGCGGTAGAAGAAGGCACTGTCGTATTTCCCTCCGTTCCACTACTCCGATTTGAAGGACGGATTTTCGAGTTGCAGTTGATCGAATCGGCTTGTCTGTCGTTTATAAACCACCAGACTCTGATTGCCACGAAAGCGGCCCGCATTGTGCAGGCAACACGCGGAGACATGTACGATCATTTGCATCAGTCGGTCGAATTTGGCTTGCGGCGAGCGCAGAATGCGGATGCGGCAACATTCGGTTCGCGTGCCGCCTTTATTGGCGGGTTTGCGGGTACAAGCAACGTGTATGCGGGACAGAATTTTGGCATTCCGGTGGTCGGCACACATTCGCACAGTTGGATTCAAAGTTTCCCCAGCGAGTTGGAAGCGTTTCGCGCTTATGCGGCCACCTATCCGGACCGGACCACACTTTTGGTGGATACATACGATACATTAAAAAGCGGCGTTCCGAATGCGATAACGGTCGCACGGGAACTGCGTGAAAAAGGGCGTGAACTGCTGGGAGTTCGCCTCGACTCGGGCGACGTGGCCTGGCTGTCGAAAGAGGTTCGTCGGATGCTGGATGCAGCCGGGTTTCCGGATGTGAAGATTTTAGCGTCAGGTGATCTGAACGAGTATGTAGTAAGAGACATGATGCTGCAAGGAGCGCGCGTCGACATATGGTGTTTTGGCACGGCCTTGATCACGGGTGATGATTGCCCGGCGCTAGGCGGTGTCTACAAACTGGTGGCAAAAGAAGAGGACGGTATGATGATTCCGAAGATCAAAGTATCGGAAAACCCTGAGAAAATCACAAATCCCGGTTATAAACGAACCGTTCGGTTGTATCTGGAAGATGGCACGGCAACCGCCGATCTCATCATGCTGGCCGATGAAAAATTGGATCCTTCTCAGCCGCTGACCTTGTTTCATCCTATCCATACATATAAACGGAAAACGATCCGAAATTTCAAAGTGGAAGAACTGCTGGTTCCCATTTTGCAAAATGGTGAAATTGTTTATGAACTGCCTGATCTGGAGCAGATCAAAAAACGCGCCGAATCCCAATTGGATAGCATGCCGCGTGAAATCAAACGACCGATCAATCCCCATTCCTATCATGTAGACCTGTCAGAAAAACTGTGGGAGCTCAAACAGCGTTTGCTGAAGGAAGCGCGCAACGGATCGATTTAAAAGATTGGGAGGGGTTCTCAAATGAAAATTGTGTTGGCGCCCGACTCTTTTAAAGGAAGCCTGACAGCAAAAGAAGTTTGCGACGCGATGGAGGAAGGGATACGGAGAGTGATTCCGGCGGCCGATATCGTCAAGATTCCGATGGCGGACGGCGGCGAGGGGACGGTACAAAGTTTGGTTGATACGACAGGCGGACAGATTTTGACCGAAGTAGTAACAGGTCCGATTGGGCAGAAGGTAACAGCGAAATACGGAATTCTTGGCGACGGACAAACGGCTGTGATTGAAATGGCGGAAGCATCCGGACTTTATTTGGTGCCTGCAGACAAACGAAACCCATTGTTGACCAGTACATACGGAACCGGTGAATTGATCCGTGCAGCGTTGGATCGGGGCTGCCGCAAGTTTATTTTGGGAATCGGCGGCAGCGCGACCAATGACGGGGGGGCCGGGATGGCGCAAGCGCTGGGTGTAAGGTTTATCGACTCGAATAATCAGGAGCTGCCTTTTGGCGGCGGCAGTTTGGATAAGCTGGAGCGACTTGACCTGTCCGCTGTCGATTCTCGTTTGGCAGAATGCTCCTTTACAGTCGCGTGTGATGTAGATAATCCGCTGACTGGACCGCAGGGGGCAAGTCATATATTCGGCCCGCAAAAAGGGGCCACACCAGAAATGATTCGTCTGTTGGACGCTAACTTAAGCCATTATGCCGCAGTTGTAGAAAAACAGTTGAACCGCTCCATTCAAAATCTGCCAGGTGCAGGAGCGGCGGGTGGACTTGGGTTTGCGATGGTTGCGTTCTTGAATGCAGTTTTAAAAAGAGGGATCGACATCGTGATCGAGGCAACCGATTTGCCCCGACAGGTAATGGGAGCCGATTTGGTACTGTCCGGGGAAGGCCAATGCGACGGGCAAACGGTGCGGGGAAAAACGCCGTTTGGCGTGGCAAAAACGGCACAAACGGCAGGCGTGCCAGTAATTCTAATTGCCGGATCAATCGGGCAGGGAGTGGAAGAACTTTACTCGCACGGGGTATGCAGTGTGTTTTCGATCGTGGATCGCCCAATGTCTCTGCAGGAGGCAATGGAAAGGGCGGTGGAGCTGATCGCCAACACTGTGGAACGTGTCATGCGAACCAGATTTTTGGCCTGATTTCATAGATAGAATATTCAAATGATTAGATACAATCAATTTTTTGAGTTTGCAAGCGCTTTCATTCATGGTATAGTATTTCTATGATGATCGTGTCATCATATCACTATATCAACTAGGAGGTCTAACACAATGCCCACATGGTCTTTTAATGCGGACCCGGCGGGAAATCTGTGGATATCCGCGCTCGTGGCTGCACTGCCGATTATTTTTCTCGGCATCGCATTGGCAGTCCTTAAAATGAAGGGTTATATTGCCGCCATTCTTACCATCATATTTGCTTCTCTGATTGCTGTCTTTTTCTATGGGATTCCTGCAAGCATTGTAGTTTCCACCGACATCCTGGGGGCCGTTACCGGGCTCGCGCCAATTGGCTACGTCGTTTTGATGGGGGTATTTCTGTACAACCTCACGGTTGAAGCCGGGCAATTTGAAATTATCAAATATTCAATTTCCAAAGTTTCTGATGACCAACGAATTCAGGCTTTATTGGTTGCGTTTTCATTCAGCGCATTTATGGAGGGAGCAGCCGGTTTCGGAACGCCTGTAGCGATTGCGGCTGCCATGTTGATTGGTATTGGCTTTCCTCCCCTGTATGCAGCGGGGCTCGCGCTGGTTGCCAACTCGATTCCGGTTGCGTTCGGTTCGATCGGGATTCCGATCACTACGGCTGGCCAAGTATCCGGAATTCACGCGGACTTGATCGGTGCGATGGTGGGAAGACAATTGCCGATTCTGACATTGATTATTCCGTTTTGGGTGGTCATGATCATGGGTGGATGGAAAGCGGCCAAAGGTGTTATACCGGCGCTGGCTGTCTCCGGAATCTCTTTCGCATTGGCACAGTTTATTGCATCCAACTATATGGGGTATCAGTCGACTGACTTAATCGCTTCCATGTTCTCGATTGTCGCATTGGTTGTTCTGATGATGTTCTGGAAACCGAAGGACAAATGGTCGTTTGAAGGGACCACGGCTGCTGCGGCAGTCAGTGACAAACACTATACAGGCGGACAGATTCTGCGCGCATGGTCCCCCTATATCATCACTTCCATCGTGATCTTGATCTGGGGCCGTGATTGGTTTAAAAATCTTTTTCCCGCTTCGAAAGCAAATGCGCCTGGCAACTGGTGGGAAATCAAGTTTAATATGGCAGGAGTCCACAACGCGATTCTGGTGGATGGGAAGGCGCAAGCAGCAACTTATGTGCTGAACTGGGTGACAGCATCTGGTACGGCTATTTTCGTTGCTTGTGTACTCGCTGCAATCGTGCTTGCGATGGGCCCGCAGCGTTTCCTGGGTGTGCTTGGCAGAACGTTCAAACAGTTGGCGCTGCCGCTTCTTTCCATCGCATGCTTCCTGGCTTATGCGGAATTGAGCAGACGTTCCGGCATGGGGAACTCGATGGGGAATGCATTGGCAAAAACCGGCGTATTGTTTGCTTTCTTCGCTCCGTTTATCGGTTATATCGGGGTGTTCCTGACTGGTTCCGATACCTCGACAAACGCATTGTTCGCAAAACTGCAGGCGTTTACAGCCAAACAGGTTCATATCAGCGACGTATTGGCGGTAGCGGCAAACTCTTCTGGCGGTTGTGCGGCGAAGATGATTTCACCGCAGTCAATTGCGGTCGGCGCAGGCGCCACCAACATGGCGGGCCAGGAAGGAAACATTCTGCGGTTTACACTGAAGCACAGCTTGATTTTCGTAACATTGATCGGTGTAATCACTTGGCTGCAGGCGTATGTGTTTACCGGAATGATTCCACATTCGTAAGAAATTAAGACTCTGCCCTGAAAGCTGCCGGATTTATCCGGCAGCACCCTCTTTTCTGCCTGCTGAGAAACATCTAATTTTAAAACATCGGGCGATGAATCGATCAGACGTTCCACCGTTAGAGAAAACGGTCATGATGAAGGTCAGTGGCGATCCCGATATTTTTTCTTATAAGTGCGGGCAGCCGTATCAATCATCCAGAATCCGACAAACGTCCAACCGTAAGCGAGTAATCCCATCGCGTAGTAGGGAAGCGATTGGCCGGATCGTTTGGCCGAAACGTATAAAATTGTCCCCGTTACCGCAAGTATCAGGGAAAAAATGAATAGCAGGGTTCTCCGCAAATCCAATTTTGACACTCCTCTCTTTCTCATCATACTGAAGTTTCCATCTGCACTCCATTAATTTTTCATTAATACAGAAGGAAAATGACAAATAATGACGAATATTGTCTTTTAAAAGCTCGACATTTCTCGTTTTTTGAAAGTGCTTCAAGCAGAAGCAATGGGGTGATGGGGTCAGTGTAAACTGAGAGGAGGAAGAGTTCTTGCAAAACCGTACGTTTTCAGACCGCTATCAACTGGTGGAGCGTCTGGAAGCTTCGGATGGGGTTGATCTCTATCGAGCTCTTGACAATTCGTTTCCCCGCAATGTATTTATCACCGTGTTTTCCGATTGTGACAGTTCAACTGCAGACTTCTTTCGTTCTCGGGCGCAATCGCTCGCCAGCCTGACACATCACCATATTATGAGCATTTTTGATATGCAATGTACGGGAGATACATGCTTTTTAATTTCCGAATATCGGGAAGGACTGACATTGCGGGAAACGATCCACCGCGGAGAAAGGTTTGCCCTGGAAGATGCGATTTTTATGGCCATGCATATTGCAAAGGCGGTGTCTTTCGCACACCAGAAGCAAGTCGTGCATGGGAATCTGTCTTCCGAAATGATATGGGTGCAGGGGCGCGATATCAAGGTTTCATTTGTATGCCCTCGAACTGCCTATACTTCCGTTGAAAGTACTGAAAAATCGGATTTGGCTTCGTTAGGGACTATATTCAAAGAGTTGTTCTCAGCGACGCCGCCGTTATACAAACCGGAACTGCATAACAAGATTTCGGAAATTATAGATCGTCTGACGGGTCAAAGGCTCCCTGTCTATGAAGATGCTTCAGATTTGGCCCATGACCTTGAGATGCTGCTTCGCAAGGATGCCAACCCCCTGTATCGTAATTTTGTGCAGGAGGAAGCGGAACAAACTCGTCCTTATTACATTACCCGCCAAGAGATGGAGGCGCTTCTGTCAGGAAAGAAGCGCGCGTTGTTTCCTCATTCATTCTACAAATTTCGATCGATCTTGAAATCGTACTTTGCTATTTTCACTGGCATTCTAACATTTATCGTTTTGACGGCCGTTCTGTCAGGATCTGAATTGGCATCTGCACCAAACGGTTCTGCGGAAAAGCAAATCATGCCTTTGTTGGAAACGGTGCCGATTACGCTGACATCAACTGCAAAAGCAACCGAAGCAACTCATTCTACTATTACGATCTCACCAAAAGAGCCGGTTTCAAAAGCGGGCAAGCCGATGAACGTGCCTGATCTGTCCGGCATGCAGATCGACGAGGCGGAAAACGTACTGCTCTCTTACAACATGCGGTACGTCTATTATGTTGTTTCTTCCGACGAGCTGCCTGGACGAGTAGTGAAGCAGGTGCAACAACCGGATTCTCTTTATAAACCGGGTGAGCGGATTATTTTTTATGTGAGCGGCGGAAAATAACGGTAAATTGTAATGCAGCATACGGTAAGAAATCGATACGATGGTTACAATGAAGAACCGATATTGACATAGAAAGGGGAATGTAATATGGATCAACGCGTTATAATTTCGATCGAATATTGTACAGCCTGAGGTTTTTTGCCCAAAACCGTCAGTGTGACGGAAGAGCTGCTTAGCAATTACACGAACAAAATTTCCGAATTAAGATTGATTCCATCCAGCGGGGGCGTATTCGAGATCAAGATCGGTGACAAATTGATCTTCTCGAAAAAAGAGTCGAACCGTTTCCCGGAACCAGGAGAAATCCTGAATTTGTCAGCGGGGCTCATCTGAATTCGATTAAATTAAAACCTTCTTCTGCCTTGTGGCGAAGAAGGTTTTTTTTAACAGCTTAGAAAGTATAAAAATGTGATATTCCATCACCATTTTTATACTTTCGGCTGTCGAAAAAGGCTTCCTCTATTAGACGCTGCTTTTTCTTGAATATGCTTCGGTAGAAGCCTTTTTTAATGATAAATTAAAGTATATCCTGTAAAATACGGTCAGCGATCCATTTGTATCCTTTGGCGTTCGGATGGAACATATCGGCTGATAAGAGCCGGGTGCCGTCCCAGGCAAACAGATCTTCTGTCGGAACAAACAGCGTATTCGGGTATTTACCCAACGCATGGACCGTTTGTTGATTCCAATCCTGCAGGATTTGTGTAGCGGTTTCGGCAGCGCTGCCCTGCAGAAGAAAAGGATTGTACAAGCCGATAAACAGTATGGCCGAGTTCGGATTCAACGACCGAATGGTAGCGACCGTTTGATCCAGAGATGCCAGATATGTATCCCTCGTCTTCTTCGCAACCTGCGGATCGGGAGATGTCACGGAGCCGACTCCCTGTGACAGATCATTGCCGCCAATCGTGATGGTGATCAGATTCGCCGAACGGATATCCTGCTGTACCTCGGGAGAGTTGACATACTGAAGTAACTCCGGTGATTTCATGCCGTTGACTCCCAGATTGGATACAATAATTTTATTTTTGGTCAATTTCTGAAGCTCGGTCGTCACATTTCCTACATATCCGAGGCCCGTTTCATCGCCTGTACCGCGTGTTAAAGAATCTCCCAGCGCAAGCAGCCGATAATCTCCGTTTACAGCGGCAGGTGAGGTTACGGGTGACTTCGTGACAGGTGTTGTCGGTTGTTTTGGTTGACCTGTCGGCGGTGTTTGTGTATTGGGCAAATTTGTTTGGGGCTGCGGCGGTGAAGACGGTTGTTTCTGAACAACGGTTCCTGTCGTGCTGGAATAGGCCATAACAGCGCCTGTACCAAGCAGGAGGATGCTGCCCAAAGAAACAGAGAAAATTGCGTACCAACCTGATTTTTTGCTTTGCACGGGTACAACCTCCAGAAGATTTGTATATCTGCAAAACTTGTAATCTGCTGCTCATTATTATATCAGAAAATCGGAAGGAGCATTTGCGGAATGGCAGAAAAGCCGGTAGTTCTGTCGGTGCAGAATCTGAAAAAGACCATTGGCGGGAAACAACTGATTCACGATATTTCGTTTGACGTACGAGCGGGGGAAGTATTCGGCTTTTTGGGACCGAATGGAGCGGGCAAAACGACCACGATTCGAATGCTGGTCGGACTGATTGCACCGACAGCCGGAACGATTCGAATATGTGATTTTGACATTCAAAAACAGTTTGTCAGTGCGATGAAGCATGTCGGCTGTATTGTGGAGAATCCGGAACTGTACGGTTTTCTATCCGGATGGGAAAATCTTGAACAGTTCGCCCGCATGACAGAAGGGGTCACCCCAGAGCGGATCAAAGAGGTGGTCAGGCAGGTACGGCTGGAGGAGCGCATTCATGACAGGGTCAAAACGTATTCGTTAGGGATGCGGCAGCGCCTCGGAATTGCACAGGCACTTCTGGCCAGACCTCAACTGCTGATTCTGGACGAGCCGACAAACGGTCTTGATCCGGTAGGAATCCGGGAACTTCGCGAGTTTGTCAGACAGTTGGTGGAAGAAGAAGGACTCAGCGTATTTATATCCAGCCATCTGCTAAGTGAAATCGAAATGATGTGCGATCGGGTGGCGATTATTCATGAAGGCCGTTCCTTATATGCGGGCACGGTGAATGGACTGACAGAGAAAAAAAACAACCAAACGGTCTGGAGGGTAAACCCTGTGGAGGCGGCGTTTGCTGTTTTAACGAGTGACCCAGAGGTGCAGGATGCCGTACTCAGGGAGGACAGCATTCGCTGTCATGTTACATCGGAGCGTATTCCCCAACTGAACGCGAAACTCGTGGAACGGGGTATAGACGTGTTCGCAATTGAACCGGTTTCCCCTTCCCTGGAAGATTTGTTCTTGGAGATTACCGGAGGTGACCGGCGTGCGTAGTTTTTTTGATTTGATGCAAAATGAAACGATCAAGCTGATCCGACGCAGGCGGTTTGTGCTGGTGATTCTGATTTTGGCGATTCTGGTTTCCTTGTTCGCATATGCCCAGCAGTTGAACCAGCAGCGTACGCTGCAACGGGTGGGGACACTCGACTGGCGCCCTGTGTTGCAGCAGCAGATAGCCGACTATGAGAGCCGCATGAAAAATGCGTTTGTGCCGGAAGATCGCAAGAAAATGTACCAACAGCGGATCGAACAGGCCCGCTATTATCTGGAGAAAAATATAAATCCGGCCGCACCGGGAACGGCTACATTTGTCAGAACGTTTATGGATTTGAGCGTATCGCTGCTGCTTCCCTTGTTGGTTGTTACATTATCGGCTGATCTTGTCTCTTCTGAATGGGGACAGGGGACCATCAAACTATTGTTGACCCGACCTGTCAGGCGATGGAAAGTGCTCGCCGCCAAATATGCGGTTTTGGTCATGTTTGTATCGCTCACGATATTGGCCGCCTTTGTGACAGCAACTCTGATCGGTGGATTTTTCTTTGGTTGGGGGGGCTGGACGATGCCGGTGGCGACCGGCTTTTCGATCGTGAACAGCCAATTGGATGCTTCCACCGCATATAATGTGCCGCAGTGGCAGTATATTTTTCGATCCTACGGATTGGGATGGTTCACCTGTCTGGTGGTTGCCACAGTGGCATTTACCATTTCGATACTGGTAAGGCAGGCTGCTGCCGCTATGGGGATCATGTTGGCAGCGTTAATCGGAGGCAATATTTTGTATGATCTGGCCAGTTCCTGGACCGGCGTCAAATATCTGTTTGTCGTAAATTTACGTATTACCGGATATCTGTCCGGTGCAGTACCGCCGATTGAAGGAATGACACTGCCTTTTTCGCTTGCTGTGCTTTTGATTTGGGGAATTGCGGCGCTTGTGATCGGTTTTGCGGTGTTTAGCAAACGGGACGTGTTGGCCTAGGAAATATTACCCTTACAAACAGATCGATTTGCTTGGTAGAATAAAGGGAGAACGATACCGGGAGGCAAATAGTGCATGGAAGCGGAGAACCAACCACAAAGCGGGAGCCGTCTGCAGTTTCTTTTTTTGATACTGTTCCTTGCCTTGGTGATACTTCTATTGCGGCTGAGTTTTATTCAACTTGGCAAAGGGGCAGAGTATCAGCAGCTGGCAGAAGAGAACCGTTACGCTCAACAGGTTTTACCCGCGCCAAGGGGACGTTTTATTGATCGGAACGGGGAAGTATTAGTGGCAAATAAGCCCTCTTTTACAATTCAATATACCGATCCGTATACGATTCACGAAAAGGAGAAGGCGCAGCAAAACATTGAAACGGTCGCTGAAAAACTGGTGCCTTTGTTAAAAGATCCGACGGAGAAGGAAAACTTGTCGAAAGAGCAGATCATTTCGATTATGAAGGGCGAAAAAGATAATTTGCCAAGGTCGGCTCCGCGCAAAATCAAGCAAAGTGCAACCGATCAACAGGTAGCGAGAATCCGGGAGCATTTGAACGAGCTGCCGGGAATTGCCGTTATTCCGGAGGCAATTCGTGACTATCGATTGAAAACGTTTGCTTCCAATGTGATTGGGTATTTGCATTCGATTCGACCTGAAAAATGGCCTGAATACAGAGATAAAGGGTATCAAATGAGTGATCTGGTCGGCAGTGACGGACTGGAACAACAGTATGAACAATACCTGAAAGGCGTTGATGGGGCTACCCGGGTGGAAGTCAATATCAATGGCGATCGTGTCGATAAAAACGCCGACTATATTGAGAAAAAGCCAATCCCTGGCAATGACGTGATTCTTACGATCGATAAAAAACTGCAGCAGGCGACCGAACAGGCTCTGGCAGAACGGGTCACAGCATTGCAAAAAGAAGGGGGCGGCAGAGTCCAGAATGCGGCTGCCGTTGCAATGGATCCGAACACCGGAGAGGTGCTCGCGATGGCGAGCTATCCGCCATACGATCCAAATGACTGGGTAGACGGGGTTATGACAAATGAAGAATACGCTAGGTACAGTCCGGGCGCCATTAACCGGGCGGTCTATCCGTTTGCTCCCGGTTCTACCGTTAAGATGCTGACGACGATGATCGGTCTGCGGGAAGGGGTAATCAAACCTGACGAGAAAATATTGTGTACGGGCGGCCTGGATCTTTCCGGCTACTATGCACTCGACTGGCTGCCGCAGGGGCACGGCTGGATAAACGGCAAAGAGGCGATCGCCGGTTCGTGCAACGTATACATGTATACGGTAGGGAAACGATTGGGCAAGCATGATTTGCTGGCGCAATACGGTGTAAAAAGCTGGATGGAAAAATATGATTACCCGGCGTTTGAAAAATTTAAAAAGTACCAGAACGAATTTGGACTGGGCGTTGAAACGGGAATCGACTTGCCGTATGAATGGGTGGGCCAATATAATTATCAACCGGAAGTGACAACCAATATGCCGTTTCTTGCGATCGGCCAAAATGTCACGTTTACTCCGATCCAGTTGGCTCAATATGTCAGCACAATCGCCAATGGCGGAAAACGGATGCAGCCTTTTTTGGCAAAAGAAATTGTAGATCCGAACGGCAATGTGATTAAAAAGACAGAACCAAAAGTATTGAATCAGGTGACATTTAGTCAGGACCTGTTGAATTACGTAAAAGACGGTATGTGGCAGGTCACACATGAACCATATGGGACCGCCTCTTATATGTTCAAGAATAAACCTTATAATGTGGCAGGCAAGACGGGAACGGCGCAAACAGGAGTCGCAGAGAATTACTGGTTTGTCGGGTATGCCCCCTATGACAATCCGAAAATTGCCATCGCAGTTGTGGTACCAGACGGACGAATTGGCGCCCACTCCTATGAGATGGCGGGACCGATTGCAGAGACAATGTTGGATACGTACTTCAATGTACCACCCAAATCGAAGCCCTAACAAAAAAATGAGAAGCCAACGACGTTCGGTTATTTGTCGTTGCAGGCGGTGCTGCATGTGGCGTGCAGCGCCGTTTTTTGCATATTACAGGATATGGTAGAATAGGTAAGACGAAGCAGGGCGGAGGTGATCGTATGCCACTAATCGGTGTCGATCTGGTAGAAATAAGAAGAATTGCCGAATCTTCGAAACGGGACTCGTTTCTGAAAAGAATTTACACGGAAAATGAGCTGCTGCTGCTGCAAGGAGTGTCAGATAGCCGCAGGCTGGAACTGCTGGCCGGCAGATTTGCCGCTAAAGAGGCAGTTTCTAAAGCGCTTGGTACGGGTATTGCAGAGCAAATCTCGTTCCGTGACATTGAAACCCTGCATGGCAGCGGTGGTGAGCCAATAGTACTCTTGTATGGGGCCGCTAAACAGAGGGCAGACCTGCTCGGAGTGACAGATGTTAAAGTAAGCATTTCGCATACCGCTGAACTGGCCATTGCATACATCTGGATGGAAACGGCTTAAGCCGAATTGCAGTTTATGTTGAAGTCGAGTTTCCGCCGTTTGATTTCCTGCATAAGCAATTCTATAAAATGCGGATCAAGTTTTAGCTCCACAGCAGTTTTATACGCTTCAATCAAATTTTCATCGGTTAAAATACGCATGAATTCATCCCCTTTATCAGATTCTATTGATGAGTCAGGTCTGACGAAGCGGGTAGTGAACTTAGAGTACCATCAGTCGGCGCGTGGAACAAGTGTTCCTGTTATCCACAAAAACGTGTGGATAATATGTAGGTGATTTGTGGATAATGTGAACACCTGTTGAAGTACAGACATCAACTTAATGTGCATAATGAGGATAAGTTATCCACAAATGCGGTATTTTGTCGCATCTTGCCGGAAAATTTCCTGTTTTTACGGAGAAAACGCCATGTCTATTCATCTTTATGCAGTGGAGGGAGCACACCAGACCAATCTTTTACAGCTTTTTTTTGCAACCTATTTTTGGTTTAGTAAAAATGTGATATGATTGTTACAAACAAATGAAATGTGTTACATAACAAATCCTAGAAGCATTTTAAGGTGTTGCTTATTTTTCAGGGGGTGGAAGAACATGAGTACAGAAGTTAAAGCAGGTTTGGAAGATGTCGTAGCTGGAACATCAGATATTTGTTTAGTGGACGGGGAAAAGGGCCGATTAGTGTATCACGGTTATGACATTAATGAGTTGTCCGGGAAAGCGTCTTTTGAAGAAGTCGTTTTTCTTTTGTGGCATGGCAAGCTTCCGAATTTGAATGAACTGAACGAATTGAACAAGGAGTTACAGAAAAATCGGGACATTCCTGCGGATGTTTTGGAACTGGTTCGTTCCTTGGCGAAAAACCCTGCCAATCCCACAGGAATGGAAATCTTGAGAACGGCGGTCAGTTATATTGGGGCTGTTGATCCCAATAAGGCGATGACTCGCGAAGCTCATTTGGCGCAAGCTGCCAAATTGATTTCTCTCTCCGCATCGTTAACCGCAGCTATTGGCCGCTTCAAGCAAGGGTTGGACTATGTTCCGCCACGCTCCGACTTGGGTCATGCAGCCAATTTCCTTTATATGTTGACTGGAAATGAACCTGATGCATTATCTGTCGAGGCGTTCGACGTTGCCCTTATTCTCCACGCTGACCACGAGTTAAACGCTTCCACATTTGCAGGACGCGTAACAGTTGCCACGTTGAGCGATCTGTATTCCGGTGTTACCTCAGCAATCGGTGCGTTAAAAGGTCCTTTGCATGGAGGAGCCAACGAAGATGTAATGCGTACGTTGATGGAAATCGACTCTGTTGAACAAACAGCCGATGCCATTAACAAAAAGCTCGAAGCAGGTGTTAAGGTTCCTGGATTTGGGCATCGCGTATACCGCAATTATGACCCGCGCGGCTTGATTTTGAAGCGATATGCAAAACAGTTGACGGAAAAAACGGGCAATACGAAATGGTTCCAAATGACGGAAATTATGGAAGATGTGGTTTTGAAATATTTCGCGGCCAAAGGGAAAGATCTTAAGTATAACGTGGATCTGTACTCTGGCAGTCTGTATAATGCGATGGGAATATCGGTCGATTTGTTTACACCGATTTTTGTGGTTAGCCGGATGTCCGGATGGACGGCTCACTTCCTGGAACAGTATGAAAACAATCGGATTATTCGTCCTCGTGCTGATTATACAGGTCCAGTCGATCTGCAATTTGTCCCTGTTGCCGACCGCAAGTAATCCGAACCGAAACCGAATAGCAAACATGATAGCTTAATCAGGCATATCATATTGGCGTAGTTTCCAGTGTGATATGCCTTTTTCACTTTTTGGCGCACCCATCAAAGGAAAGTTGTTAGCAGGTAAGTCATGTATGCCCTTGGCCGGGGCAAAATTTGAATGGAAGCATACTCTAACGATAGGAAAACCGGGTTTTTCATCAGTTGATACCATCAGGTCGGGAGGGATGAAAAAATGCCTTTAGTAGTCGTGGATCCCGGTCACGGAGGGACAGATCCAGGTGCGACGGGTAACGGATTGCAGGAAAAAGATATAAATCTGGCGGCCGGTTTGCAGCTTCGGGATGCGTTGCAGCGCTGCGGAATTCAGGTTATCATGACCCGAACAGAGGATGTACTTCCTTTAACGGGGGGTACAATTGCAGCGGATTTGACATATAGAGCAAGTCTCGCGAATCAGAATCGCTCAGATTTGTTTGTTTCGTGGCATGTCAATTCTTACAGTGATCCGAGCGTCAGCGGAGTTTCCGTTTATATCTATCCATCCACCCGGGGCACAACAACGGAAACAGTGGCGACAGCTATCGTGAATGCAATTGCGCAAGCGACAGGACAAAAAAATCGTGGCGTTTATGTAGAAGATTTTGCTGTGCTGCGGGAAACGAGTATGACGGCGGTACTAGTCGAATCCGGTTTCATAACAAACCCGCAGGAAGCGGCCCAGTTAGCATCCGCTGCTTTTCGCGCGGAACAGGCAGAGGCTGCCGCTCAAGCAATATGCCAGTTTTTTGATTTGCCGTATGTAGCGCCTGCTGCCAGTCCTGTAAGCAATCCATCGCCGTCGACAGGCGAAACGGGGGAGCAGATTCCCGATTTTGCTCAAAGTGCGGTGAATCGTGTCGTACAGGCAGGGTTGCTGGTCGGGTACCCGGACGGCACGTTTCGACCGAACCAGCCTGTCACGCGAGCGGAATTGGCAATCGTATTAACCCGTTTCTACGATTTTCTGCAATCTGGACGAACTCTTTGAAAGATCCAGTATATGATTGTCGCCAGTAAAATTCCGATGCTGTCTACTGCGACGTCAATCGGATGGCCCGTTCGGCCGGGCACAAACGTTTGATGCCATTCGTCAGAGGACGCATACAAAAGGCAAATCAACACCGTCCACAGATAGATTTTTCCGCGTGACAGACGAGTATGACGTAACGTTTGCTGCCAGAGAAAAGCGAGAATCGCGTATTCAGTCACATGGCCGAGTTTCCGGATGAAAAACTCCAGCATGTCGTACGGAGTCTGCCAGCTGTACCGGGCGCCGTCATAAACAAAAGCAATGTGCGGAAGCCACAGCATCAAACTTTGGGAGGAAAACCAAACCGCCAGTTGCGGCCGAAGATCTTGTTGCTGATACGTTTCGGCCGATTTTGCAAAGATTAACAGCATAAACAAAATGGATGCGATGAACCAAAGATTTCGTTTTACGTTTTTTTGCATAAGACCCACTTCCTTGGGTTCATCATATCAAAAAAAGGACAGGAGCACCTGTCCTTTTGCAATTTGAAAAGAATTAATGTTGCGGCTGGCTCGGTTCCGAAATTTCGGAGAGCGCATAACCGGCTTCATTTTCATGAATATTGATGGTGGCCAAGTCACCAATTGCCACGATACCGACCAACGTTCCGTTGTCTATGATCGGTAAACGGCGAATTTGGTGCTCGGCCATCAAATCGGCCGCTTCATGGGCATCCATGTCAGGGGTACCTGTAATAACTGCACTGGTCATGCAGCTTTGGACGCGGGTGGTGTTGACATCTTTGCCCTCTGCCACAACATTCAGACAGATGTCGCGGTCAGTCACCACACCAACCAGTTTATCCCCTTGAGTTACCGGGACGATTCCGACATCAATGTTGCGCATCAACTTGGCCGCATCCAACACTGTATCCTGAGGGTCACATGTACGTACGTTTTTCGTCATAATTTCATGCAACTTCATCGAATCGCCTCCTCATAAGATGTGAAACGAAACGTGATTGACGAATTCATTCGTCGATAAGTAGGATAAGCTATTCCGCCTTTTTATATACGCCGGTAAAAACTCCCCAGCCGCCAACCGTGAGAAACAGGACGATTTCAATCGTTTCCAGGCGAATTCCCAATAACGCAGGCTGAAAGATGCTGAACAAACCGAACAGCAAGCTTAGCATGCCGATACAAATGGCGTACAGATCGTTTTTTTGGTTGGCGACCGCTGCCAGCCCAAGGATTCCCAACATCAGATATATGATATTTTGGATACGGTCGAATTGGATCAGACCAAGCAATTCCTGTTTAAAAAATCCGATTGTGCCAAGCACTACAAACAGCCACCCGACCACCCGCGCATAGGTTACAGTCATTTACAACACTCCTCTCTCTACTGCATACATACGCCGATTCGGTCAAGCACATTCCGGTTGCTTCTGAATTCACTTTTCCGAACAGGGAAGAATAGTGAGTGGAGGTGAGGAATCATGACTGATGTAAATCCCCCGTTGCGCGAGAAAGATGCTCCCTGGCGTGACACACCGCTTGATCACTGGAGCACGGATGTGGATCCGGCCATCATGTCGGGTGATGAGTGGGTAGATAATGAACATGATCCCGGATCGGAGAGAATGGAAAATCAGCACTTGCTGTCAGGTGAAGTGAAGTCGCCGATGGCTCCGTTTATGCATCCCACACATGATGTAACATACGGGAATGACTAAAATGCCAGATGACAACAAACGGAAGCAGATAAAAGCCCGCATTCGCGGGCTTTATTTCATTTCCTCATTTTCGCCTGGATTGCAGTTCCCATCGCCGCAAATGGGGAGCCGGGTCGACCGCATAGCTCCTTGTTCCATTATCAAAATACATGCCATAGTGCAAATGGGGAGCAAATTTTCCCGATGTTCCCGGTTTCCCGTAACCGGAAGAGCCAACATAGCCGATCACTTGACCGGGCGTTACGATGCTTCGTGTCTGAATCCCTTTGGCGTAAGCGGATAAATGCGCGTAGTAATGATACACATTGTTCAGATCACGAATGCCGATTCGCCACCCGCCAAATTTGTTCCATCCTTTCATTTCGACATACCCGTAACTGGTAGCCACTACAGGAGTTCCGTAATCGGCGAATATGTCGGTGCCTTCGTGCATCCGGCGGCCACCCCAACCGCGTTTGTCGCCCCATGTGCTGCGGTAACTGTAATTGTACCGGTTGGGAATCGGGAACGCCTTTTGGCTTAAATCGGCCGTGGAAAATTGGTTGTAAATACGGGCGAATGCGACCACCCGATCAACAACCATCGTATCTTCATACCGATTCCATAAAGAGATTTGAATGTCATCTTCTGTCAGTCCATTGGATCGCAAAAGATTGGCCAGTGAATAAATCACATCGGTTTGATTGGTTGGATCCGCGATTCCATCCTTGTTGCCATCCCGCCCGATGCCGTGAAAAACACGGATGGTACCCTCGTCCCGATCCAATTGATTCGGGTTCATGGGGCCGCACCAATCCTGCGCGGGAATCTGCACGGCTGACTGCCCGGATGTCAGTTTCTTTTTGTTGTGAATGCTTGATTCGTATTGATAGATGGCGGCAATATAGAACCATGGGATATTTGTTTGGGCAGCCACTTTACGAAATTCCTGAGCCGGGTCAGTCAGCTGCGGTACTTCCCCTGTTTCCGCCGCCTGAAGAGGCAATACGGTGAACCCTAACACACAGCACATGCAAAGGAATAAAAATCGAGCAGTCCTCATCCGGTACATCCCCTTACGCATAAGACTTGGTTTTCGCAATGACTGGAAACGAAAACAGGAGAATGATAGAATCAGGAATAGCGTCCATTTTAACCATACTTTAGGGAGTGTCATCAAACGATGGAATACAGTGCACAATCGAAACAATTGTTGGAAGAACTGCTGTCGCCTATCCCTTTCTTTGTCCGTCCGATGGCAAAGAAAATGATCGAAAAAAAAGTAAATGAGATTGCCGCCGAACGAGGACATAGTGAAATCGAACAGGATGATGTAATCTGCGGCTATATTTTAGCTGGCGAAAATAAAGACAAAGACAAAATCAAACAATTTCTGGCCAGTAAAGGAATTGACGTAAGCCTTTACCAAGAACTGTTCGACTAGAATACATTCTCGTTAACGAGAGTCGCTTGTCCACCACAAGCCGCCTTCGCCGATCGCATTGATCTGTACAAATCGGGTGTCGGTGCCCGGACGGACAATGATAAAACCGCGGGACTGTTTTACATCCACCTTGACTTTCGTTGTGTCCCGAAAATACGCTTCGATTCCGGTGATGTAAGGATTGTATACCATGCCAAACAGTACGCCGTTATCAGGGTCCCAACGGTTTCCCGCGATGATCGTATTATAGGACACCAAGTTTGTCTTAGGGTCGCCAGAAACAATAGGGAGCCGTTCCAAAATGCGGACCGATCCTCCTTGTTTGGTGACGACAGCCAATCCGTCATTGTTTGGCATGCTGAACAACACATAGGATACTTTTTTCGTGTGCGCGGTCTGTGTGATTTTAAGAGGTCTTTCATCCAATGTTTTAATTTTAATGTCGTTTCGCAACTGCTGTTCGACTGCTGGAATATCCGAATCGCTGATGGGTCCTTGTTCACCTACCGCCTGTATATTGAGGCCTTTTGCTTTTGGTGCCGTTTGATTGGGAGTGCCGCAGCCTGTCAACATAACCATCGCGAGTCCGATTAATAATGATGGAACGTAACGCAAAATAAGCCCCCCTAGGAGTTTCTTACCAGTTAGAATCTCCGAAAGGGGGGCTGCTGATTCAGTTTTTTTTCAGGATACCGCTTTTTTCAATACGGGCAACCACTTCTTGCAGTTTTTCCTCCGGCTGTACTAGCGCGATTCGTACATATCCTTCACCCTGTTCGCCAAATCCCACACCCGGTACGACTGCCACGCCTGTTTGGGCAAGCAGTTCCTTTGTGAATTTACGAGATGTCATTGGAATGGGGATTTTTGCCCATACAAACATAGTGGCTTGCGGTTTTGGAATGTCCCAGCCGATTCGTTTCAGTCCGTCCAGCAATACGTCACGTCTTTTGCGATACGTTTCGGACATATGCGCTGTATGCGACGGGTCGCCGGTCAAGGCAGCCGCTCCCGCTTTTTGAACAGCGGTAAATACGCCGTAATCGATGTTTGATTTTACAACTGCCAGTGCTTGTAATGCTTCCCGATTTCCTGCTGCATATCCGATTCGGCAGCCTGCCATGTTAAAGCTTTTGGAAAGGGAGTGGAATTCCACCGCCACATCTTTCGCTCCGTCAATCTGCAGAATGCTGATCGGTTTGAATCCGTCAAACGCCAGTTCCGAATACGCAATATCGCTCACAATCAAAATGTCATACAGTTTAGCGAAAGAGACCGCCTGTTCGTAAAAAGACCGTTCGGCCACAGCGGTGACCGGATTGTTCGGATAGTTCAAAATCATATATTTGGCCCGCTGAGCCACTTCTGGTGGAATTTTTGAAAAGTCCGGAAGAAAATCATTCGTTTCCAAAAGCGGCATCAGATAGGGACGTCCATCAGCCAAGTGAATGCTGACTTCGTAGATCGGATAGCCTGGGTCAGGGACCAGTACATAGTCGCCCGGGTCGACCAGAGTAAGCGACAGATGGGACAGTCCGTCTTGCGAACCCATTAAAGCCATACATTCGGTGGAGGGGTCTAACTCGACGTCAAATCGTTTTTTATACCAGTCGGCTACCGCCTGACGAAAGAACGGGCTTCCTTCTGAAGTGGGGTACCCATAAACAGAAGGATCACAAACCGCTTCCGTTAACGCTTCGATTACATGCGGCGGCGGCGGCAAATCGGGGGACCCGATCCCCAAATCAATCACTTCCGTTCCGTTTGCACGCAATTGTTGTTTTAACTGATTCAACTCAAAAAACATGGCGGAACTAAATCGTTCCAGCCGTCGAGAAACCTGCATATTCATTTTTACCCCCGCTCATTTCGTAAGAAGCTTACGACCACATCGATTTGAGCTGACCGTATTTGCTCATGATTTTTTCGAATAGTTCAGGATCGTCTTTCTTCAACCGATTGCGTGCTTTTTCCCATGCAATCGCTTCCGGTCCATAAATATCTTTCGCCAGATCCCATAATTCCGTGTCACACTCACGAACCTGTTCCCACATTAAATTGACCACTTCAAATGTATCCGGTTGTGCGCCTGGTTCCCAGATTCGCTGTGGAAAAATCGCTTCCATCAGCGTCAGGAAGTTGAACTGGAGAATGTAATGCAATTCGACGCTTACGGGTGCTACAGAACGTGCCGTTTGCAGGCGCATGCGTTCTGTCGGGTCGTTCGTTTCCGGATCGATGCCGTGTACCAGCATTTTGTAGGTGTCCAAATGGCGTTGACCAATTTCCTGAAGTTCAGGCGCATCAATGGGCGGTATAAAGTAATGGGCTTCGTTCGCCCGCAGACCGCCGCATGCCCTCACTTCCGCAGTCGTATAGGTAATCAGATGGTCATACACCACTTTCGTTGTCCGGAATTCAAATTTGACATGCTCGCCGCGAAATACGGACGTATGCCCCATTTTTAGCATATTCAAAGGCCTTTTCACGTTCTCCTCATCCATTTTACCCAAAAAAACGGCCGCATTCTTGGCGAGAGAAAGGCGATCCGGGTCGGTATAGCGCAAAATTTTTACTTGCGGTTTTCTCCGTTTATCCATCGTTGTACCTCCAGTTAAAGATGCTCTACCTAAAATTCGATACCGCTCGACAGATTCCTTTCTCATTTCCGAATGGAAACATAAGGTCTTTTCTATTTGTCCAACATGTGAAATACTACTCGCAGGGAGGCGAGTCATGTGGTACTGGTTTTTTTGGCAAGTTTATTAAAAATTATTATCATAAATTTGGTGCTTAGCGGAGATAACGCCATTGTGATCGCGCTCGCATGCCGAAACCTGCAGGAGGACCAGCGGAAGAAAGCGGTTTGGTATGGGACGCTAGGGGCGGTCATATTACGTATATTGTTGACATTTGTAGTTGTGGAGATTTTGAAAATCCCGTTCCTGATGGTGATCGGGGGAGCGCTCTTAATCTGGATTGCGTTTAAACTGCTTCTCAGTAAAGAGGAAGAGCAGGAAGTCAAGGCGAGGGATAATTTATGGGGAGCCGTGCGTACCGTTATCATGGCCGACCTGATTATGAGTTTGGACAATGTGTTGGCAGTAGCGGCAGCTGCAGAAGGCAGCGTTTTGCTGCTGGCGATCGGGATTGCGATCAGTATTCCGCTGATCGTATGGGGAAGTACGCTGATTTTGAAAATGATGGACCGTTTCCCCTTTATTCTTTATATTGGCGCAGGAATTCTTGCCTACACGGCGGGGCAAATGATTCTGGATGATCATTGGGTGTATCGTGCGGTGAAGGAAATACCGGGTATTCATTATATACTGCCTGCCGTAACTGCCGTTTTGGTTCTGCTACTGGCCTATGCGCTGAATAAGCGGCAGGTGGACGGTGTGAAACAAAAGCAAGCGGAGAATATCTAAAAGTCGGAAGAGGGGTTTCTTGGGATGTCAGAAATTGTATATGAAACAAGCAATCAGGTTGCCGTCATTCGTATAAATCGTCCGGAAGCCAGCAATGCAGTCAACTCGCAAGTAATGGCGGAATTGCCGGAAGCGCTTGAACGTGCGGCGAATGACGCCAGTGTGCGTGCCGTTTTGATTACCGGCACCGGAGATCGTTCGTTTGTAGCGGGCGGAGATTTGAAGGAATTTCATGATACCCTGCACAGCGCCGAAGATGTCTACAAAAAATGGTCGGTCATGCGGCAGATTTTATACCGGATCGCCACATTCAACAAACCCGTGGTTGCTGGATTAAACGGAGCGGTTCGCGGTGGTGGCGCGGAATTGGCGATGGCCTGCCATTTTCGGGTGGCATCCTCGAAAGCTTCAATTGGGTTTGTGCAGGTTAAATTGGGAATCTCACCCGGTTGGGGCGGGGCCGCGTTACTTGCGAGAACAGTCGGCATGCAGCGGGCGCGCTGGTTATTGCTGAGCGGTCAAGTACTTGAGGCGGCGGAGGCAGAAGGATTGGGACTTGTGGATCGGGTGGTTTCGTCTCTCACATTTATGCCGGATGCGTTGCAGTTTGCCGGCGAGTTGGCCGCCAATCCACCTGATGCCGTACAGGGGATTTTGGAAATGATGCGTACCGCTGAAAAATTGGACTTGGCTGCCTCAATGGAACTGGAAAGCCGATTGTGTGCGTCTCTCTGGAATTCGGAGCCTCATCAGGCGGCGATCGACAGATTTTTGAAAAAGAGGAAATAACATTCCATACAGGGAGGGATTGGGATGGAAACCATGGGACGGCATGTGATCGCGGAGCTTTGGGGATGCGATCCGAAAAAGCTGAATAACATCAAGTTGGTGGAACAGATCATGGTGGAGGCAGCACTGGAAGCAGGAGCAGAAGTGCGGGAAGTGACTTTTCATAAATTTTCACCGCTTGGAGTCAGCGGTGTAGTGATCATTTCGGAGTCCCATTTGACGATTCACAGTTTTCCGGAACACGGATATGCCAGTGTAGATGTGTATACTTGCGGTGACCGGATTGATCCCAAAGTGGCATGCGACGTCATTACTGACGCTTTGGGCTGTCACAGACGAGAGTGGATCCAGATTGAACGCGGGGAAGGTTTTACGGGCGCTTTTCAAGAACATGTTGAAATTCTGCCCGCCGTTGTCCACTCAAATGACTAGATTTTTGGCTTGTTTCTCCTCTTGCAGTCTTGTGGAAAGCCGGGTATAATAAAGCTTGTTTTCGTGGTGTCGCACCAATGGAATCGCAATGGCAGCGACTATAAAAGCGAATGTGTAAGGAATATGGGGCGTTAGCGCAGTTGGTAGCGCGTCACACTGGCAGTGTGAAGGTCAGGGGTTCGAATCCCCTACGCTCCACCACACAGGCCCGTCCGGTATATCCGTTACGGGCTATCCTTAATAAGGCGCCATAGCCAAGTGGTAAGGCAGAGGTCTGCAAAACCTCTATGCCCCGGTTCGAATCCGGGTGGCGCCTCCAAGTAAAAACGCAACGTAGGCATTTGAACGTCCTGTTCTTCGCCGGAGTGGTGGAATGGCAGACACAAGGGACTTAAAATCCCTCGGGTGTATAACCCGTACCGGTTCGAGTCCGGTCTCCGGCACCAACTAGACCATGCGATTTTGCAGTCGTATTGGCTGCAACCCTTCTTTATTGAAGTAAAGAGTATGGATATTTAAGTTGTATTAACGAGCTAAAACGAATATTTTTTAGACGAGCACCGGCATCAGGAATAGTATATCGATGCAACTGCTTTTGCACCACAATCACGTTAAATTGAAAGCCCCCGGACTGTTCCGAGGGCATAGATAAACATAAAACGGCCATTCAGTGAAAGTCGACGTCGATTCGTTTCCCAATTTCTTTCTGTGCTTTTGGCAATCTGACTTCTAAGATGCCATTCTTATAGGATGCTTTGCTTCCTGTCTCTTCGACATTGCTTGGCAATGCAATTGTGCGGGAAAATTTACCATAATATCTTTCCGTTCGATGAACGTTCTCCCCTTTTTCTTCACTACTCCGTTCGATTTTGCCGCTTAAGTGAAGATGGTTGTCATGTACGGTGATATTCACATCTTCCTTCTTCTGAAGTCCTGGGATTTCGGCTGTTACAACTACTTCAGTCGGATTTTCTCTTACATCAACACGAACTCTTGCCATATTCGCAAAACGAGTATCAAACCAATTTTCATCAAACAGCCCTCTGATCATGTTGAATGGGTCATAAGGTACTATTGGCATCAAATCAAACCTCCTCAAATTGTCTGTTTTTATAATCCCATTAAGAAAACAAATTATGTGTATTACCCATATAGCCCAACATTTTTATGCTTAGTCTAGAAATCGAATTACGACATAAGGGCTTTTCCACAATTTTGCAAGGTTCACCAGTAGACTTTTTTGTTTACAACGGAATTAAATTTCGGTAGATAAAGATAATACCAGCAACTTGCTGAATGGAAAGAAACTAGGAGGCAGGGTGAAAGTCTCTTAGTTTTTCTTTTGTACACAAAGCGGGAACATATAAACCTTTCCGGTTCGCCAAACACAATTCTTGCACTTATCTGGCAGAATTTTGGGATGTCGGCAAACGATTGCGCCTTAATTCCATCCATGTCTTTCGTCGATTTCTGTAGAACCAAGGACATTCCTTTTACCATAAGGTATAAAAAACCGATATTATTAGGGGGATAAGTGTGTTCTACCCATCTTTCTTTTATCCGCGGACAGTGCCAACGGTTTATCCAGTACCTACTTACACGTTCTATCCGACACCCATACAATACACCGGCATTCATGAAGTCCAACGGGAGGACTGGATGAGACAGGTAGCACCTTTCAAACATGGACCCGAACGAATCGAAGAACGACATCCACATGTTAAACATATAGATTGGGCTTCCATGTTTCCAACTGAAGTGATTTTACATGGTCCTCCTCGTAAGGAAGTAGCCCTGACTTTTGACGATGGACCGGATGATGTCTGGACGCCTCGAATTCTGGATGTCTTGGCCCAACATGATGTAATTCGTGAAATCATGGCACTTGATTATAAGATTATTTTTTGGAACGTTGATAGTCTGGATTGGGCAGGTCTCACTGCTCCACAAGTAGCAGCCAATATATTGGCCCACGCTGGGCCCGGATCAATCGTGTTGCTGCACAGTGCCGGTGGTCGTGGGGAAAGCCTGGAGGACACAGTTGAGGCATTGCCTTATGTCATTCGTACTCTTCGTGAAGAAGGGTATAAGTTAGTCACTGTTTCAGATTTGCTAAACATACCGGCTTATAAATGAAATGGTAATATGGGCGTGGATGCAAGGTTCAACAGTACAAGGAGATTAAGAGATACGCCTACTCCCATATTGGAGAAAACGAACCATAATAGGTTTTGTTATTTGATCCTTGATATCCATTACAAAAAAGATTAATATAATATTGACAAAAAAATAAATATTTTGGTGCCACGAGAGTGGAGAATAGGGAAGTAAATCACACGATGTGTCCATCGCTGTATAAAGTGAGTGCATTTACATTAAAGCCACTGGTTTTACCGGGAAGGCGTAACATGCATGATGAACTTTGAGTCAGAAGACCTGCCAAAATGTGGTCCATACGAGAAATGACACGTTCTCAGTCTTATTAAGGCTGAGGATTTTTTATTTTTATGGAGTGCTACCAATCGAAGGAGGGCGAATGGAATTGTTAAACGGGCAACAGCAGGAAGGCGTTTTTAAGGCAATATTTGAACGAAGGGATATCAGGCAGTTTAATTCCAAACCTATACCCAAGGAGAAATTAAAGAAAATTTTACTGGCGGGTCATCATGCCCCTTCGGTCGGATTTATGCAACCTTGGGATTTTATAATTGTTGAATCACACCAAATAAAAGAGAAACTATCTGAAATATGTAAAAAAGAAGTAGAAGCACTGGCGATTCATTATGAGGATGAGCGAAAAGCAAAGTTTCTTTCTTTAAAGGTAGAGGGTATTAAAGAGGCGCCTATTACGATATGTGTAACATGTGATCCGACCCGGGGAGGAGGTCATGTATTAGGACGTAATTCAATTCCTGAAACGGACATACTTTCCGTTGCATGTTGTATCCAAAATATGTGGTTGGCAGCTTATGCTGAAGGTATTGCAATGGGGTGGGTAAGTTTTTATAAAAAGCATGATGTGCGCCAGATTCTTAATATTCCACCGCATGTTGACCCCGTGGCACTTTTATCTTTAGGATTTACTGACAACTATCCAGATGCACCCATCTTAGAAAAAGTAAATTGGGAAAAAAGATTACATCTGAGTAATCTAATCCATCTTGATAAATGGGATAACATGTCTAATTCACTGTGAGGTATATGGTCGTCAGCAATCAATATGCGAAATGGGGGCTTCATGAGTGACTTTCCTTTCCAATTTCAATTCGAGTTCGACCATTAAAGCGTTCAATTTTAAACTTCCATCCCATTTCTTCGGCTCGTTCCCTCATCATTCGAAGTTCGTAACGAGAGGGATCACTAAAAGGATCTCCTGTAAAACCTTGTCCATCATCTTCGATTATCAGGTACCAACCTGATTTTTCTCTTAGAAAAAAATGCATACATGATGAGCGTTAGCATGTTTACGAACATTCATCAAAGCCTCACGAAGACATGAGGAAACCTCTACCTTTTCCCTTGATGAAAAAAGTTCTTCTTCAAAATCCCGTTTAACGGATACGGGTAAACCCGTCTCTTTTTCAAGGTCTTGTATCATGTCTTCTACGGTTTTGGTCCACGGCAAGGAATCACAAGATGGCGGAAAACGCAAATTGGTTATAGCTTGCCTTACGTCGTCATGCACACGCCGGACAGTATCTCGAAGCCCTTGATAACGATCTCCGATAGGAGGGAGTTCGCTCTGCTCAAGTAGATGCATTTTTACAGATAGCAAAAATAAAGATTGGGCGATACCATCCTGCAGTTCTCTCGCAATTCTCTCCCTTTCGAGCAATCTGGTTTTATCCGCGCGCTCCCGATTCAATTCCTCCTGCATATATTCCATTTTCGAAAAAAAGCTTTATGGTTAATAACAGGGTGACTGCTAATACGATAAGGGCGGATAACCAGTTCCCGGTATCCATGGAGATATAAGGATATAAATATTCATGCCTGACAAATTCCCATATTTAATCAATCTGTATGACATACTTTTTCCTCCCTATTCACATTCTCATACAAAGAAGCATCACAAATATAGCTCAGATAGGCCATTTTCAATCACAATTAAATTTTGATAACCTGAAAGGGTCGATCAAATCGAAACAGGGGAACTTATAAGAAGACATTGATACTACATACTTTTACAGCAAAGGGGAATTAAAATGAGAACATTCCAACGCTCACTGATTGCCATTTTGGTTTTATCTGCACTGCTGGCAACAAACGGCTGCAGCACGAATCAGCAGCCAAAGTCAGCCACTCCCATTCAAGTCACGTTTCAACCGCAACCTGCTTCACCCGTAAAAGCCGGGCAACCGGTTACATTGTCCGTTTTTGTGAAACAGGATGAAAAAGCGGTTACAGACGCATCCGATGTGAAATTTGAAATCTGGAAAGAACATCGCGAAGAAAGTCAAATGCTCGATGCAACAAAAGGATCATCCGGCGAATATTACGTGAAACATGTGTTTTCCGATGCAGGTACTTACCATGTGATGTATCACGTCACGGCAAGAGACCAACATTCTATGAAGGACATGAAGATTGACGTTGTAAAGTAGGACCATCTTCAGGGGAAAGGAGTTCGTTTTTTAATGCGGGGAAACCATGCACGAATTGCGAACAAACGAATTTTGACCCTCATCATTGTTATTCTTAGCCTCGCATTTGCAGGCGGCCTGGCTTATTGGATTGCGTGGGGATTCACGCGGCTGCCCGTGGTCAACGCGGCGCCCAACTGGACGTTGCAAAATATTAACGGACAGCGGCAATCGTTTCAGGATCTCGCGCCAAAAGTCAAACTGGTGGAGTTTATCTACCTGAACTGTCCGGATATTTGCCCGACTACCACGATCAATATGGTATCGATCTAGGAACAGTTGAAAAAACGCCACCTGTTCGGAAACAAAACGGAATTTGTCACCATTACGTTTGACCCAACACGGGATACACCGGCCAATCTGAAAAATTACGGCAACAAGCTGAAGGTCGATTGGAGCGGATGTGGAGAGGTTTTTTAGAACAGCTGCCACTGCAAATGGGTCACAAGTAAGAGTGGAACGGATGATCTTTACGGGTGGGGCTGTCCTCTTTCTTGTTTTGGATGCTACGCAAATCTATTTGTTGGCACAAAAACTGAGCGGCAACTCATCTGAACTCGCAGGAATAGGAATGCAGATTTTCTCAAGCACTTTACTGGGAACCATCAGCTGGATGCGTCCTGTGATTGTAGCAGGGCTGTTGATTCTCACTTTGTTACCGCGACAACAAAGCGTGTTAATAAGGGGAGCAAACTGGTTCTGACTTTTGGATTGCTCCTTACCTTCCCGTTGACTGGACACGCCATTTGCGGCAACCAGGAGCTTGTTGTCCCGATATTGTCCGATAAATCACATGGACTAACTTTTACCAAGCTAGGCACAACTTGCCGGTGCAAGCCCGCTTGACAAAAGGACAACCCTTCTCCAATTTAACATCAGAGAAGGGTTGCATTGGTTTTTTACTATTTACTCTATTCAAGATTGGCATGTCTGCCAAACATGGTGTTGGAGTCCAATCCCTTTTTCTCCATAAACCTTAATATCACAGCATCGTAGAATAATAATAGGGTTTGTTCAAACAAGGAACCCATTGGTTGTATGGTTTTGTGCACGCTATCCGCCTGATCTTTTGGTGAACCGGGCAATTTAATTGTGAAATCCGCCAATTTGCCAATCGTCGATTCAGGAAAAATCGTTACAGCCGCCACAGTTCCACCTAAGCTTTTGGCTTTTTCAGCCATGGAAACCAGACTTTTCGTTTCTCCTGAACCCGATCCAATGATCAAAATGTCACCTTTTTCGAAGTTTGGGGTAATGGTTTCTCCAATTACATACGAATCCAGGCCCATATGCATCATTCTCATCGCGAAGGACTTGGCCATAAACCCGGAGCGACCTGCGCCAGCCACAAAGATTTTCTTTGCTTGAAGAATCCCATCTGCCAGTTTTTCAGCTTCGTCATCTGCCAGTAAGTCAATTGCCCGACTCAACTCTTTTATGATTTCAGCAAAGTAGTGAGTAGTCTGCATAATTGTCGTTTACCCTTGTTTGATCAATTTTTGCATTTCAGCAGCTGCGGCTCTTCTATCTTGTTGAGCGGTTATACCGCCGCCTACAATCACCAGATCGGGTTGTGCATTAACAACTTCTGGCAATGTATCCAATTTAATGCCGCCTGCAATTGCAGTTTTAGCATTTTTTACAATACGTTTAATAGTTTGGAGGTCTTCAAAAGAATTTTTTCCAACTGCTTGCAGGTCGTAGCCCGTATGCACACAGATGTAGTCTACACCTAACTCATCGACTTCTTTAGCTCGTTGTTCCAAATTCTTAACAGCGATCATGTCAACTAGGATTTTCTTGCCTTGTTTTTTAGCTTCTTCCACTGCCCCTTTGATGGTCATGTCTTCAGCCGCACCAAGGATCGTAATGATATCTGCGCCAGCCTCAGACGCTTTCATTACTTCATATCCAGCCGCATCCATTACTTTCAGGTCTGCGAGTACTTTCAAGTTCGGAAATGCTGCCTTCATTTCTTTAACGGCTTTAAGCCCTTCGTTAATAACAACCGGGGTACCGATTTCTACGATATCGATATACGGTTCAACTTCTTTCACCAGTGCAATGCCTTCCGGAATGTTAACGAGGTCTAACGCTAATTGAAGTTCCACGAATTCTCCGCCCCTTTTTAACTATTTTATACAAACGTAGTTCTTTTTTCGGTGAGTCCATTTAGTATTATGATGAACTTGTCCAAAAAATTCTTTGTTTGTATTGGTCTATCACATCGGTTATTTTAGATGCAAACTCCCGAGATTAGAAGTACGAACTTTTTTGTAAGGTAGTAACAAAAAGTATACTTAGAAGAAAGATTCATCTATAATCTAATAAGGATATGAACAAGAGTTTGGAAGGGGGTGATGTTTTGTAAGATAGTGAAAAAGATACCATAGGTTTTAATTAGACATGGAGGTGAAACGAGTGGGACGTTTTCATGATAAAAGATTTAACTGTGAAAAAGAATTGACTCTTTCTGTAATTGGCGGAAAGTGGAAGATGATTATTTTGTGGCATTTAGGAAAAAGTGGCACAAAGCGATTTAGTGAATTGAAAGCCCTCCTTCCGGGTATTACACAGAAAATGCTTATTAACCAGTTGCGGGAATTGGAAGAAGACCTTATTGTACATCGCGAAGTTTATCCCGTTGTTCCGCCTAAAGTTGAATATTCATTGACAGAACAAGGGAAAACCCTGATGCCGATTCTCGATTCGATGTATGAATGGGGTAAAAACTATATGACAACAGTCATGCAGGACGAGGATAAAAGAATAAAGACCATATAAACATGTATGGAAATTAAAACAAGCACCGGTAATACTTGGCCACATATTTTAGAAACAACGTGCGGAACCTTAGAAGAAGAGCACGTTGTTTTTTTCGTTTGTCCCTCATAGTATACTTTTTTATACTATGTAACATAAAAGTACATACTTGCTCCTTGTTATAATATGTCTAATAATATCCCCATCAACGCTAACCATAGATTTGGCGGATTGCATTAAAGAAGATAAAGGAAGTCAATCCATACAAGTGTTAAGGTTAGCCGATCAATTTCTCACATTTTTGTGCTTTTGAAAAAATGTTTGAATAAATGGAGGGGTTAAAAATGGAATCTATGACCTTTGTGTTATTTGGAGCAACCGGTGACCTAGCAAAAAGAAAAATATTCCCAGCACTATACAATCTATTTTCCGATGACAAATTACCTCCTGTATACTCAGTTGTTGGTATAGGGAGAAAAGAATTCACAGATGTTGAATTCAAAACATTTATAGAACAATCTTTACAAACCTTTTCCAGACGCAAACCGGAAGACAATTCGAAGTTGGAATCTTTTCTTCGTACCTTCCGTTATTGTCGCTTAGATGTAACAGAAAAAGAAGGGTACCAATCTTTGTTGAAAAAAATACAAGAGCGAGAACAGGAATTCGGTATCCCTGAAAATCGAATGTTTTATCTCTCTGTTGCACCGGAGTTCTTTGATGTGATTGCTTTGAATATCAAGGAGAGCGGATTAGGTGCAACCAAGGGATGGAAACGTCTGATTATCGAAAAACCGTTTGGCCATGATTTGAAGTCAGCTCAGGATTTAAATAATAAACTAAGCCAAGCATTTGAGGAAAATGAAATTTATCGGATTGACCATTACCTTGGTAAACCAATGGTACAAAACCTGGAAGCATTAGGATTTGCGAATCCTGTTCTCCGGACTTTGTGGAACAACCAACACATTGCGAATGTCCAAATAACCGCTAGTGAAACGGTTGGAGTGGAAGAAAGAGCCAGTTATTATGACCACGCAGGAGCGATTCGAGATATGGTGCAAAATCATATGCTGCAAATGTTGATGATGACTGCCATGCATTTACCAAAACAAATCACTGCCCAGGATATTCGTCATGAAAAGAGAAAAGTGATGGAATCTCTCCGTCCTTTGCAAAAAGCCGATGTAGGTAACCATGTGGTTCGTGGTCAGTATGGCCCAGGGAAAATTAATGACTATACAGTAATCGGATATAGGGAAGAGCCTGGCGTTGATGTTTCTTCAATGACAGATACATTTGTTGCTGCCCGTTTATGGATTGATGATCCTTCTTGGGAAGGCGTTCCCTTTTATATCCGTACAGGGAAAAGGATGAGGGAAAAGTCCACGCGTATTGTCATTGAATTTAAAAATACGGTAAAGGATTTGTATATCGCTCAAAACGAAAGTCCGGTCCCAAATCTTTTGATTATCCAGGTGAATCCGCACGAAGGTGTATCTTTGCAATTAAACCGTAAAAACCCTTTAAAAAGTGGGCATATTGAGCCTGTCACTGTCGATTTTACATCTAATACGAAAGATGTGCCGGAAGCTTATGAACTGTTACTATTTGATGCTGTGCGGGGAGACTCCACTTTCTTCGCCCATTGGAAGGAAGTTGAATTATCCTGGAAGTGGGTACAGCCCGTTTTAGAGGCATTTGAAGAAAACCTCTTACCTCTGCATCAATATCCGGCAGGATCGGATGGTCCGGAAGCGTCACGTCAATTATTGGAAGAGGATGGGTTTCAGTGGTGGTTAGATAAAGGCCCTGTTAAGGTTTTGACATAACAACAGAAACGTGCTTTAACTGATTTATTTTACGAAAACACGTTCAGAGCAGCGGTGCGATGTCAAGCCCCCAACTTAACCTAATATTTGTCGTACCCATGCTTTTGGGGGAGGTGCAGCGAAAGAAGGCAACACCAAACTAAGCCCACCCTGCCTTGAATTCCAGTTATTGCCATTCGGCCACTATTCCGGAAGCAAAGATGGGAGCGATTGCCGGGAATGGAATCCAGCGTTTGCGGCAATCGATACGAAGAGCGCGCAGCCTTTTGCAAGGAACGGGCGACCGCCTCAGGATCGTCGAACCGGTTCTTGCCGTGCTTCACAAGGAAGTCGACGATAAGACTGGGATTGAAGAGGTACACGTTCTTACGGCGGACGCCGAAATCAAAGTGACGTTGGATGTACATGGCGGCATGGGTCGAAAAACAGCCCGTGTGCTCAAGGCCGAAGAGAACTTCTTGCGCGTGGTGTTTCTGCACCAGCTTGGTGATGCGATCCTGAAACTCCAGGATTCCAGGGCGATTGTTGGTGACGGTGAAACGGCTAACAGGTCGTTTCTCATCGTCCCGGGTCAAACAGCAAACCGAATTGGCTTGGTTGCCTACATCAATTCCGACAAACAGGGGAGAGGGCATGGCAATCACCTCCTTCGGTTGGAATGAAGATGCCTACGACCTTGGGATGTCCCTGGGAAACCCATGAACGACGGCCTTGCGAGCTATTGGAATACACCGGGGGCCATCGGTGCACATGCCTCCCTCTGCGGGAGGTAACGGAACATTCCCTTGGTAGACACCTGCGGCTATTTTCCCAAAGACACCCAAGGTCCTAAACATCTCTAACTGCATTCAATTGCTAAAGCGATCGCTAGGAAAATGCTCCCGCGCTTCGCTTGGGCTACATCCAGCATGATCAAAATTACTCTATTTAATTTTCAAAGAACAATTTAAAAGAGCAACTACGTCATGGTTATGTAAACCAAATCGGTGGCTGCTCTTAATATACAAGGAGGCAATACTATGAAAGTCGGATTAATTGGTTTAGGAAAAATGGGTTTGAACTTGGGACGGAACTTAATCGATAACCAACACGATGTTGTGGCGTTTGATCTGAATACAGATGCAGTTGAAGAGATGAGAAGATACGGGGCTACAGGAACATCAAGCTTGCAAGAACTCGTTGAATCTTTGCAAACGCCAAGAATCCTTTGGATTATGGTTCCGCACTCGGTCGTTGATTCAGTTATCCATGAGATTACTCCTTTTTTGACCAAAGGAGATATTGTGATTGAAGCTGGGAATTCACACTATAAGGAATCCATTCGTCGTTACAACCAACTACAGGAAGTTGGAGTGAGCTTTATGGATGTAGGAACCTCTGGCGGGGTGGAAGGTGCCCGAAACGGCGCTTGTTACATGATTGGGGGAGACATCGAAGCTTGGAGTATTGTGGAGCCAATTTTCCGCGACACATCTGTAGAAAACGGGTATTTATATGCGGGAAAGGCAGGGAGTGGACACTTCTTAAAAATGGTTCATAACGGGATCGAATACGGTATGATGGCCGCCATTGGCGAAGGATTTGAAGTGCTAGAAAAAAGCGAGTTTGATTATGACTATGAAAAAGTAGCAAGAGTGTGGAATAACGGTTCGGTGATTCGGTCATGGCTCATGGACCTGACCGAGCGTGCGTTTTCTAAAGATGCGAAATTGGATGAAATCAAAGGGATAATGCATTCTTCCGGTGAAGGCAAATGGACGGTTGAGACTGCCTTGGATTTGCAAACGGCTACTCCTGTGATTGCCATGTCCTTATTGATGCGTTATCGTTCCTTAGAAAACGACACCTTCACAGGGAAAGTGGTAGCAGCTCTACGCAACGAATTTGGCGGACATGCAGTAGAAAAAAAGTAATGCCAAAAAGATTACACGAATGAATCACGAAAGATTGAGCGCAGGGAGGAATTTGCGTGACCATTTCTTTTAATTTTGCCAACGCTTTATCATTCATGAAGAAGAGTGAAGTAGAAAATCTGAGTGAATCGGTGAAAGTGGCACATAGCTTTCTTCATGAAAAGAAGGGGCCAGGATCCGATTATCTGGGTTGGGTTGATCTACCGCTCACCTATGATAAAGATGAGTTTTTGCGAATTAAGCAAGCGGCCGAGAGGATTCGAAAGAATTCAGATGCTCTTGTTGTTATCGGTATAGGCGGGTCATATTTAGGAGCAAGGGCGGCTATTGAAGCGTTGTCCCACACCTTTCATAACCAATTGGCCAATACTACACAGATTTATTTTGCAGGACAAAATATCAGCTCTACCTATATCTCCCATCTCCTCGAACTGTTAGAGGGTAAGGACATCTCAGTTAACGTGGTTTCTAAATCGGGGACCACTACGGAACCAGCTATTGCCTTCCGTATATTCCGTGATTTGATGGAAAGGAAATTTGGGAAAGAGGAAGCTAGAAAACGTATCTACGCTACCACGGATCAAGCAAAAGGTGCGCTAAAAAAGCTTGCGGATGAAGAAGGGTATGAAACCTTTGTGATCCCCGATGATGTGGGGGGAAGGTACTCGATTTTGACGGCCGTTGGTCTTCTGCCAATTGCTGTATCTGGAATCAATATTGATCGCATGGTGCAAGGTGCCGCAGACGCTTGCCGCAAATACAACAATCCCGATCTTTTAAGCAATGACAGCTATCAATATGCGGCTGTACGAAATGTACTCTACCGCAAAGGAAAAACGATTGAACTGCTTGTTAATTATGAACCTTCCCTTCATTATGTTTCCGAATGGTGGAAACAATTGTTTGGTGAAAGTGAAGGGAAGGATCAGAAAGGGCTTTATCCGGCATCTGTTGATTTTACAACAGATCTTCATTCCATGGGTCAATACGTGCAGGAAGGTCGCAGAGATCTCATAGAAACTGTTCTACATGTTAAGAAACCCAAAATTGAAGTTACAATTCAAAATGATCCGGATAATATTGATGGGCTGAATTTTTTAGCAGGGAAAACCATGAATGAAGTCAACAATAAAGCGTTCCAAGGTACAATATTGGCTCATGTAGACGGAGGTGTACCTAACCTGGTTGTGGAACTCGATGAAATAAATGAATATACGTTTGGTGAACTGGTTTACTTTTTCGAGAAGGCTTGCGGGATCAGCGGGCATTTGATGGGTGTAAACCCATTTGATCAACCGGGGGTCGAGGCTTATAAGAAGAACATGTTTGCCTTGCTTGGCAAACCGGGATTTGAAGAAGAGAAGAAGAAATTAGAGAAACGTTTATCGGAGTGAGTCGTGCCAACGAGTAATGATTGAATGGGGGTGAGCATAAATGAAAATGTATGATGTAACAGGGGCCATTTTTGAAGGAATGACCGTATATAAAAACAAGCCGGAAAAGCAGCCGAAATTCATTCGAGTCAGAAACGGATATGTAACTGAATCTCGTATTGAGTTAGATGTACACACGGGAACGCATATTGACGCGCCGCTTCATATGGTGACAGACGGAGTCACATTCGAAACCATTTCGTTGGATAATTTGGTGGGTACTTGCAAAGTGTTAGATTTAACAGGGGTGGAAGACCGCATCACTAAGGCTGATTTGGAGCGTTTTGAGATCGAGAAGCGGGATTTTGTTTTATTTAAAACGAAAAATTCGTTTGAAGATACATTTACTTATGATTTTATTTTTCTTGCGCAGGATGGGGCCGAATATCTTTCTCAGTTGGGAGTTCGAGGAATCGGAATCGATGCGCTGGGTATTGAAAGAAGTCAAACGGGACATCCCACTCATAAAATATTGTTCGAAAATGAAGTGGTGATAATTGAAGGCCTTCGTTTAAAAGAAGTGGAGCAAGGGGAGTATTTTATGGTTGCCGCGCCTCTGAAATTGATGGGGACGGACGCTTCGCCGACAAGAGTATTGTTGTTTGAAGGTCTAATCTAACAGGCGCGTTGGTTGATTCCGAAGAAAGAATTTCGTTGCCTTTCGTTCAAATTGAGAATCATCCTGTAGAGTCTTTATAGTCAGAAAAAATCCCTTTAAGACAGTGGTCTTAAGGGTTTTTTTGTAGACTAAGGCCAATTTACCCAAAAATCCGCCGCCAGAAAACAGTTATGTGCCTGTATTGTTATTCGTATCAACCAAATCCGGATCGATTGTATTGGTGTTGCTGAGCAATGAATAGGTGGCTGACAAGTCCCCCGTCACTCCGCCGCCGCCTCCGGAATACGATTTGGAGGCGTTCTTTGGAGCAACAAACGCTGTATCGCCAAATAAGACGGTGGCACCTGCTGAAACAGATGTGATTTTAATGGGGCCTGCGATAAATGATGGCATCTGTCACCCCTCCTTCATCAGCGTCCAGTGGTATAAAATATGTCGCGGTTAAACCAAGAGTTCCTGTCTGCTGCATGTTTCTCCGTTTATCGTATATCCTAATGGCTGCTGACATATACTGTATAACACTTTTTGCAGAGGTAAGTTGTACCGATGAAAGGGTGACGTTATTGAACGTAATTGCAATCGGCACCGAGAAGATGTTTGACTCGTTGGCCCGCTGTTTGGATATAGGTCTGCAAGAACTGCATCAATACTCGATCGAGGCTTCTACAGGAAGATGTGAAAAGGGAACCCAGTGGTACTATACGATCGAATCAAAAAACGCTCAGGATCACTTGAAAGTCCGGCAGACAGTTGCCAAATGCATGGCCGATTTTTTAACCGACCAATGGGCGTCCGATTGGTTCCGTAAGCGAATTCAGACAACATATAGCTATTATGATGTTGATGAGCTCGTCTATCTGACGAAAACGGCAGTCCAATTTCTGCAATCGTATCGTCGGCCGAGTTCGCGATTGTTTCGCAGGGCGGAATTGGAACAGGAACTGACCATTTATTTGCAGGAACACGCGGTACTGCATATAGAAGGACTGATACGTTTCCGACTGAACGAATTTATCACCGATCTTCAAAAAGCAATGGAATACGCGATTGACAGAGACCTGATGGATCGGGAGTATCAGGAATTTGTCAAACTGCTGCGCCATTTTTTACAAATGCAAAAATCCCGGTCTCCTTTAGTTCATCTGGTTTTGACAGAAGAAGCCATACAGTTGGTTGATTATGACGGAATGCCGATCACGGATGAAGACCTGCAGCGTTTTTCGGAAGGTCAGCCAGACGATGATTTACAGCAGGAAAACATGCTGATTTCGACTCTGATTACGTTGGCGCCGTCCCATGTCAAAATTCATATGCCGATCGAGTTTTCTCACTTCGAAATTTTTTCCGATATGGTCAAACAGGTATTTCGGGACCGTGTATTGTACTGCAAAGGATGTTCCATTTGCCAGCCTGTGTTTGAAGTGCCGAATCTGCAGGAACAGCCGCCACTTGACTATTTAACATAAACAAATTATGATCTTGAATGAAGTATTGAAAAGCGAAAGCACAAAAGCGCAATTAAGGACGTTTCATCTGTACAACTGGCAGAGAGAGGGTGCCGTGGCTGCAAGCACTCTTCAGTAACGGCGGATGAAAAACCACCTTATAGCTTCCCGAAGGAACACTCTGCCTTGTAGGTGGACAGTATTTCGGGACGGATCCCCCACGTTACAGGGGTTAATAAGAATTTAACCGATCTTGGTTTATTTGCGCGGTTGAATTGAAACAAGGTGGAACCACGTAAGCAGTACGCTTTCGTCCTTGCAGGCTTCTAATGTCTGTTTGACGAAGGCGTTTTTAATTTCCTGACCTGCACGCAAAAAACGATAGGAGGGTATAGCAAATGACTGTCGATGCAGAGAAAGAAATTCAAGTCGAACTAAAAGACGGTACCGTTAAAATCTACCCGAGAGGGACAACCCTACTGGAAATTGCAGGCTCCTTGTCACAAAATCTGAAGAAAAACGCGCTTGTAGGGAAGTTGAACGGCAAGTTGGTCGATCTAAACACGCCTGTCATTGAAAATGCGAAAGTGGAACTGTTCACATATGACGATCCGGAAGGTCTTGAAACCTTGCGGCACTCAAACGCCCATTTGATGGCACAGGCGGTTGCCCGTTTGTGGCCGGGAGTGAAGTTTGCCATCGGCCCCGTCATTGAAGACGGTTTTTACTATGATTTTGCCGATCATTCATTTTCCCCTGATGATCTGCCGTTAATTGAACAGGAGATGCAAAAAATTATCAAAGAAGATTTGCCGATCGTCAGGGAAGAAGTCTCTCGCGAAGAAGCGTTAAAAATGTTCAGCGAACGGAACGACCGCTTTAAGGTGGAAATTATTAACGATCTGCCGGAGGATACGGTGTTGTCCGTGTATCACCAAGGAGAATTTACCGACCTTTGCACCGGTCCCCATGTGCCTTCTACCGGAAAAATCAAATCGTTCAAGCTGCTTTCGATTGCCGGTGCTTATTGGCGGGGCAAAGCGGAAAATGAAATGCTGACGCGTATTTATGCGACCGCATGGCCAAAGCAATCGCAACTGGACGAGCATCTGCAGCGGCTGGAAGAAGCGAAACGGCGTGACCATCGACGGATCGGCAAGGAATTGAAACTGTTTACGTTGACAAAAGAAGTCGGACAAGGGCTGCCGCTGTGGCTTCCTTACGGAGCACGCATCCGCCGCACCATCGAGCGCTATATCGTTGACCTGGAAGAAAGCCTTGGTTATGAACATGTATACACACCGCATATGGCGAATGTGGAATTATATAAAATTTCCGGACACTGGGATCATTACCATGAGGATATGTATCCGCCCATGGAAATGGATAACGAGCAACTCGTATTGCGTCCGATGAATTGCCCGCACCATATGATGGTTTATAAAAATGAGCTGCACAGCTACCGTGATCTTCCGCTACGCATTGCGGAACTGGGTACGATGCACCGTTACGAAATGTCAGGGACGCTGTCCGGATTACAGCGGGTCCGCGCCATGACATTAAATGACGCGCATATTTTCTGCCGACCCGATCAGATCAAGTCGGAGTTTAAGAAAGTAGTCGAACTGATCCAACGCGTATACCGTGATTTTAAAATCAAAGATTACTGGTTCCGGCTTTCCTATCGGGATCCGAAAAATACAGAGAAATACTTCCAAAACGATGAAATGTGGGAGAAAGCCCAATCGATGCTGAAAGAAGCGATGGACGAAATGGGCCTGCCCTATGTAGAAGCGGAAGGGGAGGCAGCCTTTTATGGACCGAAACTGGACGTTCAGGTGAAAACGGCCATCGGCAAGGAAGAAACTTTGTCGACTGCGCAGCTTGATTTTCTTCTGCCGGAACGGTTTGAATTGGAGTATGTCGGTGAAGATGGCAAAGCGCACCGTCCAGTCGTAATTCACCGGGGAATCCTCAGTACGATGGAGCGCATGACCGCCTATTTGATCGAGGTGTATGAAGGGGCGTTCCCGCTTTGGTTGGCGCCTGTTCAAGCAAAAGTACTGACGATTTCACCGCAATTTGAGGAATACGGTCAACGGGTGTTCGATTACTTGCACAGCAAACGGATTCGGGTTGAACTGGATAATCGGAATGAGAAAATCGGTTATAAAATCCGGGAAGCCCAAATGCAAAAAGTTCCCTACATGCTTGTCGTGGGGGCACAGGAAGCGGAAAACGGAACGGTTTCCGTGCGAAAGCGCGGGGCAGGCGATCAAGGATCGCATAATTTGGAGGAATTGGCCAACCGAATGGTAAAAGAGATCGAAGAACGGCAATGAGGATGTCCCCCGTAACGGGGGGCGTCTTTAACAGCTTGGAAAGTATAAAAATGTGATATTCCATCACTATTTTTATACTTTCGGCTGTCGAAAAAGGCTTCCTCTATTAGACGCCGCTTCTTCTTGAATATGCTTCGGTAGAAGCCTTTTTTATAAAGTTTCGCTGCTTCCATTAGTTTGGTAAGATTATCCTGTTTAAACAGATTAATGATGGATACTTGTTTGTTGGATATCCTATGGAAAAGGATTTTTGAAAAGAGAGGAGAACCAGATGGCGCAACGTCTAATGGCAAGGTGGATGACTCCCGCCCGGATACTGACAGTTGGATTTGCATCCTTGATTTTTTTGGGAGCGTTCCTGCTCAGCTTGCCGATTGCCTCGAAAACAGGACAAGGTCTCAATTTTATGAATGCGCTGTTTACAGCTACATCGGCCGCCTGTGTGACCGGGTTGGTGGTAGTGGATACTTTGACGCAATTCAGCCTCTTCGGTCAAATTGTGATTCTTTCGCTGATTCAGATAGGCGGATTAGGTTTCATGACCGTGGCCACGTTTATCATTATCTTCACAGGCAGGCGAATTGGCTTGCGGGAACGGTTGGTGATCCAGGAAGCACTCAATGTCAACTCGTTGGAAGGCGTCATCCGATTGGTACGCAATATCGTATTGATCACAATGGGAATTGAATTGGTGTGTGCTGCCATTCTGGCGTTTCGTTTCTCGTATGATATGCCAACTGTACGTGCTATCTACTATGGTGTGTTTCACGCAATTTCTTCCTTTTGCAATGCCGGCTTTGATCTGTTCGGGGACTTTAGGAGCTTGACCGGATATGTGAACGATCCGATTGTGAACATTGTCATTATGGTATTGATAATACTGGGCGGTTTGGGGTTTACCGTAATGGTTGATTTATGGAGAGTTCCCAAGGGGGAGCGGTTATCCGTACACAGCAAACTGGTGCTGCTTACAACGGCGGGGTTGTTGGTATTCGGCGCCATTGGGTATCTGTTGTTGGAGATGAACAACCCGAAGACGCTGGGAACCTTGGGGTGGGGGGACAAACTGCTTGCTTCCCTGTTTGCTTCAACAACCGCACGAACGGCAGGTTATGCGACGATCGACTACGGATCCCTGTCCGACTCTTCTCTTTTATGGACGATTCTCCTGATGTTTATCGGTGGGTCCCCGGGGTCGACGGCGGGCGGGATTAAAACGGTTACAACGATCGTGATTCTGCTGTACGTCTGGTCGGTCATCACAGGCAAGGACAGTACCGTTGTCTTCCATAAACGAATTGATCCGAAAACCATTTATAAATCGTTTATCATTACAGTTATAAGTGCGATTTTATTGATAGCGGTCACTTTTGCACTCACTATCTCAGAACATCATATTGCATTTATCCGGCTTTTATTTGAAGCGACATCTGCTTTTGGTACGGTGGGGCTGTCAACCAATTTGACGCCTGAACTGTCACCGTTTGGAAAATTGCTGATAACTGTGATGATGTATATTGGACGGGTCGGGCCTTTAACATTGACGCTTGCTTTGACGGCACGCGGACAAGATAAGGCGTTGATTAAATACCCGGAAGAAAAGCTTTTTGTCGGATGAGGAGGCAAGGATATGGCGAAACAATATGCTGTGATTGGCATGGGCCGCTTTGGCACCAGTGTGGCCAGTGAACTGTATGAGATGGGTTATGAAGTGTTGGGCATTGATACGAACGAGGATAAAATACAGGATGCGGTTGATTTTGTAACTCATGCGGTCACTGCCGATTCAACCGATGACAATGCTTTAAAAGCGCTTGGAATCCGCAACTTTGACGTGGTCGTGGTGGCGATTGGAGCCGATATCCAGGCTTCTATTTTGACGACTTTGATTTTAAAAGAGCTTGGCGTTAAAAAGATTGTGGTGAAAGCGCAAAACGAACTGCATGGAAAAGTGCTTACCAAAATCGGTGCCGATAAAGTTGTCTATCCGGAACGCGATATGGGTATTCGTGTCGCTCACAACTTGATTTCCCCCAATATTTTGGATTATATTGAGCTGTCGCCGGAATACAGCATGATTGAGATTGTCGCCAACCATAAAATGGTCGGTAAGACCCTGCAGGAAACCGATATCCGCAAAAAATACGGCTGTACCGTTATGGCCATTAAGCGTGGTGAGGACATCAATATTTCACCGTTGGCTAATGACCGGATCGATCAAGGGGATATTTTAGTTGTAATCGGGAAAAATGATGACTTGCAAACTTTGGAAGAAGAAGCATAGAAAGGTTGAAGAGTCTTGGAACTCATCACATCAGCAAAAAATAATCGGGTGAAAGACTGGGCAGCACTGAAACAGAAGAAATTCCGCGACCAAACAGGATTCTTTATCATCGAAGGTATTCGCCTTGTAGAAGATGCGTTGGAATCGAACGCGCCAATTGAAGTGGTTTTGCTTGCGGAAGATCTGATTGTGAGCGGAAAAGCGGACAAGATCATTAACTTGTCAGATTCCCTGCAAATCGAACAGATCAAAGTGAGTCAAGCGGTGATCGAAAATGTGGCAGACACGAAAACGCCACAGGGTGTGGTCGCAGTGGCCAGGCAGTATCAACACCAGCCAGCCGGTTTGATTGAAAGCCGTAAACAGTCTCTTTTCCTGGCGATTGATTCTATACAGGACCCAGGAAATTTGGGAACTATGATCCGTTCCGCCGATGCGGTTGGAGCGGGCGGCGTATTTGTAGGGAAAGGAAGTGTGGATCTCTATAATCCGAAAGTAGTCCGGGCGACAATGGGATCTTTGTTTCATCTGCCAGTTATGGAAGTCAATTTGGATGAATTGTTTCCTCTTTTAAAAAGACACGATGTGACCATAATCGGCACGTCAGTCGATCACCATGAAGATATTTATTCGGTGGATTTGACGGGCAGTATTGCAATTGTGATCGGTTCAGAAGCGCATGGTATTTCCGAGGAAATTCGACGGCATATCGACAGATGGATGTCGCTTCCCATGCCGGGGAAGGCGGAATCATTAAATGCTGCAATCGCTTCCAGTGTCGTTCTTTATGAAGCGTTGCGCCAGCGAAGGATGTAATGCGGAGACACGATTATTTGAAAATGGAGTTGGACAAGCTACCCTTTAGGGGGTGGTAGTGTGCGGTACGGAATGATCACATCTTTTTTGATCAAATGGGTCGCAGTAACAGCCGCCGTTTGGTTCACCAGTCTGTTTTTCCCGTTGCACGGGACAATGAACTTCGGCCATGTACTGCTGATCGGAACGGTTATCAGCATTATCGGATATATTTCAGATCTTGTAATTTCGCCTGCCGCTAACCAGATGGTGGCGATCGTCGCAGACTTTGTTTTAGCTGCGTTGATTGCTTATATGGGCAATTACCTGTTATTCGGAATGAATGTCACCTGGACATTCGCTGTAATTCTGGGCCTCATCGTGGCGGGGGTAGAGATTTTCTATCATGCGAAGTTTGTCACGGCCGTAAACCGGCGATAGGCGAAGTTTCAACGATTAGGGCTTGCATTCAACATGTGACTATACTATACTGAGTAGCAAATTCCAAAGATTGAACAGCAATGCAGGAGAGAGTACGGGCAACCATACCTTGCAGGGAGGAGACGTCACAGACTGAAAACGTCTCTAGGGCATGTTGTTCGGAAGTTCACTCTGTAGCTGCCACCTGAACCCAATCGCCTGTGTGGGATTGAAAATTAGGGCTGGCCGTATGTCCACGTTACGGATTGTAAAGTGAAGCAGCAAGCTGCTTAACAAGGGTGGTACCGCGGATGCATAACCTTTCGTCCCTTTTTTGGATGAAAGGTTTTTTGTTTTGTAGAAGAGAATTGGGGAGGATCGTTTGCATGAAGGAGCAATTGGAAACATTGCGGCAGAAAGCTTTGGCCGAATTGGCAACCTGTTCGGGACAGGCCGAACTGAACGAATGGAAAGTAAAGTATCTGGGCAAAAAAGGTGAATTAACTTCCATTATGCGTTTAATGGGACAACTGTCGGAGGAAGAGAGGCCGCAGATCGGGCAGTGGGTAAACCAGGTGCGGGCAAAACTCAATTCCGCATTTGAACAGAAAGAATTGAGGTTAAAACAGGCCGAACTGGAGCAGCGGCTGAAATCGGAATCGATTGATGTCACACTGCCGGGTCGAACGGTGCAGGTAGGCGGTATTCATCCGCTCACACGCGTGATACAAGAAATGGAACAGATTTTTATTGGACTGGGGTTTGAAATTGCAGAAGGACCGGAAGTGGAAACCGATTATTATAATTTTGAGGCGCTTAATCTTCCGAAAAACCACCCTGCCCGAGATATGCAGGATACGTTTTATTTGACCGAAGAAATTTTGCTGCGGACGCATACGTCGGGAATTCAGGTTCGGACACTGGAAGCCAAAAAAGGCGAGGTGCCCGTCCGGATTATTGCGCCTGGACGCGTCTATCGACGGGATGATGATGACGCAACCCATTCACACGCGTTTACGCAGGTCGAAGGACTGGTTGTCGATAAGGGCATCCGGATGAGTGATCTGAAAGGAATTCTCCTTGCATTTGCCCGCCGCATGTTCGGGGCGGAGCAGCAGATCCGGCTGCGTCCGAGTTATTTCCCGTTTACCGAGCCGAGCACGGAAGTCGATGTAAGCTGTTATGCGTGCCAGGGAAATGGATGCCGAATTTGCAAGCACACGGGCTGGCTTGAAATTTTGGGAGCCGGTATGGTGCACCCAAGAGTGCTCGAAATGGCAGGGTATGATTCGGAAACTTACACCGGGTTTGCTTTCGGTATGGGAGTGGAGCGAATAGCCATGCTGAAATATGGGATCGATGATATTCGGCATTTTTATGTAAATGACGTTCGCTTTCTGAAACAATTTGCGAATCGGTTTTAAAGGGGGGGATTCAATTGAAAATCTCATACAAATGGCTGCAGGATTATGTTGACTTAGGGGCGGATATGACACCGGAAAAATTGGCCGAGCTCTTAACTGACCATGGAATACCGGTCGAAGTGATCGAACGGCTGAATAAAGGCGTACACAATGTGGTGGTGGGCCATGTAGTTCAGACTGAACAGCACCCGAATGCGGATAAATTGAAAGTATGCCGTGTGGATGCGGGGCAGGCGGAACTTTTGCAGATTGTGTGCGGCGCCCCCAATGTAAAAGCGGGACAAAAGGTGCCTTGTGCCTTGCCGGGAGCGGAATTGCCGGGAGATATCAAAATCAAACGGGCAAAATTGCGCGGTGTTGAATCACAGGGGATGCTCTGTTCAGCAGCGGAATTGGGGCTGGACACCCGTCTTTTGCCCAAAGAACAAACAGAGGGACTCTACATTCTGCCGGAAGATGCGAAACCGGGTGAGTTGATCGAGCCGTTGCTGGGTCTGGATGATGTAGTGCTCGAACTGGAACTGACCCCCAATCGCGCGGATTGCTTGAGTTATCGCGGTGTGGCCTATGAAGTGGCAGCCATTCTCAATCGAAAAGTGAAATTTGAAGGGCCCGTTTCCATTCCTGTCACAGAGCCAGCAAACAGTTCGGAGCAAGTAAAAGTTGAAATTCAATCCGATAATTGTACTCAATACAGTGTCCAAGTTGTGAAAGGCATTCAAGTAGCTCCGTCGCCTCTGTGGCTGCAGACGCGTTTGTTGACCGCCGGGATTCGGCCAATTAGTAATATTGTCGATGTGACCAACTACGTTATGTTAGAATACGGACAGCCTTTGCACGCATTTGATTTGTCGCAAGTCAAGGAGTCAACCATTATTGTCAGACAGGCCAAAGCAGGAGAGCGGATCGTTACGTTAGACGGGCAAGAACGCCAGTTGGATGAATCGATGTTAGTGATTGCCGATCCAGAGCGGGCAATCGGTCTGGCAGGCGTAATGGGCGGTGAAAACTCGGAAGTGAGGGAGCAAACCTCTATGATCGCGTTGGAGTCGGCCTATTTTGATCCGGGAACAACAAGACTTACAGGGAAAAAATTAGGTCTTCGTTCGGAAGCCCAAATGCGTTTTGAAAAAGGGATCGATCCGTCCATTATGCGCTCTGCTTTGCTGCGTGCCGCACAGTTGATGGCCGATTTAGGCGGCGGTCAGGTGGTGGGCCAACCGGTGGAAATTATCTCGCGCCCTGCCCAGGAATTGACGATCGATCTGCGTATTACGCGCACCAACCAGATATTGGGAACCAATTTGTCAGCAGAAGTCATACAATCGTTTATGCAAAGACTTGGCTTTGCGGTTTCCGAACGGGATGCTGACACACTTGCCGTCACAGTCCCAGTCAGACGTACGGATATATCGCGGGAAATTGATCTGATTGAGGAAGCCGCAAGACTTTACGGATATGATAAAATCTCTACCACTATGCCTGTCGGGGTACTGTCGCAGGGCGCCTATACGGGCGGGCAATGGCTGCGTCGAACCATTCGTGAATTATTGAGTGGAATGGGACTGCTTGAAATTGTCACTTACAGCTTTACAAGTCCCGGTTCTTTGCAACCATTGTCTCTGGCTGACGAATCGCCGCTTCGAAAACAGATTCCGCTTGCTTTGCCGATGTCAGACGAACGAAAAGTACTTCGCACCACCATGTTGCCAAGCCTGGCGGAAGTGGTTGGATACAACTTAAACCGAAAAAACAATGATTTGGCATTGTTTGAAATAGGCACGGTGTTCCATCCCAACAGCCTTCCAATTACAGAGCAACCGCTTGAAAAAACGAAATTGGCGGCCATTCTGACGGGGGGGTTCGGTTCGCAGAACATTGGCGAGAAACCGCGCAAGGTTGATTTTTACACAGTCAAAGGAATTGTCGAAACATTACTTTCCCAACTGGGAATCACAAACGTTGTGTATAATTCAGATGAACGGCCTGGCATGCATCCCGGCCGAACAGCGCGGGCAGTCGTCAACGGCACAGAGATTGGATTCTTCGGAGCGCTGCACCCGCTGGCGGAAAATACGTGGGGGTTGAAAGAAACCTATTATTTGGAATTGGATGTAAACACGCTGCAGCAGTTCAGCCGTTCAGCTATCGAATTTCGGCCATTGCCGAAGTTCCCGGCTATTGAACGGGATCTGGCTGTCGTTGTAACGTTGGATATTCCAGCAGGTTCACTGGAGCAAACAATTCGGGAAGCGGCTGGCGATCTGTTGAAAGAAGTTCGATTGTTTGATGTCTATCAAGGAGAGCAAGTGGCTGCAGGCAATAAGTCGGTTGCGTTCTCTCTGGTGTACCGTGCGGAAGACCGAACTTTGACAGACGAAGAAGTGCAGGTAAGGCACGATCAGGTTGTTCAATCCCTGCGCGAAAAATACCAGGCAGAACTTCGGGCGTAGGCAGTTGCAGGAGTTTACTCTTTCTGAAACGAATTTATAATAGACGGTGTAAAGGGGGCGATCCCTTGCAGAAAGAGAATAATCGGATTCGGGTTGATATTTACGGGATGGAGTATCAACTGCGCGGAAAAGCGTCGGTAGATCACCTGCGCTTGGTGGCTGGCCTCGTGGATGACAAGATGCGCGAGATTGCTGGCGCAAATCCGCGTCTTGATTTAAATCGTCTCGCCGTTCTGGCAGCTGTCAATATCGCGGACGAATATATGAGATTGCGGCAGGAATATGAGGAACTGCTGAAAATTCTGGAACGTGAGCCGGATCGGCCACAAGGGAGATTGGATTTGTGACGACCGCAGATATCATTTTGTCGCTCCTTTTGCTGTTGTTTGTTTGGAATGGGTACAGAACGGGATTGGTACAACAGATTGTTGGATTTGTCGGCGTTTTTGCCGGTTACTGGGTGGCTAAAACATACAGCCCAAATGTAACGCCTTTGCTTCAACAGCTAGGCGGAAACGTGCTGATGTCATCGAGCAGCGTTCAAAAAACGGTGGATTCCGGCATGGCGCCTTTGATCGCTCCTCTCATGCAGAATGGGTACGGCGTGTTGGCGTTTATTCTGTTATTTGCGGTAACGGTTCTTGTAATTCGGATTGTCGGCAGGTTTCTTGGCATATTTGTCAGACTTCCAGGTCTGTCGTTCTTGAACCGAGTTTCAGGACTGGTCGTGGGTTTGGTAATCGGTGTTTTGGTGCTCGTTTTAGTGGTCAATGTAGGAGCATTTTTGCCAGTAGATGCCGTTCAAACGGCGCTGCAAAAGTCACAAATTGCCCATGCCCTGCAGCAGGCGCAAATAAGTGGCATTTTGTTCGGCAAAGTCGGGAAATAAGAGCATTTTTGGCAAGCATACTGCAACAAAAGACTGTCGAATGCCGACAGTCTTTTGTTATAAGCGCGAAAACGATTAGTCGTTTCGTGGGCGATCGCCAAATCCTTGGCCTCTTACCACATCTCCCGGCACAAACAAATCGATGATTCCGATAATCAGGGAAGCGAGCAGTGCCCCCAAAATAGTGACCCGCATGCCGGGGATAAACCATTGCGCAATATAAATCACAATGGCAGAAGATATAAATCCTGAAATGCCTCTTGCATACGGAGACCGCCTTTCGCCGAACAAACGCTCAACTGCCCATCCCAATACGGCGATCACAACAGCCGCCAACAGGGCTGTCAAAAAGGTCAAACCACCAAACCCCGGTACTAAAAAGCCTACAAACATAAGAACCAAGGCCGAAACCACAAACCGGACAATGGTACCCAAAATATTCATTTTGATTTGCCTCCTTTTGGTTAGAATCGTTACAATAGGTGAGAGATACCTCAATGAATATTGTTACCGATTTGTTCCGAACTATGGCTGTCAATTGTTTGTACAGGAGGAAAAAATTCATGAACCAACGAGTGCTGCAAGTACTCGAATACCATAAAATCAGAGAAATGCTCGTTGCCAAAGCAAGTACCGCAATCGGCAAAGAATTGGCAGAACGCATCGAACCGTTTGTTTTATTGTCTGACGTGCAGTCCGCTTTAGACGCTACAGAAGAAGGAAAAACGGTATACCGTTTAAAAGGTTTGATACCTTTTGGCGGGATCCGGGATATTCGGCAGTCGGTCAAACGTTCCGCCGTCGGCAGTACGCTGGATGCGGCAGAACTTCTGGACGTTGCGGACACGATCGCAGCCAGCCGCCGTCTTCGCAAGTTTTTGCTGGATTTGGCGGAACAAAATCCGCTTCCTATCCTGCAAGGGTGGGCGGAACAATTGGTAGAAATGCGTTCCCAAGAAGAAGAGATCCGATCGGCCATCGATCAAAATGGGCAAGTGGTGGATCACGCATCACCAGAACTGTATCGAATTCGGGGTGAAATGCGCAGTCTGCAGGCAAGAGTTCGGGAAAGATTGGATTCGATGCTGCGAAATCCGGACTATCAGAAAATGATGCAGGATGCAATTGTTACAATTCGCAATGATCGGTACTGTATCCCTGTCAAAGCGGAACATCGGGCAGCTTTTGGCGGCATTGTACATGACCAATCCGCTTCCGGCGCAACTCTGTTTATAGAACCGGCTGCTGTCGTTTCCTTAAACAACAGTTTGCGGGAAATGGAGACGAAGGAACGCCGCGAGATTGAGCGTATTTTAAGCAGATTGACGGCTGTGATTGGCGCCGAAGCGGAAGTGCTGAAAATCGGTCTGGAGGCACTTGCCCAGATCGACTTTATTATTGCCAAAGCATTGTTGGCGCATGAAATGAAAGCGAATCCGCCCATTGTCAATGAGGAGGGACGGATTCGTTTGAAAAACTCGTTTCACCCTCTGTTAGACCGGCGAATAGCCGTTCCGATCGATGTCCATTTAGGGATTGATTTTAGCATGTTGCTGATTACCGGACCCAATACGGGCGGTAAAACGGTCACTTTAAAAACGATCGGACTGTTAGTCTTGATGGCTATGTCAGGGCTGCAGATCCCGGCTGACGAAGGCAGCGAGATCTCCATTTTTGAAGAAATTTTTGCGGATATTGGTGACGAACAGAGCATAGAGCAGAGTTTGTCCACGTTTTCCAGTCATATGAAGAACATCATTGGGATTTTGGAAAGCGTAAACTTTCGCTCCCTGGTGCTGTTTGATGAATTGGGGGCAGGTACCGATCCGGCAGAAGGCGCCGCATTGGCCCAGGCGATTTTGGAATTCTTGCGGAAGCGTGGGGCCAAAGTGGTCGTCACCACGCACTATAGTGAGTTGAAAGAATATGCGTACACGCAAAAGGAAGCGATGAACGCATCTGTCGAATTCGATTCGGAAAGTTTGCGGCCTACCTACCGCCTGTTGGTTGGTGTCCCTGGCAGGTCAAACGCATTTGCCATTTCGCAAAGGCTGGGGCTGCGGGAAGAGATCGTGAAGGATGCCCAGTCACGAATGAACCGTCAGGATGTACGGGTAGACGACCTGATTCGTCAGTTGGAAGAAAATCGGCTGCAAGCTGAAAGAGAAAGACAGGAAGCGGAGCGCGTCCGCAAAGAAATGGAACAGCTGCGTGCCCAATTGGATAAAGAACAAGAACAGTTCCTTCTGGGACGAGACCGGCTTGTGGAACAGGCGGAAGAAGAGGCGCGCCAAATCGTCAAAAAAGCGGATCGGGAAGCTCAGGAAATCTTACAGGAACTGCGCCGCATTCGCCAGCGGGAACAGGCCAATTTTAAAGAACATGAACTGATTGAACTCCGCAAAAAGTTAGAATCGGCGGCTCCTGCCAGAAGAGAGCGGCGAATCCAAAGAAAGTCGGCCGAAAGAAAGGAAATCCGACCGGGGGATACAGTCCAAGTGCTAACGCTCAATCAAAAGGGTACGGTGCTTGAGGTAGGGCCTGATGAATTGCAGGTACAAATCGGTTCAATGAAAACGAAATTGAAACTTTCATCGGTTGAAAAGCTGGCAGAGCCGAAGAAGCAGGAAACACGCGGAATCGTCAGGCGCAAATCGGATGAACCGACCCGTCTGGAGTTGGATTTACGGGGCACTACAATCGAAGAGGCGAAATATGAAATTGATCGGTATCTGGATAATGCGGTCATGGCGGGATTGTCACAAGTTTCTATTATTCATGGCAAAGGAACGGGTGCTCTAAGAGCTGGCGTGCAGGAATTTTTGAAGGCGCATCCACAGGTTCGATCCTTTCGCAACGGGGAACATGGCGAAGGGCATACAGGTGTAACGATTGTGACGTTGAAATAATGGATCCCGTTCCTTGAGGGAATCGGGATCACCGTAATTACCGTGAACTTATTGGAAGTGGTAACGGATCGTATTCGAAATCGAAATTTGCCCTGTCGGATCAACCGCTTTCACACGGAATGAATCTCCGTCTGATGCCAACAGTGTATAGGAATTGGTTGTGGTATTGGCGATTTGCCGCCAACCCGACCCCGTATTTTGTTCGACCAGATAATGAAAGGCAGCCGCCGAAGGGGTCCATGCAAGTTCCGCTTGTCCCGTGCTGCCCGATCTGATGGATAAGACGGGGGCGGTCGCGGTCGTATCCGAAGAGGGTCCAGGAGTGCCCGGATTCTCTCCTGGCTCCGTCGCATGGGTGGCTCCCGGCGTTACCTGAACCGACGCAACAGCGGGTTGAATCGTTCCGTTTTGAATGGCGCATACCTGGAAGTAATAGCTGATACCCGCTTGTACTGTCGCATCGGTATACTGTGTCTCCTGCAGGTGTTCAGATATAATCTGGAAGGGCCCTGTCGGCGACGTTGACCGCATCATCACATATCCGTCTGCCTCTGTTACCGGTTTCCACGCAAGCGTGACAGAGGTTGGAGTATTGCTGACAATTTGTATATCAACAGGTGAACCTGCAGAAGTTCCCGCTCCGGATTCTGCGGAAGCACTTGTTCCAGAGTTTTTTGCGAATTGCTGTGGAAGTTCCATATAGGCGTCTGTCGGTCTGTATTTCTCATTTCCATCCGGCAGTTCATAAGGTTTCCGTTTGATAAAAATGCCTTCTTTTACAACGCTGCCCATGGCGGACAGTTTATCGTTCATCAGATATTTTTTTCCGTTGAGTTCGACGTATTTTACGCTTACCATAGTGTCGCACAGCTCTTTCGGTTCGGTTCCTTTTACAAACAGATCTGTTGTGACGGTTCCTAAAGCCCGACAAAGGTCGGTTGGAATTTTACCGGATTTTGTACACACTTCCGCTCGCGCAATTGTTTCCGGCATTGGAGGGAAAGACGGTTCTGCCGGCAATTTCGGATAGACCTTGTCCATAATGTCATCCCAAATTTTGAGAGGACGGGAACCCGAAGCGTCAATTGCGCTTAAATCTGCCATCGGATACGGGATATCATACCCCACCCAAATTCCCAAAGTGACGGCAGGAGTGTAGCCTACGAACCAGGAATCGGTAGTGCCGTCTGTGGTGCCGGTTTTGCCTGCAATTTGTCGTCCGGGAAAGTGGGCCCCGACTCCTGCAGCCGTGCCGCTTTTGACAACATCCTTCATCATATCTGTCAAAATATAAGCGGTATCTGGCGAAAACACTTTTTCTGCGGTGGGTTTATAGCGATACACTTCATACCCGGTCCGGTCGACGATGCGGGTAATCAAATGCGATTTTTTATATACGCCGCCGTTGGCAAAAGTGGAATAAGCGCCTGTTGCTTCTTCCACCGACATTCCATAAGTGAGTCCGCCGATGCCGGAAACAAGATTTTCATCGCTTTTTTGCAAAGTCGTTACACCCATTTTTTTCACATAATCAAGTCCGACTGCAGGTGTCACCAACTCGGTGGTTTTAATCGCCGGAATGTTGTAGGATCTTTTCAGCGCTTCTCTCGCTGTCATCAAGCCGTGGAATTTGTTGTCATAATTCATGGGAAAATACTTTCCGCCTGCCGCATTCGGATTGGCAAGAGCCATCGGCGTATCGTCCAGCACGGAACCAGGCGACAACAACTTTTTCTCAACAGCCGGTCCATAGACAGATAAAGGCTTCATGGTCGAACCGGGTTGCCGTGGCAGTGTGGTATGGTTGTTTTGATTCTTCTTATAATCGCGTCCGCCTCCGATTGCCAAAACACCGCCCGTCTGGTTGTCCAATAAAGTAGCGCCCGCCTGTTGAAGGGCATCTTTTATTTCTCGATTGTCGCTTGAACGATAACTGATCGGTTGGCCGTAAAAGTTTTTATCGTCTGCCAGCACCTGATCTACCGCATCCTGAAAATTTCGGTCGATAGTTGTGTACACCTTGTAGCCGCCTTTAAAGAGGGCTTGTCTGGCATCATCCAAATTGTCATATCGGCCTACAGACATTAATTTTTCTGCCGCGCGCCGTTCCACTTCCGAAATGACAAACGGGTAATTGTTGTACCCAGTGGCTGTTACTTTCGGTTTGACAATCGACGCTTCGATGTCAAACGAGCGCGCTTTCTGATAATCCTCCTGCGTAATATAACCGGCTTTCATCATTTCATTTAATACATAATTCTGATAGGTAATTGCATGTTTCAGTCCGGTATATGGATTATATTTGCCCGGGTTATTGGGAAGAGCCGCCAAAATCGCCGCTTGTGCCAGGTTCAGGTCGCGCGGGTCCTTGTTAAAAAACGCTTTCGAGGCCGCTTTTATGCCATAAATATTCGCATAACCGGATTTTCCGAAATAAATCCAGTTCAAATAGTGGACCAAAATTTCATTTTTGCTCATGGCCCGTTCCAGTTGAACAGATAAATACATTTCCTGCACCTTTCGTTTAATCGTTTGTTCCTGTGCGGGAAACATCACATTTTTCACCGTTTGCTGGGTAATCGTACTTCCGCCTGATACAATTCCGCCGCCGATGAAATTTTGGTAGGCGGCTCGCAGCACGGAAATCGGATCAATTCCAAAATGTTTGTAAAAATCCGCATCCTCTGCCGCGACAAATGCCTGTACGACATAAGGGGAAACTTCGTCCAGGCTCTTAATCAGTTCCCGTTCTCCGTCACTTTGCATAGAACCCAATAATTGATCGTTTCGGTCATATACGTTGGTGGTTGCAGAAAGACTGTTAAATGCCTCCGGGGTGAAAGCGGGTGCATCCTGAATCAGATAATAGACAAAACCAAAAGCACCTGCCGTACCAAGTAAACCGAATGCCAAAATGGATACAATAAGTATTTTTAACCAAAATCGAGGTTTTCTTTTGAATTTGCCCGTTCGGGTCGTTATATCCGTTGTCCGGTTGCTTTGGCTGGTCATAGACTTCCCCCTTGATTGCCCTATTATAGCAAAATTGGCAGAAATTTGAGAGACTTGTTCGACCTGTTTTGACAACGCTTAATTGGCTGTGTTACGGTTAGTTAGACTTAGAATTAGCAGGATTTTCAAAATCATTCCGAGTAATCTTGCTGAGTGACGGGGGAAGCTTATGGATTCAAAGATGCGAAAAGAAATAGAAAAACAACTTGAAGTGATTCGAATGGGGACGGCCGAAATTGTTCCAGAAGAGGAACTGGCTAAAAAATTGGCCCGGTCCCTGGAGACGAGTAAGCCGTTAAACGTGAAGCTGGGCGTTGATCCATCCGGCGCAGATCTCACATTGGGACATACGGTTGTTCTAAATAAACTTCGCCATTTTCAGGAATTGGGCCATCGGGCACAACTCCTGATCGGTGATTTTACAGGCATGATTGGGGATCCGACCGGAAAATCTGAGACTCGTAAACAACTCACACGTGAACAGGTTTTGGAAAATGCTAAAAGCTACGCGGATCAGGCGTTTCAAATTTTGGACCCGGAGAAGACGGAAATTCTGTATAACTCCACTTGGTTGGCCAAATTGAATTTTGCTGATGTAATCAAACTGACTTCTACAATGACAGTGGCCCGCATGTTGGAGAGAGAAGATTTTCAGAAAAGGTTTAGCGGCAATTTGCCGATCTCGCTGCATGAATTTTTGTATCCTTTAATGCAGGGGTATGATTCGGTGGCCATGCAGGCCGATATTGAACTCGGCGGCACCGATCAAAAATTCAATCTGCTGATGGGGCGCATGCTCCAAAAAGAATTTGGCCAGGAGCAGCAAATCGCTATCATGATGCCGATTTTGGAAGGATTGGACGGGGTGCAGAAGATGTCCAAATCCTTAGGCAACTATATTGGGATCAATGAATCACCGAATGATCAATACGGAAAAACAATGTCAATTCCGGATGAACTGATGGTGAAATATTTTGAGTTGGTGACCGCTGTTCCTGTACAGGAAATTGATCGGATTCGGAAAGGGCTTGCGGAAGGTACTCTGCATCCGCGTGACGTCAAAATGCGCCTGGCGCGTGAAATCGTTGGCCGCTACCACGGTTTGGAGGCAGCGAATGTGGCAGAAGAGTATTTTAAAACAGTGTTCCAACAAGGTGCTCTGCCGGCAGATATACCGGAAGTGTCCTACCATGCAGGAACCGTCTGGATTGTTAAGCTTTTGACCGATTTGAAACTCTGCCCTTCCAGCGGGGAGGCGAGACGTATGATTCAACAGGGGGCCGTCAAACTGAACGGTGAAAAAATATCCGATGTGGATACCCAGATTGAAGTGCAAGACGGTATGATTTTCCAGGTTGGAAAGAGGAAGTTTGCCAAAATTCGACTGTAACCGAAAATATTTTACCAAAAAATTGGTTTTTGTTGCAGGAGAATGACGAAACATATCTAATTGTTGTGTATACCGAATTCAATCGTCTTTTGAAGGGGCGTCAGCTTTTCTATGGTTTCTTTCCGTGAATTTTTCGAATCCATGTTCGATCGTTTGCAATCCGGAGTTATCCTGATTGATCTAAAAGGAAATATTGCAGATATCAACCGGTTTGCATTAACGTTGTTTGGAATTGACAAAAACGGATGGGTAGGAACCAGCGTCACGGCAATGTTTCCAGCTCTTAATATGGATGTAGTCCAACAATCTCTCACTGAGCAAATAACCTTATCGTTAGGCAAACTGCTCTTTCAAATAAATGGAAAAGAGTTGTATTTAAAAGCGGAAGTTTCTCCGTTGGTGATGTTGAATCAGACGGTCGGTATCATGCTGACATTCCAAGATCTTACGGAATCGTATCGAATTCAACAGGATATTGTAGAAGCGGAAAAGATGGCGGCGATCGGCAACATGGCGGCTGGCACTGTTCATGAAATTCGCAATCCGTTAACCACTGTAAAAGGTTTTCTGCAACTTTTGCAGCGAGATATCCAAAAAATGTCGGGGATTGGTTTGCTGCAGCGCAATTTTTCGGATAAATGCCAGAACGTTTTTCCGTTGTTGTTTTCTGAAATCGAAAAGATTGAGCAAATCCTAAGCAATTTTCTTTTGATCAGCAAACCGCAGGAACTTCGTTTTAAAGTGATTCGGGTTAACGATTGGCTTCATGAGATTATGCCAAGACTTCAGCAAGAAGCTCTTTTGCACAGCGCCAGGATCTTGTGTGAGTTCCCGCGAAAAAACTTTAAATTTTTTGGTGATATAAACGAAATCAACTCGCTGCTTTTCAATCTTGTGCAAAATGCGCTGGAAGCTGTCGCGGTCGAGGGCGGTGAAATCCATTTGTCGGTGGAGTCGTTTGGTGACAGTTTTCGTTTGTCTGTGCGCGATAACGGTGTCGGAATTTCAAGTGAGTTAATGTCGAATGTATTCGATCCGTTCACTACTACCAAACCGGAACGATTAGGTCTTGGACTGTCCATCTGCCGACAAATTGTTACCCGCATGGGCGGTTCGATATCGATTCAAAGTGAAACCGGCAAAGGAACCGTTGTCCAAACGGTCATCCCCTGTTTGCAGGATGAAATTCTGAGCTTAGAAGAGATGCGTCTGGGTCTGAAAGAAGCAGCGAAACGATAGCTGCTTTTTTTGTACTGCTTGCCTCCCCTTCGTCATAAAATGAATCGAAGGGAGAGGGGCGTATATGATCCAACTACGCAGAAGACGAATGCGCCTTCGCCGACCTGTAAAACGTTGGAGAGCGGTTTTTCTCATCGCGTTTTTTTTAATTGTACTGATGGTCGTTCAATCGCTTTTTTTTATCGAAACGAATTTGCGGCCTGCATTTGTTAATGTGGCCGAAACTATTGCACGCCAGTATGCAACGGAGACAATTAATGATGCGATTGTGCAAAAAATAGCGACAGACCAAAGTTATAAGGACATTGTTCAATTCATTAAAGATGATAAAGGGAATATAAGGTCAGCGGTTTTTAACATGCCGCAGGCAAACCGCATCGAGGCGCAGACGACCGAACAAATACAAAGCGTTTTGAAGGAAATGAATCAATCGGAGATTCGTTTGCCAGTCGGGCAGGCTCTGCATTCATCGATTTTGGCTACGTTTGGTCCTGACATTCCGATTACTGTCGTTCCGGTCAGCGCCGTTAATTCTGAAATCACTGAGGAATCGAATTCGCTTGGCATTAATCAGACCAAACATTCATTGATCCTCAATGTTAAAGTGCGAGTCAATGTCATTATTCCTTTTGTTACGAAACCAGTAGATGTTCAGGCAAAAGTGCCGATTGCCTCTTTCGTGATGGTGGGTGATGTTCCTTCGGTTTTCTATGATGTGCAAGGTACTCCGTTTATGCCAGTGAGTCCGCCGGTATATCCGAATCCAAGCGCTGGGCAGCAGCAAAAATAAAGTTGAATCTTGAGGGAGCCTTTATTTTACCGGAAAGGGTTCCCTCTTTTTCGTTTATAATAAATATAGGAGAATTAGTGAAAGGTGTTTGGAAAATGAACGAGGTAACCAAGAGATTTCTCCGTTTGTTCAATGACGAACAAGATTTTTATGAGTGCCACGAAATATTTGAAGAGGCTTGGAAGAGATCACAGGATCCAGTTGAAGCTCAATTTTACAAAGCTTTGGTTCAGGTGGCCACAGCCCAGTTTAAATTGAAAAAAGGGGTGTTGCGCGGAGTTCGAAAGCTCTATGAGTATGCCTACCCGTCTCTGCAATCCTTGCCCGATAAGTTGCAGGGGGTCGATCTCGCAAAATTGCGTCAAGATTTTCAAGCACTTGTTGATGGGTTGCCGTCGGAACACTATATTGGAGAAGATGATTACGAAAAATACGGTTTGCGCTTGCTAAAAATCCACAAGATCACTTGAATGGCTGAAAAAAGTGGAACGGAATTCGATTAAAAGAAATTTTTGCAGATTCTTGTTGGATTTTGTTTTACGCTTCGGATTGAGAGATGGCCTTCTGCGAGATATAATCATCGTTGTCGTCGAAACGCGGCGGCTTGTGGATCGGGTGACTGGATTTACCAGTTGCGGCTAACGGTCAAATGTGATAAGATAGCAATTGTCGCCGCGAGAGAGCGGCACGAAAAAAGATAAAAACTCCCACTTGTTTTGGGCGTTTGAATCTGTTAAGATCATGTTTGTCGCTGCTTTTGGGAAGCACAAACCAGTCGTTCTTTGTACCTAAAGGGCACAAGCACCCAAAGGGCACAAGCACCCAAAGGGCACAAGCAACGCTAAGCCACCAAAGGTGGCAGTCGTTCTTTGAAAACTGAATCGTGTAGGGAGCCAGATTGATTCTTAAGGAAATCCCGATTCCTATGGAACGGGATCCATTCACAGTAAGTGCTGAAGCACTAACTGTTCATTGAGAGTTTGATCCTGGCTCAGGACGAACGCTGGCGGCGTGCCTAATACATGCAAGTCGCGCGGGCGGAAAGAGAGCTTGCTCTCTGGAAGCCAGCGGCGGACGGGTGAGTAACACGTGGGTAACCTGCCTGACAGACTGGGATAACGCCTGGAAACGGGTGCTAATACCGGATAATCAGCCTTTAGGCATCTAAGGGGTTGTAAAAGGTGCTACGGCATCACTGACAGATGGGCCCGCGGCGCATTAGCTAGTTGGTGGGGTAACGGCTCACCAAGGCGACGATGCGTAGCCGACCTGAGAGGGTGAACGGCCACACTGGGACTGAGACACGGCCCAGACTCCTACGGGAGGCAGCAGTAGGGAATCTTCCACAATGGGCGCAAGCCTGATGGAGCAACGCCGCGTGAGTGAAGAAGGCCTTCGGGTTGTAAAACTCTGTCTTTGGGGACGAATGGCTGAGAGAGGGAATGCTCATGGCGTGACGGTACCCAAGGAGGAAGCCACGGCTAACTACGTGCCAGCAGCCGCGGTAATACGTAGGTGGCAAGCGTTGTCCGGAATTACTGGGCGTAAAGCGCGCGCAGGCGGCCATTTAAGTCTGGGGTGAAAGCCCGGGGCTCAACCCCGGGATGGCCCTGGATACTGGATGGCTTGAGGATCGGAGAGGCAAGGGGAATTCCACGTGTAGCGGTGAAATGCGTAGAGATGTGGAGGAACACCAGTGGCGAAGGCGCCTTGCTGGCCGATAACTGACGCTGAGGCGCGAAAGCGTGGGGAGCAAACAGGATTAGATACCCTGGTAGTCCACGCCGTAAACGATGAGTGCTAGGTGTTGGTGGGGTCCACCCATCAGTGCCGAAGTCAACACAGTAAGCACTCCGCCTGGGGAGTACGGTCGCAAGACTGAAACTCAAAGGAATTGACGGGGGCCCGCACAAGCAGTGGAGCATGTGGTTTAATTCGAAGCAACGCGAAGAACCTTACCAGGGCTTGACATCCCGCTGACCGGTTTAGAGATAGACCTTCCCTTCGGGGCAGCGGAGACAGGTGGTGCATGGTTGTCGTCAGCTCGTGTCGTGAGATGTTGGGTTAAGTCCCGCAACGAGCGCAACCCTTGATCTGTGTTGCCAGCATTGAGTTGGGCACTCACAGGTGACTGCCGGTGACAAACCGGAGGAAGGCGGGGATGACGTCAAATCATCATGCCCCTTATGTCCTGGGCTACACACGTGCTACAATGGGCGGAACAACGGGAAGCGAAGGAGTGATCTGGAGCGAAACCCTGAAAACCGTTCGTAGTTCGGATTGCAGGCTGCAACTCGCCTGCATGAAGCCGGAATTGCTAGTAATCGCGGATCAGCATGCCGCGGTGAATACGTTCCCGGGCCTTGTACACACCGCCCGTCACACCACGAGAGTTGGTAACACCCGAAGTCGGTGAGGGAACCTGAAAGGGAGCCAGCCGCCGAAGGTGGGATCGATGATTGGGGTGAAGTCGTAACAAGGTAGCCGTATCGGAAGGTGCGGCTGGATCACCTCCTTTCTAAGGAGCTCGAAAGAGCACAAGCACGAACACACAGGCTTCTCTACACGATTTGGTTTTGAAGGAACGACAGCCTTCGAGAGAAGGAAGAGTTTCTTCAGGTGGAAAGATTTGAGGGTTGCGGTCGCACATGCCACCGTGATATCAACATCTTCCGTTGATTTTTGTTCTTTGAAAACTGGATAGCGAATATGAGAAACGAAAAATTGCGAGGTAACTCATCTACCGGCCAAAGTGAAGTGAAGCGTTGGAGCAACACCGAATACTTTGGCGGGGACCCAAAGAGATTGGGGAGCGAGTATACAATTCACAATTAGCTGGGAAGATACCGAGTAAAACCGATGTAGATGATTAAGCTACAAAGGGCACACGGAGGATGCCTAGGCGCCAGGTGCCGAAGAAGGACGGAGCGAACGCCGAAACGCCTCGGGGAGCCGTACGCAGGCTGAGATCCGGGGATATCCGAATGGGGGAACCCACTGGACGTAATGGTCCAGTACCCGCTGCTGAATCCATAGGCAGCGAGGAGGCAGACCAGGGGAACTGAAACATCTAAGTACCCTGAGGAAAAGAAAACAACAGTGATTCCGTCAGTAGCGGCGAGCGAACGCGGAGAAGCCCAAACCAACCTGCTTGCAGGTTGGGGTTGCGGGGCGTCTCATGAGGAGTTACAAAATGGATGTGTAGGAGAAGCGGTTTGGAAAAGCCCACCGCAGAGGGTGAGAGTCCCGTATCTGAAACAGATCCATCTCCGAGACGGACCCCAAGTACCGCGGGACACGAGGAATCCCGTGGGAATCCGGGAGGACCACCTCCTAAGGCTAAATACAACCTGGCGACCGATAGTGAACCAGTACCGTGAGGGAAAGGTGAAAAGCACCCCGGGAGGGGAGTGAAAAAGAACCTGAAACCGTGTGCCTACAATCAGTCGGAGGACGTTTATGTCTGGCGGCGTGCCTTTTGTAGAATGAACCGGCGAGTTGCGATTGCAGGCGAGGTTAAGCAGAGAATGCGGAGCCGCAGCGAAAGCGCGTCTGAAGAGGGCGAAAGTTTGGAGTCGCAGACCCGAAACCGAGTGATCTACCCCTGGACAGGATGAAGGTGAGGTAACACTTACTGGAGGTCCGAACCCACGCACGTTGAAAAGTGCGGGGATGAGCTGGGGGTAGGGGTGAAATTCCAATCGAACTCGGAGATAGCTGGTTCTCCCCGAAATAGCTTTAGGGCTAGCGTCGAAGTAAGAGTCATGGAGGTAGAGCACTGATTGGGCTAGGGGCCTTCGCGGGTTACCGAACTCAGTCAAACTCCGAATGCCGTTGACTTATTTTCGGCAGTCAGACTACGAGTGCTAAGATCCGTGGTCAAGAGGGAAACAGCCCAGACCATCAGCTAAGGTCCCGAAGTACCGGTTAAGTGGGAAACGATGTGGCGGTGCACAGACAACCAGGATGTTGGCTTAGAAGCAGCCACCATTTAAAGAGTGCGTAATAGCTCACTGGTCGAGTGACGCTGCGCGGAAAATGTAACGGGGCTCAAACCGGACACCGAAGCTATGGATGACAATGTCGTGGTAGGGGAGCGTTCTATGCTCGTGGAAGTCAGACCGGAAGGACTGGTGGAGGGCATAGAAGTGAGAATGCCGGTATAAGTAGCGAAAAGACAAGTGAGAATCTTGTCCACCGAAAGCCTAAGGGTTCCTGGGGAAGGCTCGTCCGCCCAGGGTTAGTCGGGACCTAAGCTGAGGCCGAAAGGCGTAGGCGACGGACAACTGGTGGAAATTCCAGTACCACCGCGCTCGCGTTTGAGCGAAGGGGTGACGCAGGAGGATAGGGAGAGCGGCCTGCTGGAGATGGCCGTGTAAGCAGTGAGGAGGAGGAGTAGGCAAATCCGCTCCTCGTGAGACTGAGCTGTGATGCCGAGGGAAACTGAAGTACCGAAGTCCCTGATTTCACACTGCCAAGAAAAGCCTCTAGTGAGTGAGCCGGTGCCCGTACCGCAAACCGACACAGGTAGGCGAGGAGAGAATCCTCAGGTGCGCGGGAGAACTCTCGTTAAGGAACTCGGCAAAATGGCCCCGTAACTTCGGGAGAAGGGGCGCTCCGGTAGGGTGTCAAAGCCTGAGGGAGCCGCAGTGAAAAGGCCCAAGCGACTGTTTAGCAAAAACACAGGTCTCTGCTAAGCCGAAAGGCGACGTATAGGGGCTGACGCCTGCCCGGTGCTGGAAGGTTAAGGGGAAGGGTTAATGCCGAAAGGTGTGAAGCTTTGAACCGAAGCCCCAGTAAACGGCGGCCGTAACTATAACGGTCCTAAGGTAGCGAAATTCCTTGTCAGGTAAGTTCTGACCCGCACGAATGGCGTAACGACTTGGGCGCTGTCTCAACGAGAGACCCGGTGAAATTGTAATACCTGTGAAGATGCAGGTTACCCGCGGCAAGACGGAAAGACCCCGTGGAGCTTGACTGTAGCTTGATATGGGAGATGGGTACATCATGTACAGGATAGGTGGGAGACATCGAAGCTTGGGCGCCAGCCTAGGTGGAGTCGACGTTGGGATACCACCCTTGAGGTATTGATCTTCTAACTCGTCACCTTGAAGCAGGTGAGAGGACAGTGTCAGGTGGGCAGTTTGACTGGGGCGGTCGCCTCCTAAAGAGTAACGGAGGCGCCCAAGGGTTCCCTCAGCGCGGATGGAAATCGCGCTTTGAGTGCAAAGGCAAAAGGGAGCTTGACTGCGAGAGGGACAACTCGAGCAGGGACGAAAGTCGGGCTTAGTGATCCGGCGGTGCCGAGTGGAAGGGCCGTCGCTCAACGGATAAAAGCTACCCCGGGGATAACAGGCTTATCTCCCCCAAGAGTCCACATCGACGGGGAGGTTTGGCACCTCGATGTCGGCTCATCGCATCCTGGGGCTGAAGTAGGTCCCAAGGGTTGGGCTGTTCGCCCATTAAAGCGGTACGCGAGCTGGGTTCAGAACGTCGTGAGACAGTTCGGTCCCTATCTGCCGCGGGCGCAGGAAGTTTGAGAGGAGTTGTCCTTAGTACGAGAGGACCGGGATGAACCGACCGCTGGTGTCTCAGTTGTGGTGCCAACTGCAACGCTGAGTAGCCAAGTCGGGACGGGATAAGCGCTGAAAGCATCTAAGCGCGAAGCCCCCCTCAAGATCAGACTTCCCACATGGAGAACATGGTAAGATCCCCTGAAGAAGACAGGGTAGATAGGCTGGGTGTGGAAGTGCCGTGAGGCATGGAGCTGACCAGTACTAATCGATCGAGGGCTTAATCCATCATGGATTCCCATGCGCCACTCATATTCGCATCTGGTTTTCAGGGAGCAACCCTGAATAAAGAAAGAGGAAGCTCGACCAGGAACTGTGACATCCTGTCACAACGTCGAGCGACTTGCATCCCTGCGAGTCTAGTGACAATAGCGGAGAGGACCCACCCGTACCCATCCCGAACACGGAAGTTAAGCTCTCCAGCGCCGATGGTACTTGGGCATGAGCCCTGGGAGAGTAGGTCGTTGCTAGGCTGTTTTTATTGTTAATCATCAAGATTCTTGATGATTTTTGTTTTCTTTTGTCAGTTGAATCGTTTCTATGGTTCTGATATCATTTCAGTATTGTGATTTCAAAACGCAGGTTAAGTGAGTAATCGCGCTGATCTTTGCATCAGTGAGGAAAGTCCACACTCGCCCGGGCTGTGATGCCTGGAGTTTGGATGCCTGACGAATCCATAAGTCAGGGCAATCTGGTGTAACAACTGGGTTGACGGCGGTGAACGGAGCTACGTCTGCTGTCAGATATGCTCCTATTAGCCTGAAAGTGCCACAGTGACGAAGTCTTCTTGGAAACGAGAAGAGTGGAACGAGGTAAACCCCATCTGCGAGAAACCCAAATTACGGTAGGGGAACTGCCCGAAAGGAATTCGAACGGACGGGCGGATCGCCATTAGGCGATAGTTAGATGATTACTGCTCAAGTGCGAGGTTGGCGACCGTTTGCAGCACGAGAGAACAGAATGTGGCTTACAGCTTTATCCTGCATGCCGATCTTAAAAAAGTGAGTCCGGTCTATCACCGGACTTTTTTGTTAGGAATTACCCTTGTCATATGTCCAATCGTTTGCTACTATAATTAAAATTACTGAATCGTTTTAAAGTTTATTGTGGGAGTGGACGTTAATGAGAAGCGATATGATCAAAAAGGGTTTTGACAAAGCTCCACATCGTAGTCTTCTGAAAGCAACCGGGTTGAAGGATGAAGATTTTGATAAACCGTTTATTGCGATTTGCAATTCGTTTGTTGAGATTATTCCGGGCCATGTTCACCTAAACGAATTTGGCAAAATGGTCAAAGAAGCCGTCCGGGCGGCTGGTATGATACCGTTTGAATTTAACACCATCGGTGTTGATGATGGGATTGCAATGGGACATATCGGAATGCGCTATTCCCTTCCGAGCCGGGAATTGATTGCTGATTCGGTTGAAACGGTCGTCAATGCCCATTGGTTCGACGGAATGATTTGCATCCCCAATTGTGACAAAATTACACCAGGCATGATGATGGCGGCTATGCGGATTAACATCCCAACCGTATTTGTTTCTGGCGGCCCTATGGCAGCCGGTAAAACAAGTTCGGGTCAAGTGGTCGATCTGAGTTCCGTATTCGAAGGGGTCGGTGCTTACCAGGCGGGTAAGATCTCGGAGAGCGAATTGAAGGAAATTGAAGATAATGGTTGTCCTTCCTGTGGTTCCTGTTCCGGTATGTTCACAGCAAATTCAATGAACTGTCTGTGTGAAGTTCTGGGTATTGCATTGCCGGGCAACGGATCCATTTTGGCAACGGATCCAGCTCGTAAAAATTTGATTCAACAAGCGGCAGAAAGCCTAAAACTGTTGATTGAAAAAGATATCAAACCGCGTGACATCGTTACGATGGAAGCAATTGATGATGCGTTCGCTCTCGACATGGCGATGGGCGGATCTACCAACACGGTTCTTCATACATTGGCCATTGCGCGTGAAGCGGGTATCGAATATCCGATGTCTCGGATTGACGAAATTTCCCGCAGAATTCCGCATCTTTGTAAAGTAAGCCCCGCTTCCAACTGGCATATGGAAGATATTCATCGGGCAGGTGGAATTAGCGCCATCTTAAAAGAGCTTGGTAAAAAAGAGGGTGCGCTGCATCTCGACCGCATTACGGTAACGGGCAAAACACTCCGTGAGAATGTCATGCATGCGGATATTCAGGATCCGGCAGTAATCAAGACAATTGAACAACCGCACAGCCATGAAGGCGGACTCCGCGTACTGACGGGCAATCTGGCTCCTGATGGGGGCATTATTAAGAGCGGCGCAACAGAGGTCAAACATTTTGAAGGACCTTGCGTTATTTTTGAATCCCAAGAAGAAGCGCTGGAAGGTATCATGATGGGCCGGGTGAAAGAAGGTTCTGTCGTGGTGATTCGTTATGAAGGTCCGAAGGGCGGTCCCGGCATGCCGGAAATGTTGGCTCCTACATCGGCCATTGCGGGGATGGGACTTGGCTCAACAGTGGCGCTCATTACAGACGGCCGTTTTTCGGGAGCAAGTCGCGGCATCAGCGTAGGACACATTTCTCCGGAAGCGGCTGCAGGTGGCCCGATCGCTCTTCTTCGTGATGGAGATATCGTTGTCATTGACGTAGATGAGCGGTTGATTGAAGTAAAAGTCAGCGAGGAAGAATTGGCTAAACGCCGTGCGGAATGGGTGGAACCGGAACCGAAAGTGAAATCCGGCTGGTTGGCTCGCTATTCCAAATTGGTGACGTCTGCAAACACAGGCGCTGTTTTAAAAGTGTAATCGAACCGAAGAACCAACGCTTGTCTTGCATCGTATTTTCGATGCGGACGGGCGTTTTTTTATGGGAAAAATTCTCACTTTACGCTTACAAAAATCAGGTGATACTACCTATACACCTACAAAAAAGGGGAGATGACAGATGACGGTCGTATCGTTAAAACCGGAACTCAGGACAGCGGGCGGCGAAACGGTCAGCATCTATTGCAACGAGGACTGGGTGGGCGATGTGTACTTAGTATATCGGGAAGGTGACTTGCTGACCGGGACCGTACAGATCGACACCGGGAAAGTAAACGAACGGAATCTGGAATACGTGTTGGACGAAGTTCGAACGTACATCAGTCATCTCACGGCGGCCCTGAAAATTTCCACCTCCTCTGTAGTGATGATGTATGGGGACATTGAGCAGATATTGGAAATGGAACCGATGAATGTTATGGATCCAGATCCGAATTACCATGATGTAGATGTGAACAGCACTTATGAAACGGATTTTGAAAGCAACGATGGGGATGATGAATACCATCTGAGTCTGATTTCAGACGAAGGAGAACATGTCAAATACCATTTGCGAGACGATTTTAACAATGTAATCGGCATGGTTTCCGTCGATGAAGTGGACGACACCATTTCAGGGCGCGTTGATTTTTGGGTGGAACCGGACAAAAATGAGGCGGAAGAAGTAGCGGAAATGCTGTTTGAAACGTTTAAAGACGGCTCGATCTCACAGATTACATTTACTATGAACTATGAAGATCAGCATGTGGCGGACATGTATTTGGAGCATCATTAAAAAATACGCGCATGAATAAATGAGCGCCAATGGTTCCTGTTTTGCAGGGACCATTTTGTTTGATGAAAATTGCGGTATAATGAATTGGACAGAAAAGGAGGAGGAAAAACGGTATGAAAATTGGGTTTATTGGAGCAGGAACTATGGGTTTGCCGATGATTGGAAATTTGCGAAAAGCAAATTTTGACGTGGCCGTATATGTAAGACGTTCAGAAATCGAGGAAGCAGTTACAAAAATCGGTTGTACTGCCACAAATACATATAACGAGTTAGCGTCTACCTGCGATGCCGTATTGCTTTGTGTGCCAAATGATGCGATCGTAGAAGAGATTGTGGCCGGGTCTGACGGATTATTGGCATCCGCCAAACAAGGCCTTGTAATCATCGATCACAGTACTGTCTCGCCCTATACCAGCCGCAAGCTGTATCAACTTGCCAAAACCAAACAAGTATCGTATTTGGATGCGCCGATTTCCGGTGGCCCGATGGGTGCGGAAGCAGGTACATTGACAATTATGGTGGGCGGCGATCGGGGATCATTTGATGCGATGATGCCTGTTTTCAATCCGATGGGGGAAAACATCCGGTGGATGGGGGAGTCAGGCGCTGGAAACATTGCAAAACTGGTGAATCAATTAGTGATTGGTGTAACGCAAGCCGCTCTTTCCGAAGGATTTGTCCTGGGCAGTAAAATGGGTGTGGACCCACAAGCGCTTTACGAAGTGTTGGCGACCTCCACCGGCAACAGCGCAATGCTGCATCGGACCGTCCCCAACTGTATTCTGAAAAGGGATTTTTCACCAAAATTTACAATTGATCTGCTCTTTAAAGATTTATCGCTCGCAAACGACATGGGTCGACAGGAGGGAGTACGATTGTTGGCGAGCAATCTGGCGGAACAAATTTTTCAGGAAGCTCGAAATTCTGGTCACGGCGCCAAAGATATAGCCGCTTTACTGCTTCCGTTAGAGAAATTGGCGAAAGTGGAAGTGAAAAATAATTAGACAAAAGTTGACGAAAAATAGGAGCTTGTCTATAATGGGTCCAAAGGCAATCTTTTGTCAAACTCGCACAAATCGATGATTCTTAAAACTAGGTGAGTAAGAATCATTGATTTTATTCCGAAAATTCGGATCGTGCGGCACGAAGGTTTTCTCGTTTTAACGGGTGTGTTGTTTCTCCCATTCCCATTCCCTGGAGAATCAGCACACCTGTTATACGTAGAAGGCCTTTTTCTGTGATAGAACGGGTTTTGTAAATAGATGACGGTTGCCAAGAATGGATTCCTGTTATATACTGTCTCCTAATTGGAGACTTCTGTCTTTTATGAAGGGACAAAAGAAATGGGGAGTGGGGAGCCATGAAAGAACAGGTCAGAATTGGCATGTTGGGGCTTGGAACTGTTGGTTCCGGAGTCGTCAAAGTATTAGCGGAAAATGGAACAGAAATTGAAAAAAGATCGGGTCTCCCTATCCGCATTAAATCAATTGTTGTACGCGATCTGGAGAAAGAGAGACTGGTGGAAGTTCCTGCTGAATTGTTGACCACTGACGCCTGGCAGGTTGTAAATGATCCCGAGATCGATGTGATCGTTGAGGTTATGGGCGGCATTGAAGGAACGAAGGATCTTTTATTGACCGCTTTCCGCAATGGAAAAAGCGTAGTAACGGCAAATAAAGACCTGATTGCCGAACATGGGGACGAACTGATTCTGGAAGCTACGCGAAACGGTTGCGATTTTTTGTATGAGGCGAGCGTCGGAGGGGGAATCCCTATCATACGCCCGCTCCGGAAGGATTTGGCCGGGAATAAAATAAGCGAGGTAATGGGAATTGTAAATGGCACCACCAATTATATTTTGACCCGGATGACCCAAATGGGGATGGCGTTTGAAGATGCTCTGAAAGAAGCGCAGGAACTGGGATATGCCGAAGCGAATCCTGCTTCGGATGTAGAGGGATGGGATGCCGGTCGTAAAATCGCAATTGTAGCGTCCCTGGCATTCAATTCACGGGTCAACTTTTCCGATGTAGATACGGAAGGGATTACTTCCATCACGGAAAGAGACATCGATTACGCGAAACAGATGGGATATGCAATAAAACTGATTGGTTCGGCAAAAGAGACGGAAAACGGCAGCATTTCAGCGCAAGTGTATCCGGCGCTGGTTCCGCAAGACCATCCGCTCGCCTCCGTCAATGGTGTTTATAACGCGATTTTCGTACGAGGAAACGCGATTGGCGAGGCCATGTTCCTTGGGCTTGGTGCAGGGCAACTGCCGACTGCCAGCTCGGTGATCGGGGATATTGTGGAAGCGGTTCGCAATTTCCATGCGGGCACGCGGGGGAAATTTTTGGTTGACTGTTATGAACAGAAGACCATCCAGTCTTCTCTTGAAAATAAAAATCGGTTCTATTTGCGTTTGGAAGTGGCTGACCAACCGGGAGTGCTGGGAGCGATTGCCGGCAAAATTGGACAGCATGGGGTGAGCATTCATACGATGTTCCAGAAATGGACAGATAGCCAAACGGCGGAAATTGTGGTGATCACCCATGAAGTACGGGAAGGCTCTCTGCGTGACGCGCTGAATGAATTGGGCGACATGGAGCATGTACATGCGATTAAGCAAACCCTGCGAGTCGTGAGCTGATATCGTACGCATGAAATACACGCAATTGGGAGAGAAAGAATCGCGCGAAGAAGAAGGCGGGGGGCAGACGATGAAAGTGGGGTACTTGGGCCCGAGAGGAACGTTTTCGGAAGAAGCTTCCTTTCGTTTTTTTGAAGGGCAGGATGTAACTTGGAAAGCGTGTACCTCCATTCCAGATGTACTGTATGCTATTCAGGAACAGGATGTTGATTATGGAGTTGTACCGATTGAAAATTCAATCGAAGGTTCTGTCTCCATGACGATTGATACTTTGTCGGGAAACGAGGATCTGTTTGTCACAGCGGAGATTGTGATGCCAATTGAACAGGGGTTGCTTACCAACCCCGGATGTAAAGTTTCTGATATCAAAGAAGTATGGTCGCATCCGCAAGGTTTGGCGCAATGCCGCAACTTCATCCGGGAAATCGGCGCAGAGGCAAAAACTTACGACAGTACTGCGAAGGCTGCACAAGAAGTGGCCGCCAGCAAACGCACAGACGTGGCTGCAATTGGAAGTTCCTGGGCGGCGAAAATTTTTGGACTTGAAATTCTGCAATCCAATCTACAGGATCTTACCGAAAATCATACACGTTTTGTAGTTGTCCGAAAAGGCGCAATCCCGCTTCCTGAATCGGATCACACGATGCTGTTAGTCACGTTGAGTGAAGAACGGCCCGGCGCTTTGGTGCATGTACTGAATATATTTGCCGCCTTCGGGCTTAATTTGATTCGCCTCGAATCAAGGCCAACCCGCAAGAAATTGGGAACTTACCAGTTTTTTATTGATGTAGAAGCGGGCGTGGAAACGGATGACATGCAAAAAGCGGTTTCCGTAATTGGCACCTTCGGACATCAGGTCCGCGTTCTAGGCGGATACAAAAAAGACAAAAAAAAGTAAAAATGTCCATTGACAGGTAAACGCTTGGGTCACTATAATCAGTTTAAGTCTTGGAACACGTAACGTGAATAAATGAACTGCGATGACAAGGACAAGTAGAAAGAAGCTCTGGTGCCAGAGAGCCGACTGTAAGCTGAGAAGTCGGTCGCCATCTTTATTTCGAAGCTCACCTTGGAGCTTTGTTTCTGAAAAGACCAAATTCCCACTAGGAAACAACGGAATGTCCCCGATATCGGACAAAGTCAGTTACGACTTACGGAGTCTGTTTTTTGTGAGAAAAACAGAGAAACTGGGTGGTACCGCGAGATCCTTCGCCCCAGCAGCCGAACAAGTGAGTACATTCACTTTCGTTCGGGTGTTTTGGAGAAGGATTTTTTTATTAGCTTCTATCACGGTTTGCTTTTTGTTTAGTCCGCTTAGACTGACAATTCAGAAAAAGGAGAGAAAACCTGTGAGTGAATTGGTAATTTATTTGGATGGTGAGTTTGTGCCCCGCAGCAAAGCGGTTGTGTCGGTGTTCGATCACGGTTTTTTGTACGGGGACGGAATTTTTGAAGGGATTCGCAGTTACTCCGGCAATGTATTCCGACTGAAAGAACACATCAAACGTCTGTATGAGTCGGCGAAATCGATTCTGCTGGAAATTCCGCTTACCCAGCAGGAAATGGAAGATAGCGTGTTGGAAGTGTTGCGCAGAAACCAACTTCCTGATGCGTATATACGACTTGTTGTATCACGAGGTGCCGGTGACTTGGGGCTGGACCCGCGCAATTGTAAAAAAGCCAGCGTCGTGATTATTGCCGAACAGCTTAAGCTGTACCCGCAAGAATTTTATGACAATGGGCTTGCACTTGTGACCGTGCCAACCAGACGAAACAATCCGGATGCGCTCAATCCGAAGATTAAGTCGCTCAACTATTTGAACAACATCCTGGTCAAATTGGAAGCGGCAAGAGCGGGTGTGATGGAAGCTTTGATGCTGAATCATGAAGGGTACGTATGTGAAGGTTCTGGTGACAACGTTTTCCTCGTAAAAGACGGAAAAGTGATTACGCCGCCCACATACTTGGGAGCGCTAGAAGGAATTACCCGTAACGCCATTATCGATATTTGCCAGAGACTTGGGATTCCCTGCGAGGAAAAACCGTTTACCCGGCATGATGTGTATGTGGCGGATGAAGTATTCCTGACGGGAACGGCGGCGGAAGTGATTCCAGTGGTAGATGTGGACTCCCGTATCATCGGGAATGGAAAGCCTGGCCAGATGACGGAACTGTTAACACGCGAGTTTCGCAAAATTACTGTTGTAGAAGGAACGAAAGTGCCTGGATTGGCTTGAAAATCTTTTTAAAAATCAACTTTGGAAGAGGTGGGGAAGAAGATGTCACAAGCAATCAAACCAGCGCCGACATCGAATGCGCCGCAAGCAAAGCCGGTTCAGATGACGGGGGCTGAAATGGTTGTGGAATCCCTGAAGCGTTTAGGGGTTGCAACGATTTTCGGATATCCGGGAGGTGCGATTCTTCCCATATATGACGCTCTCTATGAAAGCGGCATTGAGCATATTTTGACCCGGCACGAACAAGCGGCGATTCATGCAGCTGAAGGATTTGCACGGGCAACCGGCAAAGTGGGGACGGTCATGGCTACGTCCGGTCCGGGCGCGACCAACCTGATTACCGGAATTACCGATGCGTATATGGATTCGACTCCGGTTGTGATCATCACCGGTCAGGTAGCGACTTCCTTAATTGGAAGCGACGCGTTTCAAGAAGCAGACGTGATGGGGATCACCATGCCGATCACGAAGCATAATTTCCAAGTCCGCAAAACGGAAGATATTCCTCGTATTCTGGCGGAAGCTTATCACATTGCGGGAACTGGCCGTCCCGGTCCCGTGTTGGTTGATGTTCCGAAAGATGTGGCAAATGGAAAAGCGAATTTTGTATTTCCGGAGACCGTTAATATCCGGGGTTACAATCCGACGACCATGCCAAGCATGCTGCAGATTGAACGGGTAGCGGAAGCGATTGCGGAAGCGGAACGGCCATTGATGTATATTGGTGGCGGCATTATCAGCAGTGAAGCGTCAGAAGAGCTCCGTCGATTTGCTCGTGAATCGGGAATTCCGGTTGCCAGCACGCTGATGGGACTGGGAGCGTATCCGCAGAATGATCCGTTGTATGTGGGTATGTTGGGCATGCACGGTACCTATGCGGCAAATATGGCAATTTTCCATTGTGATCTGCTCATTGCCTGTGGCGTCCGGTTTGACGACCGGGTGACCGGCAAGCTGGAACGGTTTTCGCCTAATTCGAAAAAGGTGCACATCGATGTCGATCCGGCGGAAATCGGCAAAAACGTGGCAATCGAATATCCGATTGTGGCGGATGCAAAAAATGCGTTAAAAGCTTTGCTTGAAAAGGCGCCGCGTGCGAATTGCGCGGACTGGCAGCGGCAAATCGCTGCTTGGAAAGCGGAATACCCGTTAAGCTTTAAGCAGCAAGGCGAATCGCTAAAGCCGCAATATGTGATTGATCTGATTAATAAATTGACCGATAGCCGTGCGATTGTGACGACAGAAGTCGGACAGCATCAGATGTGGGCAGCCCATTTCTACCAATTCAACGAGCCACGGAAATGGATCACGTCCGGCGGACTGGGTACGATGGGATACGGTTTCCCGGCAGCGATTGGCGCACAGCTTGCGAAACCGGATGAACTGGTCATCTGTATTGCAGGAGATGCGTCGATCCAGATGAACATCCAAGAACTGCAAACCATTGCAGAGCGAAATATTCCGGTCAAAGTGTTCATCATCAACAATGGGTTCTTGGGAATGGTGCGCCAATGGCAGGAACTGTTCCATGAAAATCGTCTGTCCGAATCGAAAATTGGAGCGCCTGATTTTGCCCGAGTTGCAGAAGCGTTCAATGTCAAAGGGATTCGTGCGGAAAATACGGCTCAGGCCGAACAGGCAATTAAAGATGCGCTGGCGCATCCCGGTCCGGTCGTGGTTGATTTTATCGTGGAGGAAGCGGAAAACGTGTTCCCGATGGTACCACCCGGCAAAGGAACAGATGAACTGATTGTTAAGGGGTGGGAAGAGTGAGACATACCCTGTCTGTAATCGTAAACGATACGCCTGGCGTGCTTGCAAGAGTGGCTGGATTGATCTCCCGCCGTGGATTCAACATCGACAGTCTGACTGTAGGGCCGAGTGAAGAACCGGGGGTTTCCCGTATGACGATCACCACAATCGGCGATGAAGCGACTGTCGAACAGGTTATGAAACAGCTTCACAAACTGATTGACGTGATTAAAGTGCAGGATCTGTCGGAAGACCCGATGGTGGAGAGAGAACTGATTCTGATCAAGATTGCTGCAAATCCGGCTTCCCGCTCGGAAATCAATGGCATTGTGGAACCGTTCCGCGCAACGATTGTCGATGTCGGGCGTTCTTCGATGATGATCCAGGCGACCGGCAGCCGGGAAAAGAACGATGCGATTATTGAATTGCTTCGTCCCTATGGGATTAAAGAAATTGCCAGAACCGGAGTAACCGCATTGGTGCGTGCACAAGTGGCGGCCAGGGTGAAATAACCCGGAAAGCCAGTTGTCATTACGACGGTTAACCATACATCGGTGTCCTGCGGCAATCAGGCCATCGACATAAGAAAACTAAAAGGATAAGGGGATTTTGAACAATGAAAATGTACTATGACCAAGATGCAGATTTGAAAGCGTTGCATGGAAAGACAGTTGCCGTTGTAGGATACGGCTCGCAGGGACACGCGCAAGCACAGAACCTTCGTGAATCCGGTGTTAAAGTAATCGTTGCCGGTCGACCAGGAAAGTCCTGGAAACAAGCGGAAAATGACGGATTTGAAGTAATGACCGTTTCGGAAGCAACCAAAGCGGCGGATATTGTGCAGATTTTGATGCCGGATGAGCGCCAGGGGCAAGTATACCGGGAAGAAATCGAGCCGAATCTGCGTGCCGGTCAAATGTTGATGTTCTCGCATGGATTCAACATTCATTTCGGTCAGATTACGCCTCCTGCCGATGTAGACGTGGCAATGGTGGCTCCCAAAAGCCCTGGCCATCTGGTTCGCCGCGTATTTACGGAAGGCGGCGGCGTGCCCGGTCTGGTCGCGATTCATCAAGATGCAACCGGCAAGGCGAAAGAATTGGCTCTCGCTTATGCAAAAGGAATCGGCTGTACTCGTGCGGGTGTATTTGAAACGTCCTTCCGTGAAGAGACAGAAACCGACCTGTTCGGTGAGCAGGCAGTTCTCTGCGGCGGCGCTTCCGAGTTGGTAAAAGCCGGTTTTGAAACGCTTGTAGAAGCTGGTTATTCGCCTGAAATCGCATATTTTGAATGCTTGCATGAACTGAAACTGATTGTTGACCTGATGTATGAAGGTGGCTTGGCCCGTATGCGCTATTCGATTTCCGACACTGCTGAGTTCGGCGATTATGTAACGGGCCCTCGTATCGTGACGGAAGAAACCAGAAAAGAAATGAAACGGGTTCTGGAAGAAATTCAACGCGGTGAATTTGCGAAAAAATGGATTCTTGAAAACCAGGCAGGCCGTCCGACATACAACGCGATTAAGCGTCGGGAAGCGGAACATCAAATTGAGCAAGTCGGCTCTCGTCTGCGTGAAATGATGAGCTGGATCAATCGTTAAATGGGAAGTATTATCGGTTCCACTGATCCTGTCAGGTTTTTGTCTGACGGGATCCGTAGAATCGTGCATTCATCAAATTATTCATGGGAGGGAGAACTATGCGCAAAATTGAAGTGTTTGACACTACGTTGCGAGATGGAGAGCAGTCACCGGGTGTGAACCTGAATCTTGAAGAAAAATTGGAGATTGCCCGGCAGCTAGCTCGCCTGGGTGTCAATATCATCGAGGCAGGATTTGCGGCTTCCTCCAAAGGGGATTTTGAATCCGTCCAACGGATTGCAAATGAAATTCGCGGTGTTACGGTTTGTTCATTGTCCCGTTCTGTAAAATTTGATATCGAGCAGTCGTATGAAGCGTTAAAAGGGGCAGACAACCCGCGGATACACGTTTTTCTGGCCACATCGCCGATTCATATGCAGCATAAACTGCGCATGACCCCGGAACAGGTATTGGAACAGATTGATTCGGCTGTTCGTCTGGCTAAAGGGTTCGTGTCCGATGTGGAATTCTCTGCAGAGGATGGCGGTCGAAGCGACCTCGACTTCCTGGTCAAAGTGGCGGAAGTCGCAGCAAAAGCGGGTGCCACTGTACTGAACATTCCGGATACGGTAGGCTACCTGACTCCTTCCGAGTATGCCCATATTTTCCGCTATGTGCGCGAGAATGCCAAAGGTGCTGACAAAATCAAATTGTCTGCTCATTGTCACGACGATCTGGGAATGGCAACCGCGAACACGTTGGCTGCCATTGCGGCAGGAATTGACCAGATTGAAGGAACGATCAACGGGATTGGGGAACGTGCCGGTAACGTAGCGATTGAGGAAGTTGCGTTGGCATTGTACACTCGTCCGCAATTTTACCAAGCCGCGACTGGGCTGGAACTGGCGGAAATCGCGCGGACCAGCCGCATGGTTTCCAAGTTGACCGGTATGGTTGTACAGCCGAACAAGGCGATTATCGGGGCGAACGCGTTTGCGCATGAATCGGGCATTCATCAAGACGGTGTCCTGAAAGAAAAAAGCACTTATGAAATTATCCGTCCGGAAATTGTAGGAATGGGCGATTCCAAACTGGTATTGGGGAAACTCTCCGGCCGTCACGCATTCAAGGATCATCTCGTTTCACTCGGGTATGAACTGGAAGGCGATGCTTTGAATACAGCATTCCGTAAATTCAAGGATCTGTGTGACCGCAAAAAATACGTTACGGACGAAGATATACTGGCTTTACTGAACGATGTAGAAACGGATACATCGAAACTGGCTTACCGTTTTGAGTTTATGCAGGTTTCATGCGGTACACAGGGTGTGCCGACAGCGACGATCGGTCTTGTTGATGACGAAAAAGGGCTTTTGCAGGAAGCGGCTGTCGGGAATGGTTCGGTTGACGCCATTTACCGCGCCATTGATCGTATCACGAATGAAGAGGTAGAACTGCTTCAGTATCAGATCGATTCGGTGACTGGCGGACAAGACGCATTGGGTGAAGTACGTGTACAGATTCGTCAAGACGACATTGTCGCAAATGGTCGAGCGGTTTCAACCGACGTCCTGGAAGCGAGTGCAAGAGCTTATCTGGATGCCATCAATCGTATGATCACGAAACGGATGGACACTCACGGCAAGGAATACAGACGTAGACAAGAGAAGGTGGATTTGCATGTCTAAAAAAATTGCTCTTCTGCCTGGTGACGGAATTGGTCCGGAAATTGTGGCGGAAGCAGTAAAAGTGTTGGACGCTGTCGCGCAGCGGTTTTCTCGTGAATTCGTTTACGAGACTCTGCCCATCGGAGGAAATGCGATTGATGATTTTCAGGATCCGCTTCCTCCCCACACAGTAAAAGGGCTGAAGGAATCCGACGCGATCCTGTTGGGAGCGGTTGGCGGACCGAAATGGGATCAGAATCCATCCCATTTGCGACCCGAGTCCGGACTTTTGCGGATGCGCAAAGAACTTGGCGTTTTTGCCAATCTGCGTCCGATAACGGCGTTCGAACCGTTGTTGCATGCGTCCACACTCAAAAAAGAAGTGCTGTCCGGTGTTGACTTTCTGATTTTGAGAGAGCTGACAGGCGGCATCTACTTTGGTGAAAAAAGGCGTACGGCTACTGAAACGGGCGAACTGGCAACCGATACACTTGTTTATTCTACGCAGGAGATTGAGCGAATTGTGCGTATGGCGTTCGATATAGCCAGAAAGCGCAAGAAGATTCTCCATTCTGTAGACAAGGCGAATGTGCTCGAATCCTCGCGTCTCTGGCGTGAAACGGTGAATCGCATCGGGAAAGATTATCCGGATGTGAAATGTGAACATATTCTGGTGGACAATTGCGCCATGCAGTTAATCCGTAATCCTCGACAGTTTGACGTGGTTGTAACGGAAAATATGTTTGGCGACATTCTATCGGATGAAGCAGCGATGCTGACAGGTTCAATCGGAATGCTGCCGTCTGCAAGTCTCGGAGCTTCTGTCGGGCTTTATGAACCGTGTCACGGTTCCGCGCCGGATATTGCAGGCCGTGGGATCGCCAACCCGTTAGGGACGATTTTGTCATCTGCGATGCTGCTTCGCCATTCCTTTGGATGGGAGGCGGAGGCAGCTGCCATTGAAGAAGCGGTCTACGAAGTTCTTTCGAAAGGCGTTCGATCAGCCGATCTGGCGACACCTGATGAAAAAACCGTATCCACTTCCGAAATGGGGGATCTGGTCGTACAGTCGATTCGTTCCAAAGTTGCGTCTTGAGTTTAAAAATTTCCCTGACTGAGTCGGGGAATTTTTTTTTGAAAATTAGGTCTTAAGCACCTAATCGAATGGGTAGAGTTTGCAGTATAGTTTATGTACCTATATTTTCCATGCAGATAAATGCGAGAGGATGAGAAGGGGTGGGGCGAAATGAGGCAAAGAGAATATTATCGAATACCGCTGACTACTTTTTGCTCACTTCGCCTGCGGAAATTAGGTGGTAAAATGCTGCCGGCAGAAGAGGAATTTGAGGTAGAAATCCAAAACATATCCGGCGGCGGCCTCTGTTTTTTATCTGATCGTGAACTGCCGGTCAGCGAGTATTTGGAGTGGCAATTTGCAATTGACATCGGGGACCGGGAAATTGAGGTATACGGACAACTCGTTTGGATGGAGAAGAAAGAGGAACTCTACTTGTATGGTGTCAAGTTTGTATTTCTTGAAGAAACCGAACAGCGGAACCTGATAACCAGCATTAATACTATTCAGATACGTAGGCGTCAACGAGAAAAATATATTACAGGTTAAACCGGAGAGACAATCTCCGGTTTTTTATGAATAAACGCCTATTTTCCCGAATTTCATGACAAACGTAACAGAGGCGCATATACTGCAAGTGATATTTGACTATGGGGGAGGACGAATCAATTGATAACACACCTGGTCCAACAAGGTGACACGTTATGGAAAATTGCCCAAAAGAACGGTGTGACGCTAAGTTCGTTGATTGCGGCAAATCCGCAAATCCCGGATCCGGATAAACTTGATGTAGGTCAGGTAATTCACATTCCTGTCCACGGCAATATGCCGGAGCCCACCGGTACGATGACGACGTATACGGTTCAGGAAGGCGATACGTTATGGAAAATCGCAAAAGAAACCGGTAATTCATTGGCGAATGTAATTGCAGCAAATCCGCAAATCGCCAATCCTGAAATGATTGCGCCGGGTCAGATCATCAATATTCCGGCTCCCTATTCGATTGGACATGGAGGGCTGTTGCATCACAAACATCTGAAAATGCCTATGACAAAAGAACAAATGACCATGCCGATAGCAAAAGAACAAGCGATGATGCCAATAGCAAAAGAAAAATTGACTATGCCGAAACCGAAAGAGATGGTGACGAAACCGATTGAAGTAGCTCCGGTTCCCGTACCCGCTCCTGTTACTCCTCCACCTGCCCCAGTCAAAGAAGAGACAACGATTATTCAACATGTGGACGTCGAACTGGATTATGAGCCGCATTATACGAAAGTTGAGATCAAAGAACAACCAAAGCCGAAAGAAATGCCGAAACCGAAGCTGAAAGAAATGCCGAAACCAACGCCGGTTGTACAGCCAATCCAATATATGCCAATGCCGTGTCCGCCGCCGATGGTGATTGACTGTACGCCGTGCAGTCCCTGTCCGCCCGGAATGTATCCCGCTTTAATGGATGAATTTGGAAACCTATATCCGTATCCAGGGCTGGCACCGGCGGGGTATCCGGCGTATGCTCCCTATGGGGTAACCGGACCTGCCATGTATCCGTATGCAACGGGACTCCCGGGAATCAGTGCGGATATGTATCCGGCTGCTCCGAAACCATATGGAATGGGGATGGCCGGTACGAAGATGTATGAAACGGGTATGATGCCATACGGAAAGGGATACGGGATGCCAGCATACCGCAATGAGTGCCAACAGCCTAATCCGAATGGTCAGAGATGAGGTAATTTGATTATAGGATATACTTGTGACACCGAAAGAATGGTTTTTGTTTCTTTTCGGTGTCTGTTTGTGTACTCAGCATGAATCGGCCTTCCATTCTGGAGCAGACCAATCTTCCGGTCCGGAGCTTTGTTTTTTTTAACAAGAATTGTATACTTACAGATAAAGTGAAAGGCGAGAATCCAATAAATCCTGGTGATTGGGAGTGGTGATGCGCATGGTGGAAAGAAAAGTGGTAAAAGTAGTGGCGGGTCCCTACAGTCCGAGTTACGGAATCGTACGTGCCGAATCTGGCGACATGATAACCTGCCTTTTGTCGGGAGAGTACTTTGCCAAGGGGGAGGTTGCTCTATCGGCGGATGCGGTGGAACCGGTAGCGGATAGTCGCGCAGGGCTGGCTTATCACACGATTGACAGTCTGGTATGGTGGATACGCGACAGGGTGTCCACTGCAAAGATGAAAGGTGTCGTTGTGGGAGTTTCGGGCGGTATTGACAGCGCGGTTGTTTCCGCCTTGTGCCAAAAAGCATTTCCTGATCAATCACTGGGGTTAATTATGCCCTGTCGAAGTATTCCGGAAGATCGGCAGTACGCGGAACAAATTTGCCATTCAATCGGTTTGACATATAAAGTGGTTGATTTGTCTGATACATATGACACACTGGTGAAAACGGCACAGACATCGGGTCTGATCGGAGAACGTTCACATCCGTTGGTCGGCGGCAATTTAAAAGCCCGTTTACGGATGTCGACTCTCTACCTGGCGGCTCAGGAACGAGGCTATTTGGTGGTCGGCACAGACAATGCGCCCGAAAGCATAACCGGTTATTTTACCAAATACGGAGACGGGGGCGTCGACATTCTGCCGATCAGTTCCCTGTTAAAAAGACAGGTGCGGGAATTGGCCAAGTATCTCAGTATTCCGGCTGCCGTGATTGAGAAACCGCCTTCTGCCGGTCTGTATGAGGGTCAGACCGATGAATCGGAAATGGGTTTGCGGTATGAAGATATTGATGACTATATTTGCGGATTTGAGATACCGGACGATATCAGGGAACGGATTCAGCTGATGGAGGCGCGAAGCCAGCACAAACGTGAACTGCCGCCTTCCGCCCCAAAAGAAATGAATGTGCTGCCCCAAAAATTTTAACAGTGGTTCATTTCGTGAGGCATTTCTTTATGAAAGGCAAATGGTTGAATCTATTCTTAGAAGTCGTTCCATGGCCTAACTTCCGACTGTGAAGTTAGGCTTTTTATTTTGGGGGTAATACCCGAAATTAAATCGTTTGTGAAAATTACGACGGGTGGAGATTTCTCGGGAATTTTACTATGACTGGAACCTGGTTAACAAGACTGGCGTTTTTGTCGGGCTCAGTCCGGCGCCGCTGCTGGCAGAAAAGGATATCCGAGAAGATTTTATAGGCAAGGAGCGTCTTGAAGAGGAGCTTATTCATATCAGTCAAAATGCGCAAAAAGCTCCCGATCGGATCTACTCTTGTCAAATGGATGACCGAACCGTATTGATCATACGTGAAGGTTTGGAAAAAAGGTATCTGCACAACAATGGCCATTTTGAGGAGTACCTGAAGAGGCAAGTGGTTGATTCGTTTGTTGATTGGGATTTTGATCAGGATAAAAGCGTCATCGTGGTTATTTTAAATCGGAATCCGGCAGATGCACATGAGTGATGATCAAACGGATCGCGTTTGATAAGAGAACCGGGCCAAAATCCTGTGCGGATAAGAGTCCGGTTTTTGTGTTCCAAATGTTATACTAGCGGTATATACATTCAGGGGGCGAGGGGGGTTCGCTGTGGAAGCAATCGATCCGCGCATTCCGGCGACGATTCTGACAGGCGCGTTGGGAAGCGGCAAAACAACCTTGTTAAATTACATACTGCAGGAAAATCATGGGTTGAAAGTAGCGGTAATCGTCAATGAGTTTGGCGAGGTCTCGATCGATCATCACCTGGTCGTGGGAACGGATGAAGAAGTTGTGGAACTGGCTAACGGATGTATCTGCTGTACGGTTCGGGATGATTTGCAGCGTGCCGTGACAAGCGTGTTAGCGCGACTCGACAGACCGCAATATATACTTGTAGAAACGACTGGATTGGCGGATCCTCGTCCGGTTGCCCAGACGTTTTTAATTGATGAATTGTCTGAACAGGTTCGCTTGGATGCGATTGTGACGGTTGTTGATGCATCCCGTTTCGATGAGAACCTGGAGTTGAGCGGGACAACGGCGGATCAAATTTTGGCAGGGGATATTTTGCTATTGAATAAAACGGACTTGGTATCGAATGAAAAGGTGGCGCAGATCGAAACGGAAATTGCCGATATGAATCCGGTCGCCCGTGTACTGCGGACCACGAATTCGCAAGTCGATTTGAGACTTTTGCTGGATGTCGGCATGTTTCAGTTGGAACGGATGTTGGAGGGAGACAGCGCGGATTTGATCGCGTTGGAAGAATGTCCGGACTGTTCGGCAGGTGTTCCGCATTCGCATGCACACAGTCATCTGCACGATGACGATATTTCATCCGTTTCGTTTATATCGGAGCGTCCGTTCGATTATGAAAAATTCGGGGAACTGATGTCCGATTTGCCGCAGGGCATTTTTCGCGGCAAGGGAATCTTGTGGATCGACGGGTATGAGGAAAAACTGATTTTTCATTTGGTCGGAGATCGCAGTCAGGCGGTAGCTGACGGTGTCTGGGGCGACCGGAAGGAAAACAGGCTTGTTTTTATCGGCAAACATCTGGACCGGGACAGTTTGTTGCAGCGGCTGCAGACCTGTCTGGTTTGACGCGGAAACAAACCGTTTCAATAGAATGAATGTTCGGGGTAGGAAATGAACGTATGGGAAACGAATAAGGTAAGCATAGGTACGCTGTGAAAGGCAGGAGGCAAACGAATGCGGATTATCGGGATTGACCCGGGATATGGACGAACGGGGTACGGGGTCATCCAACTGGACGGCAGCCGGATACGCTCGCTTGAATTTGGTCTGATCGAAACCCAACCCGGACTACGGATGGAACAGCGCCTGCTGCAAATTTATGATGCATTGCTTACCATTATCGAACGGAGAAAACCGGATGCGTTGGCGCTTGAGGAACTGTTTTTCAGCCGTAATGTGACAACGGCGATTGGGGTCAGTCAAGCGCGCGGTGTTGTGCTATTGGCAGCTGCCCAAATGGGTTTGCCTGTCAGTGAGTACAAGCCGGTTCAGATTAAACAGGCGATCACCGGTTACGGGAAAGCGGACAAGCAGCAGATGCAGGAAATGGTTCGCTTGTTCCTGGGCCTGCAGGATGTCCCCAAACCGGATGACGTGGCAGATGCATTGGCGGTTGCCATCACACATGCACATACGGCGCCGCTTACAAATCGGATTCGCCAGGCGGAAGGAAGGTAAACAGTGATTTCATTTGTGGAAGGCATTGTGGAAGAAGTGGCGGCAGACTATGTGGTATTTAATGTGAACGGAATCGGGTATCAGGTGTTTGTGACCGCCGCTACTTCCCTTTCCCTGCAGCCGGGAGCGCAGGAAAGGCTGCATACGCAGTATCATGTCCGCGAAGACGCTCATTTGCTCTACGGATTCAAAACAAAAAACGAACGGAATCTGTTTGTCCGTTTGCAGAACGTGTCAGGCATCGGTCCCAAAGCGGCGTTGACGATTGTCGGATCCGCGCCGGTCGGTGATGTGGTAGCGGCGATTCAGAGCGAACAGGCCGATTTTTTAAAAAAGCTGCCAGGGATTGGAGCGAAAACGGCACAGCGAATCATCATTGAACTGAAAGACAAGCTGGATGACATTGGCATAGCGGGAACTGGCGCAGCAGCTCCTGTGAAAGAACCTGGCGGGAAAAGCAACCGGGAACTGTTTGATGCACTTTTGTCACTCGGCTATAATGAAAAGGAAGTACGCAATGTGATGCGCTCGCTTGCGGATGAGATTGAGCAAGGTCTCCCTTTGGAATCACTGATAAAAAAAGCTTTGCAGGAGCTTTTTACGAAATAGAGCCGATTTTTCGATACGAAATAGACAGCAGTGACCGTGAAGGAGTGGGGTCATGGAAGAGCGCATCATTTCGGCCCATTACATGGGTGAGGACGGATCTTTTGAATCGATCCGGCCGCGCTATTTGAATGAATATATTGGACAGAAGCAGGTTAAAGAGAATTTGCGCGTGTTTATCGAGGCGGCCAAAATGCGCCAAGAGCCGCTTGATCACGTTTTGCTCTATGGTCCGCCGGGGCTTGGCAAAACCACATTGTCCAACATTATCGCCAATGAGTTGGGTGTGAACCTCCGAATCACATCGGGTCCGGCGATTGAACGGCCGGGTGATCTTGCCGCCCTGCTGACCAACCTGCAGCAGAGCGACGTTTTGTTTATTGATGAAATTCATCGTTTAAACCGGTCTGTAGAAGAAGTTCTCTATCCGGCGATGGAGGATTACGCGCTTGATATTGTAATCGGCAAAGGGCCGAGTGCCCGTTCTGTCCGATTGGAACTGCCTCCCTTTACGTTAATCGGAGCGACCACACGCGCCGGGCTTTTGTCTTCTCCTCTACGCGATCGGTTTGGCGTAATCAGCCATCTTGACTATTACAGTGTGGAAGATTTGTGCCGTATTGTGGTCCGGGCGGCGGATATTTTGCAAGTAAAAATTCAACCGAACGCCGCCGTAGAGATTGCCACACGTTCACGCGGTACGCCGCGAGTGGCCAATCGGCTTTTGAAACGGGTGCGTGATTTTGCGCAGGTGCGCGGGGACGGCGTTATCACAGAAGAGATTGCCGAAAACGCGCTCGAGCAGATACAAGTCGATCCGTTAGGATTGGATCATATCGACCATAAATTATTGTTGGCGATTATGGATAAGTTTAACGGCGGCCCTGTCGGATTGGACACAATTGCCGCTACCATTGGGGAAGAATCGGATACGATTGACGATGTGTATGAACCGTATCTGCTGCAGATTGGATTTTTACAACGGACGCCGCGCGGTCGAGTGGTGACTGCGCGTGCCTACTCTCATTTCGGGAGGACTCCCAATCATGAATCCGGTGACTAAAACGCTGTTGATTATCGGGGTTGTCTGTATCGGACTGGCGCTCGTCTGGCAGGTTGGCGGTCGCTGGCTGGGCTTTCTTGGTAAACTGCCCGGTGACATTGTGATTAAAAAAGAAAACTTCTCCTTTTATTTCCCGATTATGACCAGTGTTTTGCTGAGTGTTTTGTTGTCATTGATCGCGTTTCTTGTAAATTATTTCCGACGATAACATTGTACCCCAGAAACGAATCAGGTGTCTCGAAATTTATAGCAAGCGAGGTGGAATGGGGTGCCATGGTTACCGTTCCGGCCTAGAAAAACAGAAGAATACGGACAACTTGCAGAATGGGTCGAGCTCGCTCAGCAGGGAAACCCTTCCGTTCGCAATAAATTGCTGGAAGATTATATTCCGTTTATTGCCAAGACAGCGTCCAAAACAAGCGGACGTTATATTGAACGTGGCGTTGACGATGAGTTTAGCATTGCTTTGTCCGCTTTTAATGAGGCAATAGACCGGTATAACGTGCAAAAAGGGACAAGTTTTCTAGCATTTGCGGAGACGGTAATTAAAAGACGGCTGATCGATTTTTACCGTTCCCAATCCTCGCGCAGCAAGGATCGATTGCTTAGTGAATTTGATGTGGAAGATGGAGAAGAAAATGTCATCAACCAGATCGAAATTCAAAAATCAATCGACCTGCATAAGCAAACGGTCGAAACGGAAAGCCGGAGAGAAGAAATTTTCCGTTTTACCGAATGGCTCTACGAATTTGGCATTGATATGGAGGAGTTGGTAGAAATTTCCCCCAAGCATGCGGATGCTCGCTTCAATGCGATGGAGGTCGCCCGAACGATTGCGGAAGATGCGGAAATGAGAGCTTATCTGCTCGAAAAAAAATCTTTGCCATTAAAGTTGTTAAGTTCGAAGATTGCCGTGAGCCGTAAAACGGTGGAGCGGCAGCGAAAATATATCATCGCGATTACGCTGATCCTGATAGGCGAATTTGAGATGCTGCAAGAGTATATTCAGTAGCGTAAGAGGTGCGCAGCCATGCGGAAATCAAAAGGTGTTATCATGAAAATATCCGGTTCGCATGCAATCGTTATGACGGCTGACCGGCAATTTGTGAAAATCCCGGTGCCAAGTGGAATTCAACTTGGTGAAGAGATTGAATTTTCGGTTCCGGGCTTTTCACGATCGTATTTGGCATGGAGAAGAGTAGCTCCTCTTGCGGCGGCATTTGTTCTTGCGATCGGGTTATGGCAGGCATCGGAAATCGTGCAGGCGAAACGTGTGTCTGCTTATGTAGCTCTTGATATTAACCCCAGTTTGGAATTGGCCATCAACAAGGAAAAGTCCGTTTTAAAAACGGAGCCGTTAAACGATGACGGGAAAGTTCTGGTGGCCGACCTTCATCTGGAAGGCAAGCCGGTCGAACAGGCGATCGATGAACTGACTGATCAAGCGACGAAGAAAGGTTTCATAAAGCCGGATTCCGAAATTCTTGTTACTGCCTCGGCGGCTCCTGATGCTCAAATCGACGTGGGAAGCCTGGAGCAGATATTGATGACACGGGTGAGCGAAAAAGTCTCGAAAAGCGGGCTTTCAGCAAATGTCGGTGGTGTGGTGGTGTCGGAAAAGGTTCGCGAAGAAGCCAAAACCGTTGGACTTTCTTCAGGAAAATACGCCGTGTATTTACAGGCGCAGGCAACCGGGCTGCCCGTTTCGGTTGAGGAGTTAAAGCGGGAAGCGGTCACAACTGTGGTGAAAAAACACGGTGACGAGATAAAGCAAATTTTGGAACATATGAATGGTGACCGCAATCTGGAAGATCTTTTGCAGGAGTGGAAAGCGAAGAAGGAAAAACGGGACAGTAAAGAGGGGCACGATACCGATCAAGTTAAGCCGTCAGAATCTGGAGTTGGGGAGTTGCCCAAATGGGTTCCCGGTAATTGGAATCGATCAGATGACGGGCAACGAGGAAATCATCCTCGTAAGAACACATCTGACGATAGAGGAAAGAGTCAATCAGACTCAAAAAACAATTCTGAATCGGGCGATCAAAGAACTCCTGACAACTCTGGAGATGATAAGGGGACATCAAAGCAGGAGAACCCGGTTGAGAAGAAATGGACGAACCAGGAAGGAGAGCGCCTGAACCCGAAAGGGGATGTAGGCGCTTCCTCCCATCGTGTGGGGCCACCTGACAACGGTGCGGTTGATAACAAGTGGCAGCGTGACAAGGGGGCACACGACAAACGGCAGAACGATGATACGCCGGACCGTTCGACAGACCATGGCGACAAATCTGACAGGTAATACCGAATATGAAAAAGAACCTTTCATCCCGACAGCGATGGAAGGTTCTTTGTTTAACAAGCGAGATTATTCGATTCCCGTAATCATGATGGTGTGGAATAGTTTACCATAGTTACTTGTTTTTTAGAATTATTATTCCGTCAGAATACGACTTTAAGTGCAGGAGTTTGCAGGGATTTGTCGAACTGAGGATATGTCGGAGCGGAATGGAGTAAGTAGGTTATACTTATGACCGGATTTTGCAACACTATTATCAAGGGGTGAATCTGAGCCCCGAACAGTAAGGCAGGAAGCCAAACATTACGAACGGAGGGCGTGTCCGCACAGCACGCCCTTTTCAAATGAAAGGTGAAACGGACTATGCGGTTAGAAGAATTTGATTTTGAGTTGCCGGAAGAGCTGATTGCACAGCATCCGCTTGCCGAGCGGACCGCCTCACGGCTGTTGGTGCTGGATCGGAAAACAGGTCGCTTTGAACATAAGATGTTTACCGATCTGCTTGATTATCTGGAGCCGGGGGATTGTCTGGTTCTAAACGATACTCGGGTGATACCGGCTCGCCTGTATGGGCAAAAGCGGGAAACTGGCGCGCAAGTGGAATTTCTGTTGTTAAAAGAGATACAGCCTGATCATTGGGAAGTTCTGGTTCGACCGGGCAAACGAGTGAAAACGGGTGCGATTGTCGACTTCGGGGGCGGCGTGCTAAGTGCGGAAGTGTTAGAGACAACAGAAGAAGGAGGACGCATCGTTCGTTTTACATACGACGGGGTGTTTTATGAAGTACTCGACCGGTTGGGCGAGACGCCGCTGCCTCCTTACATAACGGAACGTTTGGCGGACGCGGAGCGTTATCAGACGGTTTTTTCACGCAAGAGAGGGTCGGCTGCCGCGCCAACGGCGGGACTGCATTTTTCAAAAGCATTCCTGCAGCAGATTGAAGACAAAGGAGTCCAAATTGCGTTTATCACCTTGCATGTGGGATTAGGCACGTTCCGTCCCGTCTCGGCCGAAACGATTGAGGAACACCGGATGCATGCGGAATATTACGAATTTCCGCAGGCGACAGCCGATCGGATCATGCAGACAAAGCAGAGGGGGGGCCGTGTGATTGCGGTTGGCACCACGGTCTGCCGGACGTTGGAGACAGTGGGTAATCGTGCAGCCACGACCCCTGCGAACGGGGACGGATCGGAGAGTCAAACAGCTGACAATGGGAAGGAAGCCGATCCTAATTCGCGGACAAACGTGTTGAAACTGAAAGAATCGAGTGGATGGACCGATATTTTTATCTATCCGGGATATTCGTTTACCGTTGTGGATGGATTGGTCACCAATTTTCATTTGCCCAAATCCTCTTTGATGATGCTTGTATCTGCCCTGGCGGGGCGCGAACGGATACTTGCCGCTTACGACTCGGCGATCAAAGAACGGTACCGGTTCTTTTCGTTCGGAGACGCGATGTTGATTCTTTAGTGATATGCGTGATAGATTGGGCGATTTGGAAGCGAATGGATATCTCTGTTATAATAGGGCGTTAGTTTAGCAGCTTGGAAAGGAGAGGTGGCGATGGCTGTCCGATATGAACTGTTGTCCATCGATCGCGATACAGGGGCCCGACGGGGCAGGCTTCACACGCCGCATGGAACCATTGAAACTCCGGTATTCATGCCAGTTGGCACGCAAGCGACTGTCAAGGCGATGAGTCCGGAAGAATTGAAGGAAATCGGGGCCGAGATCATTTTGTCAAATACATATCATCTGTTTTTGCGGCCCGGTCATGATTTGGTGAGAGAAGCGGGCGGGCTGCACTCGTTTATGAACTGGGACCGTTCGATTTTGACCGATTCAGGCGGATTTCAGGTGTTTTCCCTGTCCACCCTGCGTAAAATCAGCGAGGAAGGCGTCGAGTTTCGCTCCCATATATCGGGTGAAAAGCTGTTCCTTTCACCTGAAAAAGCGATTGAAGTGGAAAATGCGCTGGGCGCCGATATTATCATGGCGTTTGACGAATGTCCGCCCTATCCGGCCAGCCGGGACTATTTGAAGGATTCTCTGGAACGCACAACCCGTTGGGCGAAACGATGCAAAGAAGCGCACCGCCGTCCGCATGATCAAGCGCTGTTTGGAATTGTACAGGGGGGAATGGAGCGCGATCTGCGTGAACAGAGTGCGATGGAACTGCTGGAACTCGATTTTCCGGGCTATGCGGTGGGGGGGTTATCGGTAGGCGAATCGAAGCCACTCATGCAGGAAGTGCTTTCATTCACTGTACCGCTGCTGCCGAAAGATAAACCACGCTACCTGATGGGAGTCGGATCCCCTGACGACCTGTTCGAAGGGGTGCAAAGAGGCATTGACATGTTTGACTGCGTGCTGCCGACACGCATTGCACGAAACGGAACCTGTATGACCTCGGTAGGCAAGGTCGTCATTCGCAATGCGGTTTATGCCCGTGATTGGGAAAAATTGGATCCGGATTGCGATTGCTATACCTGCCGCAACTACTCGCGCGCCTACATCCGTCATCTGATTAAGGCGGACGAAATTTTCGGGCTGCGATTGACAAGTTATCACAATTTGTATTTTTTAGTAGAATTAATGCGAAAGATTCGGCTTGCCATAGAGCAGAATCGTCTGCTAGAATTCAAGAAGGAATTTTATTCCCAATATGGCTATGAAAAGATTATATAAGGTGTTCCAAAAGGGAGGATACATACATGAATGCGCAAACGTTGCAGAGTATTTTGCCATTTCTGTTAATGTTCGTAATTTTTTATTTTCTGCTGATCCGTCCGCAACAAAAACGGACAAAAGAACGGAATAACATGTTATCCAACGTGAAAAAAGGGGATCATGTCGTTACCATTGGCGGCATGCATGGCACGATTACTGACCTCGACGACACTACGATGACATTGAAAGTTGCCGAGAACACCCGCATCAAATTTGAACGTTCTGCGATTGGCAGCGTCAAGCCGGTGCAGCAGCCTGTAACAAACGCGGCTGCAAGCAATGAGAAGGCATAGGTTCTGAATACAGCAATAGGAAGAAGACCTGTTGGAGCGCCAACAGGTCTTTGTTTTTAGAGACCGTTTTTACTTCGCTTGGCTGTTTACCCCGATCACGCCACCCAATCCGCCGATAGCGGACAAAATTGCTATTTGAACGACATTGTGGAGGGTAAATGCAGCAGAAACTAACATGAGTCCAAGGATGGTAATCAGAACAGAGTATATCAAACCGGTAATCCCGCCGTAATACCAACCTCTTTCACCCGCCTTGCGAGCAGCGGTAAATGATCCTATCAAGGCAGCCGCGACGTTAATGATGTATGTAATAACCGGCAGTTTGGATTCTGGTATGGCGGTCCATGTGATGGTCATTGCAGATAAAATAACGGCTCCAAACGCAATGATTAAAGCATAGAGCAGTCCCGTCAGGATCGGGGTGCCGCCAAACCGGGGCGCGATATCGCTGATCGATTTCCCCTTCATTTTTGATTCCTCCTCCAAATTGTTACTTCATTCTATTCAACACGGTGATACGTTATGAACACTCGTCCCTTGTGTCATACTAAATAGCGCGTTTGGAAATCTCATGTAGAGACACTAGGTTTGCGAAAAGGGGGGAGTTTGCTTTGGGGTCAAGGAGCTAGTCGAGTTAGGTTTAAAAACGGTTTTTATCTACGCGTTTGTATTGCTCGCGCTGCGAATGATGGGCAAACGGGAGATCGGAAAACTGTCAGTGTTTGACCTGGTCGTTTCGATCATAATTGCCGAGGTGGCTACGATTACGCTGGATTTGGATAAACCGATGTTGAATGGTGTCCTGATTGTCACAATCCTCGTTTTACTGCAAATTCTGGTTTCTTATATCTCTTTAAAAAGCTACCGGTTTCGCCAATTGGTTGAAGGGCGACCTACCGTCTTGATTAATCAGGGAAAAATTAACGATGCAGAAATGAGGCGTACCCGTTATTCGATGAGCGATCTGCTCACTCAGCTGCGCGAGAAAAACATTGCAAATGTGGCAGATGTGGAATTTGCCATATTGGAAACAACTGGAAAATTATCTGTTTTCCCAAAAGAAGAGAAACTGCCGGTTGCGAAAGAAGATATGAAGATGCGCCCCGCCCACTTTAAAATGCCGGTCAGCCTGATTGTGGACGGACAAGTGATCACCAAAAACTTGCAGCAAATTGGCCGGAACCAAAAGTGGCTGGAAAAAGAGGTCCGCCACTATGGAAAGGATCGAATTGAAGATATTTTCTTCTGCAGCATTGACCACAAGGGACGGCTGTATTTTGACGTAAAAGATGCGCAGACCGAGAAAATGTAAAGGGACGGATACCGCTTTTCGGACAGATGCTACGAATGGCTTGCATGCATGGCTCCCTTACCGTGTGACCAAAACCGGACCCGGAACGGTGTATCACATACGCAGCGAATCGCTTGTTCCGAAACGGTCCGCTTTCGATCTACACGGTAAGGGAGTCGTTTATGCATGTGGCGTGCATACGGCAACTCTGTCTCCTATGCGCGGTGCTTTGTCCCTTCAGTTGTTACTTCACAAATGGAATCCACTGCAGCGCTTTGGCGGCAAGCGGTCCGATATACGGAATCCGTTTTACCGTATGCAGTGACAAAGCGCGGAATAGAAAAAGTAGCATGACATACACCAGTGCACCGGTTGTTACACTAACGATCACCGTGTAGCTGGCGCCTATACCAGCTGTGACCGCTTTGGCCTGCAAGATGATAAGCGACATCACCAACGTGGAAATCAGGATTTTCATCGTATCGGCCAGATCGATATAAAATCCGATCAATCGGGTGACGGTTACAAAATAGGCGGAGGCCACGAACACGTTTGACAGTACCACTGACCATGCCACTCCTCTGATGCCGATCCCGGGTATAGAAGCCACCCAATAAATAATCGCCAGTTTAAAAAGTGACCCGACCACGGAGAAAAAGGTTGCCAGCCCCGCCCGGTTCATCCCTTGCAGAATGCTTGAAAGAGGGGATTTCAGATAAATAAAAAATCCAACGGGCGCCATTATCGCCAAAAGCGGTCCGGCGCTGGGAGTATTATAGATAGCGGTTGACAGTTCTGTTGCCAGCAGGGTGAAAATTACGGATGCCGGCAAACCAAGCATAGCGGTGAATCGAAATGCTTGATAGAGGCGTCGCTGAACCAGTGTCGGCTGCCCGATGGCTATCGCCTCCGAAATGGCAGGTACCAGGGTGGTAGAGAGAGCGTACGTGAACACGGTTGGCAACACCAGAAGCGATACTGCGTAACCCGAATACAAACCAAACAGGGCGGTAGCCTCCGTTTGTGCATGTCCGGCAGCGATCAGCGCACGCGGGATCAACAGCGTTTCTGACCAGTACACGAGTGAACCGATGATGCCAGCGACCAGAACGGGTGCAGCCACTTCAAACAAAGAGCGGATCGTTTTTCCGTAGGATTCCGGTTTCACATGGGCAGGCATCGGCGGAAAACTGATTTTATTGAGGCCGAATTTCCGATAGTAGCAGGCCCCGATATAGAGTAAATGAGCCAATTCGCCCGCCAGAACACCGAACATGGCGCCGGCGGAAGCCTTTAACAGATCGGGCATACATAAGTAGACGATAGTCAACGTGACCAGACTGCGCACAATCGTTTCAAGAATCCAGGCGATTGACGGCGGGCTCTGATTTTGAATCCCCTGAAAATACCCCCGTAAGATCGAGGACCAGGAAATAATTAAAATCGTCGGACTCATCATTAATACGGTATAATAGGTACGGGAATCGGTAAGCAAATGGGAAGTCAGCCAGGGGGCCATTGATACCACCAGAATCGTAAAGAAGGTGGCCAATACTGTGATAACGGAAGTTGTAAAGACCATGATCCGTTTCACTTTGCGGCGATCCCCTACGACAATTGCTTCCGCCACCACTTTGGATACGGCTGTCGGCAATCCGATCGTAGACAGAGTCAGTACCATCGATAACATCGGGAATACCAAACGAAACAATCCGATGCCTTCGGGGCCGACAATCCGGTTCAGTACGATCTGCATACCCATTCCGATGATCTTCGTAATGACGCTTGCCAATACAAGAATCATGGCGCCGTGCAGGAATGATTGTTTGCTCATATCGGTCTCCCCTGTCCAGTTCTCCTTACAACCTATGCGGACAGGTGTCCGGTTAGTCCAAAAGATGGCAGGAATTCACGTTTCTAAATCGAATTTGTTAAGGAACCCCATGCGGTTTACGGCGGAGGGACAGAGAGGGGGCACTCCCTTTGAACGATCGGGAATTGTCGGATATGATAGAAGAACTGTGTCATTCAAAAGCAAAAGAGTTCAAACTGTTGGGATATGATGTGGAGGGCGCCGACGTTTGGAAGTGTGTCTCCAGCAAATACAAAAAGGGAACACCTCCTTTGCATCAGATAGTGAATGACATCTTGTCGCTCCGCATCAACGTCTATATGAATTGGGCGATGATGGAAGTTTATAAAGGATAGGATATACTGTATTTATTTAGCACAGTTACAGGAGGCAATTATGAAGTGGAGTAAACTGGTGACGCTTCTGTTGGTGGTGGCGGTCTTTGCGGCATTGGCCGGAACCACAACTACGAAGCTGTGGAAGGGCATTCAACTGGGGTTAGATCTGCAAGGCGGGTTTGACGTTCTTTATCAAGTCCAACCTACTGCCACAGATAAGGTAACTCCAGAAGGGGTGATTGCCACCCAGCAGGCTCTGGAACGAAGAGCAAACGCATTTGGTGGCAGTGAACCCAATATTTCGATTGAAGGAACGGATAGAATTCGGGTGCAATTGGCGGGCATTCAGAATCAGGATGAAGCAAAGCGGATTTTGGGAGAGCCAGCCAAACTGGAGTTCCGTGCCCCGGATGACAAAACCGTTTTGCTTACGGGAGCGGACCTGAAATCAAACGCACGCTATCAGCAGGATCCCAACACGGGAGCGGCGGTGGTTGCGGTTGAGTTTAAAGAACCTAAAAAGTTTGAAGATGTAACAACCAAATATCTGGGTCAGCAAGTGGGTATTTTCCTGAACGACAAGCCGCTGTCCAAACCTAAGATAGAGACTGTTATTTCAACGGGACAAGCAGTGATTACCGGTATGGCAAATCCGCAGGAAGCAACCCGGTTGGCACAACTGTTGAATGCGGGTGCGCTGCCCTATCCGATTAAAGAGCTGTCCTCGATGTCCGTAGGTGCGACGCTCGGACAAGCCGCTTTGCAAAAAACGCTCTACGCGGCAGTTGTTGCGTTTGCCCTGATTTTCGCGTTTATGATTGTGGTTTACCGGTTGCCCGGCTTGATTGCAAACATTGCGTTGTTAATGTACATCTATCTGCTGCTCGCTGTATTTGACGGTCTGAAAATTGTACTGACCCTGCCCGGTCTGGCTGCCCTGGTATTAGGGGTCGGTATGGCAGTCGACGTGAATATTATTGCGTATGAGCGGATCAAGGATGAGTTCCGCTCCGGAAAAACACTGTTGTCAAGCGTCATTATGGGACAGAAACGTTCCATGCGGACGATCATAGATGCAAATACCACCTCACTGATTGCCGGCGCCATTATGTTTTGGTTTGGTACGGGGCAGGTGCGGGGATTTGCGATTGCGCACATGATTTCCATTCTGGTGACATTCTTGACTGCTGTTTTGCTGTCCCGCTGGATGCTGCAGCTTCTGATTCGCTCCAATCTGGTGAAAAATCCCTGGTGGTTTGGGGCAAGTAAAAAGGGGGCGGCAAAATGAAAAAGTTTGATATTGTGCGAAAACGAAATTGGTTTTTCTTGATCTCCGTGATCTTGCTGGTGGCAGGTTTAATTACGATGTTTACGAGGGGATTGAACTTAGGCACCGATTTTCAAGCGGGTACGCGGATACAGGTACAGTTGGGGGCCGGTTTTTCCAGCTCGGAACTGACTGGTGTTTTTAATCAGGTTGGATTGTCCGGAATCTCCATCACCTCGGCGGGCAACCAAGGGGAATATGCAGTGATTCGTTTGCCGCAAAAGATTGCGCCCGATCAGGAAGCGAAGATAAAAGCGGCTTTAAAATCGAAATATCCAAACTCACAGGATCCTGAAATTGCTTCAGTGGACCCGATCGTGGCGAAGGAAATTTCGCAAAAAGCGTTTTACGCGGTGATTGCCGCTTCGATCGGGATTATCCTATATATGTCTATCCGGTTTGAGTACCGATTTGCGATTTCGGGTGTGATTTCGCTGCTGCAGGTAGTGCTTTTGGTTTTATCGATCTTTGCCCTGTTGCAGATTGAGATCGATCTGCCGTTTATCGCGGCTATTCTGACGATTGTTGGGTACAGTATTCATGATACGATTGTCATTTTCGACCGTATTCGCGAGAAAACGAATGTAACCAAATTGAAAACCAAGGCACAGCTTGAAGATCTCGTGAACGAGTCACTGTGGGAAACGATGAACCGTTCCATCAATACGATTGTGACGGTGATATTTGCAGCCGGCTGTCTGTGGCTGTTAGGCGGTCAGGCGATCCGTAATTTCTCGTTGGCTCTGCTGATTGGATTGATTATCGGGGGACTGTCGTCGATTTTTATCGCGTCCCAGCTGTGGGTTAGCTGGCGGGAACGGAGTTTGAAAGGATAATCGCGCGAACGATTGACACAAAGACTGTCGCGGGCATTTGGTGTTGTCACTCAAATGTACGGCGGTCTTTTTTGCGTTTTTCATTTATAATGGAAAAAAAGCTTGCGAGGGTTTTCAGACATGAAGATAGAAAAACGGTGGCTGGCGGCCGAATCCGACTCCACACATGCGGAAAAATTGGCAGAACAACTCGGCGTTTCCCCATTGATCGCGAGGCTTTTGATCAATCGGGGGCTGACAGATGCAGTTGCCGCCCGGCGCTTTTTGGAACCTGACCGATTGGGGTTCTATGATCCCTACTTGATGAAAGATATGGATAAAGCGGTAACGCGCATCCGCCAGGCGATTGATCAACAGGAACGCATCATGGTGTATGGTGATTACGATGCGGATGGAGCCACTTCGACAAGTCTCATGTACTTGGCGCTTGCACAACAGGGCGCAGATGTCGAGTATTACATTCCGGACCGGTTTGAGGAAGGATACGGGTTAAACGGGCCCGCCTTACAGCAGGCGAAAGAAAATGGGTTCCAGCTTGTCATTACGGTGGATAACGGTATCGCGGCGGTGGAAGAAGTTCGTTTGGCAAACGAGCTGGGACTTGACCTGATTGTGACTGACCACCATACGCCGCCGGAGATTTTGCCTGATGCGTATGCCATTTTAAACCCGAAACAACCGGGCTGTCCTTACCCCGATAAAATGCTGGCGGGGGTGGGCGTTGCCTTCAAATTGGCGCAGGCGCTGTTCGGTCGGCTGCCGGAAGAGTATCTCGATCTGGCCGTAATTGGAACGGTCGCCGATTTGGCCCCGCTGGTAGATGAAAACAGACTGTTTGCCGTTTACGGTTTGGAGCGAATCAATCAATCGCCGCGAGTGGGAATCAAGGCGTTGATTGATGTCAGCGGCCTGACAGACAAGCGGATCACGGCCGGCCACATCGGATTTTCATTCGGACCCAGAATCAATGCGGCCGGACGGTTGGATTCTGCCGCCAACGCAGTGGAACTGCTGATAACGGAAGAGGAGGGACGGGCGCGCTCCTTGGCCTATTTTTTGGATAAGCGCAATCAGGAGCGGCAGGAAATAAGCGCACAAATCTTTGAGGAAGCGGTGGCAGAGGTCCAGGCACACCCGGAGTGGCTGGAAAGCCGTGTGCTGGTAGTGGCCAAAGAAAATTGGAACGCCGGAGTAATTGGAATTGTCGCTTCCCGGCTGGTCGAACAGTATTACCGCCCGGTTCTGATGATTTCGCTGCAAGCGGGGGAAGGCAAGGGATCGGGACGCAGTATCGACGGATTTCATTTGTACAATGCGATGTACCAGTGCCGCGATCTGTTTGATCACTTCGGTGGTCATAAAATGGCAGCCGGATTTTCTCTTGGTGAAGAGCGGATTGGTGAACTGCGGGATCGTTTGAACCAGATCGCGGAAGCCGTTTTGACGCCAGACGATTTGCGGCCAAAAGTAAATGTGGACGCTGAAGTTGACCTGTTGGAGGTCGATACGGATCTTGTCGCATCAATCGAAAAATTGGCCCCGTTTGGATTCGGAAATCCCAGCCCGAAACTGCAATTGACCGGATTAGAGGTGGAGCGCTGCCGCGCGGTTGGACAAGATGGGGCGCATCTGCAACTGACGGTAGGGCTTGGGGCTGCCCGACTGACGGGTATTGCGTTTCGAAGAGGCGAGGAGGCGGCTCTGATCCACCGGTGGCCGCGTCTGGATCTGGTCGGGGGATTGACGATCAACGAATGGAACGGCAATCGGACGGTTCAGTTGGTAATCGACGATTGGCGGCCGAATCAAGCGCAGGTGATCGATTGCCGCCATGTGAAAGACAAACAGACGTGGCTGAATGAACAGGCGGGCACGAAAGATTTGACGGTTGTCTGTTTTCATAAGGAATCGGTAGCCGAAACGAGGCGTGCGCTGGAACAGTACCCCTGGCAGGAACCGCATCAGCAGTCTGTGCTGTTGGCTGATGGAAAAGGCGTTTTGCAGCCGGTTTATACATCCGGGAAACAGAACGGACTGTTGTCAGGGGAGTCGGATCGGCCGTTGCCGCCTGTAACCGATTTCCCTCTCTCCGGTCATATTGTGTTTTATGATCTGCCGCAAACGCTTGATCAGTATCGAAACGTGGTTGACTTGATCGGCGGCACGTACTGTTTGTATCTGCTGCACGGACAGTCAGACCGAAAGTGGCTGGAACAGCGCATTCGCCAGCATTTGCCTGACCGTCAGATGTTTGCCCGAATCTATAAGATCCTGCAAGAGTCGGGAGCCTGTACGGATGAGGAACTGCGGCGGCGGCTGCAACCTGCGTACCACGCAGCGGCCGATTTTGTTCTGTCTGTATTTGTCGAATTAGGGTTTGCAGTTCAGGAAGGGAACACGTATTATGTGAATAAAGAGAGTCCAAAACGATCATTGGAAGAATCTACGCTTTACCGGGAACGAAAGGCCGGTGTCCAATCTTATGTTGACGTTATGAGAGAGCTGCTGGATGCTTCGTCGGATCAAACGACAGCCAATCTGATGGTTCTTCTGGCGTCCCCACAAAAAAGGAGCTTACAAGCATGAATCTGAAAGATAAAATCCGCGTGATTTCCGATTTTCCAGAACCGGGAATCCGCTTTAAAGATATCACCACCCTATTGCAGGACGGGGCAGCGTTCCGATCCGCGATTGACCAGATGGCTGCCTTTGCACGCCAGCAAAATGCCGACTTGATTGCCGGTCCGGAAGCGCGCGGGTTCGTTTTGGCGGCGCCGGTTGCCTATTCGATGGGAGTCGGCTTTATCCCCATCCGAAAATCAGGTAAATTGCCCGGCGAAACAGTATCCGTTTCCTACCAACTTGAATATGGAAAAGATAAGCTGGAAATTCACAGGGATGCTATCCAACCGGGACAGCGGGTTGTCATCGCAGATGATCTGCTCGCCACCGGCGGAACTGTCAGCTCGACGATCAAGCTGGTGGAAGAATTAGGTGGTATAGTTGCAGGACTGGCTTTCATGATAGAATTAACGTACCTATCAGGCAGGGAGAAGTTAAAAAACTATGAAGTATTCTCACTCGTCCAATACTGATCAACCGAATATCGAACAGCGAAGAGAATCCCCCACGGGCATCCAGCAGTTGATCAAAAAGGTGGACCGTTACGGCAGTCCGGCCGATTTGGAACTGATCAACCGCGCGTATGAGTTCGCCAAACAGGCCCACCAGGGACAAAAACGCCGCTCCGGAGAGGATTACATTATCCATCCGGTAGCGGTGGCTGATATTCTCGCTGATTTGGAGCTCGACGCCGCTACGGTTGCGTCTGCTCTTCTGCATGATGTGGTGGAAGACACCGAAGTGACGGAAGAACAGCTGACAGCCGCTTTTGGCACGGAGATTCGGGATCTTGTTGACGGTGTGACAAAACTTGGACGTTTAAAATACCTGTCGAAAGAAGAACAACAGGCAGAAAACCTGCGCAAAATGTTTTTGGCGATGTCCAAAGACATCCGCGTGATCCTTATTAAACTGGCCGACCGGCTGCACAATATGCGCACGTTGAAACATCTGCCGCCGGAAAAACAGCAGCGGATTGCGACCGAAACGCTTGAGATTTTTGCGCCGTTGGCGCACCGCCTGGGGATTTCAAAAATCAAGTTTGAACTGGAAGATATTGCGCTGCGCTATATGAATCCGCAGCAATACTACCGGATTGTCAACCTGATGGCGAAAAAACGCCAGGAGCGGGAACAATACATTCAGGATGTTATTGAGACAATCAAAGGCAAGTTGCAGGAAATCGAAGTCACTGCCGAAGTGTACGGCAGGGCTAAGCATATTTACAGCATCTATCGCAAAATGACCAACCAGAACAAACAATTCAATGAAATCTACGATCTGCTGGCCGTTCGAATCATTGTGGATTCCATTAAGGATTGTTATGCGATCCTCGGCATTGTTCACACCCTGTGGAAACCGATGCCGGGACGGTTTAAAGATTATATTGCGATGCCAAAACAAAACATGTATCAAAGCTTGCATACCACCGTTATCGGACCACGCGGCGAACCGCTTGAAATCCAGATCCGTACATGGGAAATGCACCGCACCGCCGAATACGGGATTGCTGCCCACTGGCTGTATAAAGAAGGCAAACCGGCACAAGACATGTCGTTCGTGCAGAAAATGGGCTGGTTCCGTGAAATTCTCGAATGGCAGCAAGATTTGAAAGACGCTCAGGAATTCATGGAAACGTTGAAAATCGATCTGTTCTCCGACGAAGTATTCGTTTTCACACCGAAAGGAGCAGTTATCTCACTGCCGAAAGGTTCTGTTCCGATCGATTTCGCTTACCGTATCCACACGGATATAGGGAACCGCACGATAGGCTCGAAAGTAAACGGCAAAATCGTACCTCTGGATTACAAATTGCAGACAGGCGATATCGTGGAGATTCTAACCTCCAAATCGTCGTTCGGCCCCAGCCGCGATTGGCTGAACATTGTCAAATCACCGCAGGCCAAGAGCAAGATCCGCACCTGGTTCAAAAAAGAAACACGCGAAGAAAACATTCTGAAAGGCCGCGAACTGCTTGAGAGAGAAGTGAAAAAGAACGGCCTGGAGGTTTCCGAAGTACTTACTGAGAAGAATCTAAGCGACGTGATGGTCAAGTTTAATTTTACAAAAGAGGACGACCTGCTGGCCTCTGTCGGCTATGGTGCTGTCTCACCGATTCAGGTGATGACGCGGCTGTTGGAGAAAATCAGGAAAGAACAACCGGAAGAAGCTCCCGTTACGGAATTCCGGGAAGGAAACAGGCAGCAGCGAAAAGGCAGTGCGGGTGTTCGGGTACGTGGCGTCGATAATATGCTGATCCGTTTTTCCCGCTGCTGCAACCCGGTGCCGGGCGACGAGATTGTCGGTTTTGTCACCCGTGGCCGCGGCGTTTCGGTTCACCGCGTCGACTGCCCGAACGTGAAAGCGAACGATGAGGAAGAAGAAAAACGGTTCCTGGAGGTGGAATGGGAAAGTTCACCAGCTATCTCCTACCATGTCGATATCGAAGTGACAGCGCTTGACCGTCCTCGTATTACGATTGATGTGATGAACGCGGTGGCGGAAACGAAAACGAATATTGGAGCCGTACAAGCGCGCGGCGACAAACGGAAAATCGCTACCATCAGCCTGCAGATCACCATTCGCAATGTGGACCATCTGCATACGGTTGTGGAACGCATCAAGCGTGTCAAGGATGTATATACCGTGCGGAGAATCATGCAGTAACAGCAAAGGGGAATCGGTTTATGCGAATGGTCGTACAACGGGCATCGAGAGCAAGCGTCACAGTGGAAGGACGAGTGACAGGAGCGATCGATTGCGGTCTTGTCGTGCTGGTGGGTGTTACGCACGGGGATACGGAGCGGGATGCCGATTATCTGGCAGACAAGCTCGTAAATTTAAGAATCTTTGAAAATGGCAACCAGAAGATGGACCTGTCCCTGCTTGATATAAAAGGGGCCGTTCTTTCCGTGTCGCAGTTCACATTGTATGGAGACTGTCGGAAAGGAAGACGGCCCAATTTTATGGATGCGGCGGAACCCGAAGCGGCCAATCGGCTTTATCAATATCTGAACGACCGAATTCGCTCGCTCGGTGTACCGGTCGAAACAGGCGTGTTCGGCGCGATGATGCAAGTGGAACTGGTCAACGACGGACCGGTTACTCTTTTGCTCGACAGCAAGAAATTATTTTAGGCCTTGCAACAACCGGCAATTACTGCAGCATTTGCAGCTTAATATTTATCCTACAACGACATCCTGTAAATTTCCGCTATGTCTTCCTTGCTGAGTTTCTTAAACCTTCCCAATGGCCCGTTGCTAATCGCTTTTTCTGCCATCAGGCCGATGTTCGAATCGTCAATGTTGTAATCGGCAAGTCGATTTGGCGCGCCTATACGGTTCCAAAACTCACGCAGTTTCTGGATGCCTTCGAGTGCCACTTCGCGGTCCGATTTTCCATTGGTGTCAACGTCAAATACCCGTACCGCCATCTGTTTGAAGCGCCCCACATTCTCATCCAGACAGTATTTCATCCAATTAGGGAACAGAATCGCCAATCCTCCACCGTGTGGAATGTCATATACGGCGGACACAGCATGTTCAATTCCGTGTGTGGCCCAGTCCCCCTCTGCTCCCATTCCCAATATGCCGTTCAACGCCATCGTTCCGCAATACAGAATCGTTTCTCGATATTCGTAATTCTGCAGGTCTTCGAGCAGCTTGGGCGCAGTTTCTATGACAGTTCTCAAAAGAGATTCACACATACGATCTTGCAGTGGTGTATTCGGGGTGTGATGGAAGTACTGCTCAAAAGCGTGCGACATCATGTCTACCATTCCATATACGGTGTGATCTTTTGGTACGGTATACGTGTTCACCGGGTCCAGTATGGAGAACTTGGGAAAAGACAGACGACTTCCCCAACCGATTTTTTCCTTGGTTTCCCAATTGGTTATGACAGATCCAGAGTTCATTTCCGATCCGGTGGCAGCCAGCGTAAGCACCGTGCCGAAAGGTACTGCGTCTTGCGGGGATGCCTTACGGGTAATAATATCCCACACATCCCCGTCATATTTTGCACCTACAGCGATTGCCTTTGTACAGTCGATTACACTGCCGCCGCCTACAGCGAGCAATAATTCAATTCCTTCTTTCTTGCAGATGTCTACCCCTTTATGTACAGTTGACAGCCGCGGGTTCGGTTCCACCCCGGACAGTTCAAAAACGGCGGCCCCCAGATCTTTCAAAATGGCTGTGATCTGATCATACAAACCGTTTCGTTTAATGCTTCCTCCTCCATACACCAATAGAATCCTTTTTCCGTATTTCGGGATTTCATTACGGAGTTGTTCGACCTGTCCCTTGCCGAAGATGAGCTTTGTCGGATTGTAAAAGGTAAAGTTCTTCATAAGTTACCTCCTGGCTGGTTATGTTCAAAAACGGTGTCCTACTTTCTATATTGTACCTAAAAGATGCCAACATGAATCTTTATTTAAGTAGGGCTTGCTTAACGATTAAAAAACCGCATAACATCAAGGATTTCTGCCTGGTTTTGTCAAATATATATGCAGCGAACCAGATCTTGTTGCCAGGCGACTTTTTTCTGCCTTTTGGCGGGAAGCTGAATCCTGAGAATCGTTGGTGCAAGCTGGCCCAATTAATCCCGTGGGCGAAGGTGGACCCAAAATACGCCAAGTCGTTTAAAAAGTCGATCCGTGGTCAACAAGCCGTTTCCATTCGTATGGCACCAGGCGCTTTGATCATCCAAGAGCGTTTGCAATTCTCTGATCGCGAAACAGTGGACAATTAACGGAGAATCCGTATCTTAAGTACTTCATTGGTCTGTCCGGATTTCAGGATCGGCGGCCGCCATTTCATCATTCGCTCATGACTCATTTCCGGAAACGTCTGGATGCATCCGTTCTTCAAGAGGTCAATGAATGGATTGCAATGGAATCGGCGAAACAAGAACAAGATCACGACGATAACGATTCTACACCCAACGCAGGTCGCAAGTTTTCTGCAAAACGAAAGTGGTCAATGGGTTCTGACAAAGATTCGAATCAGGGCACGTTGTTACTCGATGCGACATGTGCGCCGGCGGATATAAGCCTACCCTACAGATATTACATTGCTCAATGAAGGCCGCGAGAAACTGGAAGAAATCATGGATGTGCTGCATGCGATTGGCAAGCAGTTGAAATTCATTGCACGGGACATCCGAATCATTGAGCAACTGGCGAGCCTCACTCCTCTCACCGTGTTGAACAAACAACAATACAAGAACTTGCTCGTCGTGCAGGAACTGTACCGGCAACAGTTGGAGATGTACACGAAACAAACTCACCAGATCGATGATCGGATTGTTAGCATTCACCAACCGCATGTACGCCCCATCGTACGAGGCAAGGCGAAGGCAAAGGTCGAGTTTGGCTCCACGGTGTCGATGAGCATGGTGAACGGATACGCGATCATCGAAGATGCAACGAAGCGAAATGCCATAGAAGGCAAGTTTGGCGAGGGAAAGCGCAAATATGGACTCAACCGGATCCGGGCACGCCTCGCACAAACGAGCTTTACCGTGGTTGCACTCCAGACTATCCTGAAAGAGACGGTACCCGACGAAATCATCTCCCTTGACCCTGTTTATTAAACGGGTAAACACTCGAGCTGGAGTGGACTGGATTGTCCTGCTATGGTCTATATTCACTGTTTTCACCGGCTTCGCAGAAGGTTTTGTTTCTTTATTGATTATTCGCATATTATTCGGGTTCTCTGAAGCCCCTGTATTGCCAGGCATGAACCAATATATTCTGTTCCAGTTAAGGAGCGAGGTTTTGCCAACTCGGTGACATTGTCCCGTGCCCTGGATATTTATATTATGCGCCGCTATATTTGCCGGGGTACTCCCTTGGGCGATATCCAATGATATTGGAGGAGAACATTCAGGGATAATTTCGGCCTGGATGAACATGTGGGGGGTGCCGCCGCTACCATTATGCCGACTGTCAGCGCGCTGATTGGAACCCGCTACGGATGGTATTACACCGTTCTTACGTTGGTACTTGCGGCTGTTCTTGGAGGGTTTGCAACGTTGCTGATAAAGCTTTCGGAGAAGATCAGTCAAAGTACCGACAATAGCAATAAATTAACGTTTACCACGGGAAGTTGAAGTGGAAAACGTTTAACGAATGTGGAAAGATAAACAGGCTCCTGTATTGTGGAGGTTCAACACAACACAGGAGCCTCTTTTTTCCTTCAGCAATAGTGCTGAACCGTTTAAAGTTTAAACTTGGCCAGAATCTTCTGCAGATCATCCGCTAATTGGGACAGGGTTTGAGCGGAAGTGGACACTTCTTCGATCGAGTGAAGCTGTTTTTGTGAACTGGTCGACACGACTTGTAAACTGTTTGCCGAATCGACTGCAATTTGTGCAACATCCCCGACAGAAGCGGTGACTTCTTCCGTACCAGCCGACATTTCTTCAGATGCAGCGGAAATTTCCTGAATTTGATCTGCTACTTGTTGAGCGGCCTGTAAAATCCCGTTAAGCGCCTCGCCTGCTTCGTTAACAGCCGCCATTCCTGCCTCCACTTCCGAAATCCCGACATCCATCGCCTGTACGGAGCGTGCTGTATCTGCCTGAATTTCTTTGATCAATTCGGTAATCTGATTGGCGGATGCTTCCGATTGTTCCGCCAGTTTGCGCACCTCATCCGCTACTACAGCAAATCCTCTGCCTTGTTCGCCGGCTCGGGCTGCTTCAATGGCGGCATTTAAGGCCAAAAGATTCGTCTGTGCTGCAATTCCGGTGATCACTTCCACAATTTGGCCGATTTCTTTTGATCGTTCTCCCAAAAGTTTGACGACGGAAGCCGAATGATTCACAGAATTGCTTAAGGAGTCGATTTGCCGAATGGCTTTCTGAATCGATTCGTTGCCGTGTTCAGCGCCTTTCGCCATACTCCACGCCGATTCGGAAACACCGGAAGAAGTTTCCGCGATTCGTTGGATGCCAATTGCCATTTCTTCCATCGCCTTAACGGTTTGTCCCGTGCTTTCCATCTGGGTTTTTGATCCTTCCGCAACAGTATCGATGACAACTGCCATCTGCTGGCTGGCTTCCTTAGTTTCGGAAGTGAATGTACGCAATCCGTCAGAAGTGGAAGCCAACTGTTTGGAATGCGACGATATTTGTTTGATGATGGCTTTCAGGTTATCGATCATCGTGTTGAAATCTTCCGCCAGACGGCCTACTTCATCGCGGTTTTTGAGATCGATTTTTTCAACCGCCAGATTTCCGTCAGCGACTAATTTCATCTGATCGGCGACCATTCGGATCGGATTGGAGATGCTGCGTGCGATCAGGAAGGAAATCAGAACGACAAGCGCAGCTGCTATTACAAGGATCAGCGAAACGCTTACGGTAATGGCACTGGTGGTAGATACCATCGAATCCATCGGGATATGAAGCGCAAGTCCGTAACCGGTTTTTTGAATCGGCGTGTACACCACAAGATACTGTTTCCCTTTATCTGTGTAAGACCCTATACCGGATTCTTTGCTTGCTTTCTTTAGAATGTTGGCCAGATCAGGGGAGAGGCCTGATTTATCAAGCGTTTTACCAATCGCTTCCTTTGTCGGGTAAATTTGCACCTGCTGCTTGTCATCCACCAAAATCGGATAACCGCCGGAACCGACCAGGCTCAGATTTGTGAGGGATTGCTTGATAAGTTCCTCAAAGTTAACCGTTCCCGCTACAACCCCGATGATTTCTCCTTTATCATTTTTGACAGGAGATGCCACTGCGATAATACGGTTGCCGGTTGTTCGGGAGATTATGATGGATGACAGATTCGTCTGCCCGGACATTGCCTTTTGAAAGTAATCACGGTCGATATAGTTGGTTCCGAGGTTTTCGGCCGAACTGGCAGTTGCAATGCCGTTCGCGGATACAAACATGATGATTTCATAAACACCTAATTGTTCCTTCATCATTTTGAGGTGATTCATTTGGCTGGGTACGTTAAGCGAACGGATCGGTTCCGATTTGGCTGCCAGCTCGATTTCTGACTGGCGTGTTTCCAGCCACTGGTTCATTCCTTTGGAGACGCTTTGCGCATAATCCAATGCAGAGGTTTCTTGTCGTTTGACTAACTCCGTGGAACTTGCCCGGTAGATGAAGTAAGTAGCGACAAGCAAGGGGACAAGAGCCACGAGAAGAAACCAGGAGATAAGTCGGTTGCGCAGGTTGCTTTGACGAAACATCAGATGAGGACTCCTTTCTAGCTCTGATACGAGGATGATTCTTCAATCTTATTAAATAATTTCGACAGTATTCGTCAATTGCCTGCATTTCTGGCTTCTTTCTCCTGGGCAGTAAAAAAGGGAATGTCCGCTATAATGCGTACATCCCTTTTTAGGGGTCTGGTTTTGTCACACGTTTGTTACACAGTTGTCACAAGAACGTTACAACGAAATTTTAAAATAGTAGTAACCTCACGAAACGGGGGGATTAGGAGTTACACATATCGTGAATAAGGTGATCGCTATGCTGAAACAACTCACGGATCACACGTTGCTGGACTGTTATGAAAAATCGTTGGAACTGAATTTGGATGATGAGTTTGTGCAATATTTGCTGGAAGAAATTTATCGGCGCGGATTGCAGAATGCAATTGAACTACTGCCAACCTGATTAGCTGGTGACTTTCCGCCGCCTCCGTTTGGGTTGCTCGTCCGTTTCAACCGCCTTCGGATTTTGAGCTCTACGGTCGGAAGCTGCTGTCTTTGTTTCCTTATCCGTTGCGGCTAAGCTCCGCTTTAATGCTTCCATCAAATCCACTACGTTGCTGGCGGGCGCGGCTTGTGGCTGGTCTATTTCCGCATTTTGAACTTTTGCTGCGATCAATTCCTTTAATGCGGCTTCATAATTGCTTTGATAATCAGTGCGGAACTGACTGCTGATTTCCTCAATCAAACGGACGGCCATCTGCAGTTCGTTTTCACTGACCTCCATCCCTGTCAGATTTTCAATTCCCGGGACCTCACTGACCGCGCGTACTTCCGCCGGGTAATGGATCATGCTCATGACCAGCGCATGTTGATGCAGGCGAATAACGGCCAGGTGCTCGCTGGTTCGAAAAGCCACTTTGGCAACCGCTGCCTTGTTGGTTTGCCGCATCGCCTCATACAGCAGCTTGTAGGGTTTTGCGCCATATTCGCCAGGTCCCAAATAGTAGGCCTTTTCATAAAAAATAGGGTCAATGCTGTCCTTGTCCGTAAAATGGAGAATCTCGATCGTTTTTAAAGTCGGCAGAGGAAGCTGGTCAAGATCCTCATCCGTTATAAGAACATAGTTGCCCGGTGCGTACTCATAGCCGCGGATGATCTCCTTTGCTTCCACCTCGCGGTCACATACGGGGCACCATTTTTTATATTGTATTGGATGTTTGCAGTATTCATGAAGATTGCGGAAGCTTGTGGAATGATCTTCCGTTGCTTTGAACAGACTGACCGGAATGTTTACCAGCCCGAAACTGATGCTCCCTTTCCACATCGATCGCATGATCGGACGCCCCTTTTTAGTCGATCTGTGCTAAAGTCTTGGCGAAAGCCAAGTTTTCTTGATTCTTAGGGTTCCCTGTTTTGTGCGGCTTACTCCGGTGTGAACCGCAGACGATGAAAAGGCAGCATAAACGGGCAAACAAAAAGCCCTGTACGACGGAGATTACTGTAAAGTATTCCCGTATCGTGCGGGGCAGTCTTCTTTATTGCTGTTGCGATTTGGTTTATTCGACCGTAATGTCAGTCTCGCTGGTTTCCAGCCAGTCGTCCAAAACCTGTTTGTCTAACACTTTGTTTGTGACCATGGAAAGTTGTTTTAAGGTGAACACATCGCGCCAGTTGGCTCCCATGCCGTCCGCAATTCGAACGGCTGTCAAGAGACTGGCCCACGCCGCATGACGTTTATACCAGAAAAATGACTGATTTTCCATCATATATGGGTAAAGGTCATCAAATGAGGTATGTTTACATGCAACTGTGCGATCAAATTCCTCTTTTGCTTCCCGGACGTACGACAAGATGTCAAATGACATGGGCTCCCCTCCTTACCTTCATGATACATGATAAAAGGGGTGTCCGAAAAGAGAATAGTTTTGCCATTCCCGTGAATAAATCAGGATAATAACCCTTTCAGGAAATGGTCAGAACCTCGTGTTTCCCTGCCAATTCAAGAAAATAATTCATCCCCGAAATTTCCCCGACCGTCAGTTGATCCGCCAACTGATAAAACTCCACGCAGGTTTTGCAGGCCAGCACGGGAACTCCTGCATCAGCCAGTTCCTTTAAGTGAACAGAGGCCAATGACTGATCGGTAAGAGCATACACCCCCCGATTCATACAGAATACGGCGGCCGGTTTTTCTTCCTGCTGTTTCAGAAGCACAAAAAAAGTTTCCAACACGGTTTGTCCCAGCCCACGATCCCCTTGTCCCAGTTGATCGGAAAGCAGCAGAACTATTTTGTTTCGCATAACACAAATCCTCCCCTGTTTCTTTTGGAATCTTTTGAGGCAGTTCAAAAACTAATCGTTATATGTATAATAACAAATATGACTTAAAAACTGCACAATCCTGAAGGAGTGTTGATTTGTGGGCTTGGTAGGAAGAAATGGCCACATCCCGTTATATATAATGATCTTCCTGATCATATGTTATTTGCTGTTGCCTCTGATTTCCGTTTTTATATCAAAAGATCCTGCATTTTTGCTAGAGAAGTTGCATAGCGATCTGTCTTTTAAAGCGCTTTCTCTCAGCCTGCAGACCACTGTCGTGGCGATGATTGTGATTGTGGTATTCGCGACACCGCTTGCTTATTTGTTGGCCAAAAGCAATTTTCGCGGTAAAAAGGTACTGGAAGTAGCTCTGCAAATGCCAGTCGTGGCGCCATCTGCCGTTGTCGGGGTAGGCCTTTTGCTTGTATTCGGGCAAAAAGGGCTGCTCGGCAGCACGTTCTCCTTGTTCGGTTTTTCTATTCCGTTTACTCGCATCGCAGTGGTAATGGCGCAAGTTTTTATGGCGGCTCCGTTTTTTATTACGACTGCCAGGCAGGCGTTTGAAGCGGTAGACAATCAATTGCTGGACGTGTCAAGGACGCTTGGCGTTGCCCCTTGGCGAACTTTTTGGCGGGTAACGGTGCCGCTTGCCCTGCCCGGATTACTGACTGGAATTGCGCTCGGCTGGGCAAGAGCGTTGGGGGAATTCGGGGCTACCATGATGTTTGCCGGAAATTTGCCGGGCAAAACGCAGACGCTGCCGCTCGCCATCTATACGGCTATGGAATCGGACGCCGATGTAGCGGTTGCCATTTCTGCCTTGTTGTTGACCGTATCATTCTTGTTGCTTTTATTGGTCAGCTTCATTGACAGACGGATGCGGCAGACAGTGTCGGCCCGTTAGTCCACTTTTACACGATGTAAACGTGGTATGTGAGTTCGTATAGAGATAAGGAGTGGGTCTTGTTGTTATCGTTTCAACTTCGCAAGCAATTGCGTAATTTTACAGTTGATATCACACACCAGATTGACAAAGAGACGCTGGTCCTGATCGGACATTCGGGCTGCGGCAAAAGCACCACGCTGAAAATGCTGTCCGGGCTTTTGGCCCCCGATGAAGGCTTCATCCATTTAAACGGCCGGGTGTTGTACGACACGCAAAACAAAATAAATCTTGCGCCGGAGCATCGCAACATCGGGTATGTATTTCAAAACTATGCGCTGTTTCCCCATCTCACCGTTACGGAAAACGTGGCATACGGTATTTCCCGACTTGACCGGGAAGAAAAAATGGCCAGGGTGAATGAAACACTTGACTTTTTGGGCATCCAATCATTATCGCAAGCCAAACCGGCCATGTTGTCAGGCGGTGAACAACAGCGTGTGGCACTGGCCCGTGCCTTGGTGACGCGTCCGCAACTTCTCTTGCTTGATGAACCGCTTTCCGCGCTTGATATTTCGACGCGTTCGTTTGTCAGGACGGAACTGAAAGAAATCCTGCGCAAACTGTCGATCCCAACGATTATTGTCACACATGACTATGAGGATGCGCGTGTTTTGGCGGATCGGATTGCAGTCATGGACCATGGTGAGATTCTCCAGTCAGGAACCGACAGGGAGATTTCAGAGTATCCGGCCAGCTCTTTCGTAGCGGAATTTACCGGCACCAATCTGCTGCCCGTTCCTGCCCGTGCCACCACCAATCATCCGGATTCCGCAAAAGAAACGCATGCCGCGTTTCATCCCTGGTCGGTGGCAGTCAGTTTTCAACCGACGGCAAGCGGCTATGAATGGCAAGGGAAGATTTCCGATATCACCCGGTTTGGAGGATATGCCCGGTTGCATATCGAGGGCTCGGAACCGTTTTTTGCCGATATACAGGCGGATCAGTTGAACAGCAGGGGTTATCAACCGGGCGATACGGTACACGTAACCGTACATCCGGATCATGTACGCCTGGTGACGCCTTCCTTATCTTCCTTCTCCCGTTCCAACGGGAATGGTGATGCGCAAACCGCGAATGCCAAAATCGCGCCAAAAGGTCGCAAACGCCTGATCGCCTCCTTATTGGGACTGGTGGCAGCAGTCGTTTTTGTGGCCGGTTTTGGATTGTTTTCCGCAAAATCGGGCAACAGCAGCCATCAGATCCACATGGTGGCGTTTGTGGCGGCCAATGCCACCGACCCGTTCAACGAAACGATTGTCGCATTCAAAAATCAGCACCCCGGATTGCAATTGGAAGCTACTTACGCAGGTACACAGGTGCTGCGAACACAGTTGGAAAACGGCGCAAAAGCAGATCTTTTCCTGTCAGCCGATCAGGATCATATACAGGCCGTCCAAAATGAAGGATTAATTGACCGGTATGACCCGGTTTCACGCGGACATGAAGTGATCGTCGTTCCGAGAAGCAATCCGGCAGGAATTCATTCCTTGCAAGATTTGGCGACAAAACCGTCAAAATTGATCATCGGGACGGATTCTGTACCGATCGGCAAATATACCAGGCAAGTGTTTGAGAAGGCGAGCCAACAGGATCTGGGGCCGCAGTTTCCGAAAGAAGTGATGTCGCATGTGGTCTCCATGGAGTCAAATGTCAAACAGGTGCTGCAAAAAGTAGCCTTGGGCGAGGCGGACGCGGGAATTGTCTATCGTACGGATGTAACGCCAAATTTTGCAGATAAGCTGGACATCATTGAAATCCCGCCACGCTACAATGTGGCTGCGACAAACTATATCGCGGTCATGAAAAATACGCCCAATCCTGAATTGGCGAATGAACTGAAGAAATTCATGCTGTCGGAAGAAGGCCAGAAATTGTTTCAAAAATACGGGTACGACAACCTGAAATAAGGCGTGTAAAAAAATTTTTCTTTTGGATGAATATTTTGAGGATATGATCTTCATTTGTGGAAAAACTACCCTCTGTGAGTTTACCAACAATTCACTTAGGGAGGAATTAACGAATGCTACAACAATCCATGTTCCAACCAGGCTTTGGAACAAACCCGCAGCAGGTTCGTCAAGACATTGCACAGGACCTGGCTTACAGCAATGCTGGTTCACAAATGGGCGGCTTCGGTGGTGTGCAGGCGGGTTACGGTGCGCAGGCAATGTTCCAACCGGGCTATGCAGGCACTAATGCACAGGCGGTAAAGCAGAATATGGGGCAGACCGGCTTTGGATTTGGTTCGGGCGCTCAGTTTGGAGCGGGCAGCCAATCCGGCAACCAAATGTCTCTCGGACCCGCTGCATCCGTATTGATGTCACCTGGTTTCGCAGGAACCAACGTACAGAAAGTGCGGCAAGATATCGCACAGGAAAGCGGCTACGGCATAGGTGCCACTTCCCAATTTGGAGGTACCCAATACGGTAACGTGAATCAACAAAGCAATCAATTTGGCCAGTTTGGATTTGGAGCGCAGGCGATGTTCCAACCGGGTTTTGCAGGAACCAATGAACAAAGCGTACGGCAAGACATTGCGCGTGAATCCGGCTATGGAATGGGTATGGGGATGGGGATGGGAAGCCAGTTTTCCGGCCAATTCGGTACCGCGCAAGGTACGGGCCAAGGTGCACAATTTATGGCGATGGGCCTAGGTGGACAAGGTACGAGCCAAGGTGCAGTAGCTTTGGGCCCAGGCGCACAAGCGTTGATGTCACCGGGCTTCGCAGGAACCAATGTACAGAGTGTACGGCAAGACATTGCGCGTGAGTCCGGTTACGGAATGGGTATGGGAGGCCAGTTTTCCGGGCAATTCGGCACCGCACAAGGTACGGGCCAAGGGGCGCAATTTATGGCCATGAGCCAAGGTGGACAAGGCACGGGCCAAGCTGCAGTAACTTTGGGCCCAGGCGCACAAGCGTTGATGTCACCGGGCTTCGCAGGTACCAATGTACAGAGTGTACGGCAAGACATTGCGCGTGAATCCGGCTATGGAATGGGTATGGGAAGCCAGTTTTCCGGGCAATTCGGCACCGCGCAAGGTACGGGCCAAGGGGCACAATTTATGGCCATGAGCCAAGGTGGACAAGGCACGGACCAAGGTGCAGTAACTTTGGGCCCAGGCGCACAAGCATTGATGTCACCGGGCTTTGCAGGAACCAATGTACAGAGTGTACGGCAAGACATTGCGCGTGAATCCGGTTATGGAATGAATATGAGTGGATTTGCAGGAACCAACGCACAATCGACTTTTCTGAGCTAATGTTTAAGAAAGGCGAAAGAAGCCCAACTAAAGCTGCTGGAGCGGCTTTAGTTGGGCTATTGATCTTTGCTCTGCAATCGCCATTTTTGATATTCAAGAAACTCGCGAAATTGATCTTTGCTCTGCAATCGCCATTTTTGATATTCAAGAAACTCGCGAAATTGATCTTTGCTCTGCAATCGCCATTTTTGATATTCAAGAAACTCGCGAAATTGATCTTTGGAAATTCCGGAAGCCATCGCATCTCTCGCAAGCTGCAGCCGATCTTCATCAGCGGCTCAGTATCCGGCTGTGAGCTGCCTTCCAATAACGTTTGAATATCGGTACCCAATACATGGGACACTTTTTCCAAAAAATGAATGGAAGGGTTCTGTTGAATTCCCCGTTCAATGGAACTGAGATAGGATTTTGCGACTCCGCCCGATCTGCCAGTTCGGTCAGGGACATTTTATGGAGTTGCCTCAAATTTTGTATTTTTTTACCAATCAAAAAATATCCCTTCTTTTTTACAGAGTATTAATTCAATCTTATTATACTACGTTATAAAAAAACTAAAATATGTGTTTGTACGATATCAACAACAACAGCAACTGGTTTCGTCCATTCAACGTGCGCAGATTGAAAGGTGTAAAAAAGAGAAACTGTTGGTGGATATCTAATAGCGAGTATTCCAATTTTTGTGATATTCTGGTAACGAAAGAACTATCCAATTGGCGGGGGAGCATTATGATCGATATGCATTGCCATCTGTTGCCTGGGGTGGATGACGGCGCTATGACGATGGAAGAATCGATTGAGATGGCAAGGATAGCGGCAGCGGATGGTATCACCGATATTGTGGCAACCCCGCATACGTATAACGGGTTGCATCAGATTTCGGGCGAAAAAATCCTGGAGTCTGTTAAACTGCTGCAGACAGAACTGGATGCGCGCAACATTTCAATACGCATTCATCCGGGCTCGGAAATCCACCTGCATAAGGATTTGCTTTTTCATCTGGAACAAAATCATTGTATGACCTATTGCAACGCCAAAAAGTACATTTTGCTGGAACTTCCCTCCCATGAAATTCCGGCAGAATTCGATCAACAGATAGATAAATTGAAAAAACTCAAACTTACCCCTATTATCGCCCACCCGGAAAGGAATATGGTGCTTCGAAAGCGGCCGGATATTTTGCAAAACTGGATTGAACACGGGGTCATTTCTCAATTGACAGCCCGCTCAATTACAGGTCAGTCTGGCGGCCTTATGCAAAGAACGGCTGTCGAATTTATTAAAAATCGGTTTGTTCATGTCATTGGTTCGGATGCGCATAATTGTTCAGGAAAAAGACCGGAATTGCGCAGCGCTTTTGAAAAACTGGCAGAATTGTTTTCCAAAAAGGAGACAGATCGCTTCCATTCTAATGCGATGGCGGTAATCAACGGGGAGAACATACAGGTTTAGGTGTTGGATTTGAATCTGCTGTCGCAATCTGTCGATAAGAAAAGCATCCCCTCGGTTTTGATTAAACCCCCTTCAGCATTAGATTCTTAAGGTTGTAATGGATGGTAATATTGCCATCCTTACTTATCTCAACCTTGGCCATCAGCACCGCCAATATACTACATGGCCCAAGTATAGAGCTGTTTGCGACAAAGAAGTTGGCAGTAAAAACAAAATACGTGTTGTAGGGACAGATTTACTTTTATACAATTAATTCAAAAATATTTGAATACTATGATATTTTGATAGTTATTCTTACCTAGGGAGGGATACAGTTTGAACGTTACGCAATCCTGGCAGCAGTTTGTGCTTAACAGAGAAACCCGCGTGAATGTTCGTAAGGAAATCTTGGATTCATGGCAAAGGTGCAGGCAGTTAGGTATTTCTCATGAATTGGATCAGGTTGCTTCTCACATCAGTAGTGATGAGTTCATCAAGAGACGTGAAAAAAACGAAGTTCTATTGGCGGCTGCTGTTCCAGTGATGGAAGAACTGTACAACCATTTAAAGGGTGGTGGTTACCTGCTCCTTCTCGCCGATGCGGATGGGTATTTGATCGAAATGATGGCGGATGCGAAGGCGCAGCAAATATGCGATCGTGGAGGCATTTCTCCCGGTGCAAGATGGATGGAGGATAATGTTGGGTCCACCGGACTTTCCATAGCCCTGAGGACTCGCACCGCTATGGCCACATCAGCCACGGAACATTTTTGTACCGCCTTTCGTATATGGGATTGCTCAGCCTGCCCAATATATGTAGATGGAGAATTTATGGGGGTGTTCGACGTATGTCGGGTGGGTCCGGGAAATGACATACGTGAACTGTTCACGTTAGCGGTCTCAGGAGCACGGGCTGTGGCAGAAAGATTACGTTATGAGAGAAACAGAATAAGGGAAGAGATATTATCCGAAATTCTCTTACATTCTTGGGATATCAATTTGCAGTCCACAGGCATTCTTTCCTTCGACAAATGGGGAAAGATTATACATAAGAATAAACTGGCTTCCGAGTTTATCCATCTGCTCCAGCAGGAAAATCAAAGATTAAACCCTTCTTCACAGACCAAGGAACATCACGTAATCTACCAAATGAAAAGCCATTCGGAAGAAACAGCGGAGATCTTCCTGCAAGGACAGAGATACCTGCTTGAATCTAAACAATTAACGAAACAGGATCAAAACTTGGCCACGGTTGTTTTGGTCACGCCCGAAACGCAAAAGAAAATCACCTATCCTGTGGCAAAACCTTCACAAGAAGAACAATCCGAAGTGCATGCTGCCTTTAAAACGAAGAATCCTCTCTTTAAGAAAACGTTGCATGTAGCTGCAAAAGCTGCCAGGAGTCAGGCATGCATTCTTATCCAAGGGGAAAGCGGCACGGGTAAAGATTTTATGGCCAGAGCGATACACCGCGAAAGCAGCAGGCGAAGTAAACCTTTTATTGCTCTAAACTGTGCCTCTTTGCCAAAAGAATTAATTGCTTCTGAACTTTTTGGTTATGCACCGGGAGCCTTTACCGGGGCCAAACAGCAGGGAAACCCCGGAAAAATTGAAGCAGCGAATGGAGGCACTTTGTTTTTGGATGAAATTGCAGACATGCCTCTCGAACTGCAGGCTGTGTTTCTTCGTGCTCTGGAGGAAAAACAAATCACGAGAGTAGGAAGCACAACTCCCATTCCTGTGGATGTACGTTTTGTCGCCGCTTCCCACAAGGATTTGTGGCTATTGGTAGAAAAAGGGGAGTTCCGGCAAGACCTGTTCTATCGTCTCAATGTATTTACTGTTCACATTCCCCCGTTACGAGAACGGCCGGAAGATTTGGAACTGTTGATTAATCAGATGCTTTCCGCATCTTGTGAACAAGCGTGGCGTAATATTATCACGTTTACTCCAGAAGCCATGGAACTCTTTCTACACTATGCATGGCCCGGTAACTTACGTGAGCTTCGGAATGTCATCGAGAGAATTACATACCTTCATGAACAGGATCAGTTTGATGCTCGTCATGTACAAGAGTTTTTGGATTTTGGTGAAACAGCCAAGATAAAAATGAGTGAACGGGAACGTATTGAATTGGCTTTAAAAATTGCCAATGGTAATCGTGTTCAAGCTGCCAGACAACTGAATATCTCACGAAGCGCTTTATATCGTAAATTGGAGAAATACAGTATGTAATGCCGATCTGGTAGATCGTTTTTAAAATAACGTAAATTATGTTATTGAGCGAAAGACTCAAGTCCATACTTCCAACGAAAAGGGATCGGATTTTCGTTTACTTCTTTAAGATAAAGCTCAATACGTTGCTTCAGTTCTTCTTTGGAGTGTACACGTATATGGCGTAAAACACTTCTGCTCATCTTCGAAAAAAAGGCCTCGATCACGTTGAGCCAAGAGGCGTGCTTGGGAGCGAACACAAATTCAAAGCGATTAGGCACGGTTTCCAAGTATGCTCGAGTTTCTTTGGAGGTGTGGGCAGAGTGGTTATCCAAGATAATTTGAATGCGAAGCCCAGGGTCATAATGACCATCCAGCTTCTTAAGAAAATCAACAAATCTTTACTGCGATGACGTTCTTCTACCGTGCCGATCACTTCGCCTGTCAGCAAGTCGATCCCTGCCAATACGCTCAACGTACCGTGGCGGACATACTCAGGGTCGCGATCGGTCGAAGCATGTTTACCCGGGACAGGAGGCAAATCTGGAGCCGTTGTGTAAATGGCTTGGATACCAGGCTTTTCATCATAAGATACCATCACATCATATACCGGCCTGAACGTATCATCTTCCAGAGCCCATTGGACTTGTTGATACACACAGAGCACTTGCGCCATCTTCGCATCAAAGTCCGGATCGCGCCGCTGTAAGTAATACGTGACTTTATGTGGGCGAATCTCTTGGCGGGAGAGAATTTGAGAGACCGTACCAACACCTATTTGTGCTACGCTAGGATGTCCTTGCTTCACCGCGTGTTCCCGAATATGACGGGTGAGTAACCGATATGTCCAAATCTCGCGGCAGGTCGGCCGGAGCGCTGAAGATCATCCAGCGCAGCTTTTACGCCCAATTGCGATGCCTTTTTAATACAGCGGTCTACCTTAGGTACGTTCGTGTGTAATTGAGCAGCCATCTTGGGCACACTCAGGCCCTCTGTATCAAGCAATATCATACGAGCACGTTCAGCGTGACAAACTTGGGCGGTGCGAGATTGACTGATTTGTCGAAGCATAGTCTGTTCTTCTTCTGAAAGTACAAGTACAGGTTTTTTATAGTAGGCGGCCATTGGTATCCTCTCCCGACTGGATCTCTATACCAAGGATATCGTATTCTGGCATAAACTTATAGTATTTTCAAAACGTTATACTAGTGTCGGTGTTCAGACAACTCATGTCCATTGAGTTGTCTTGTTTTTTAATGTCCGTTGTCCGGACACCGAATGTACCATGAAACAGATACGGTAGAATAAGGGTACATGAACAACATCATTACAACCTGAGAATACTGTTTTTTTTGATATTAACGAATATTTGATGGATTGGCATGTTTTTTGCTTTATCCAATAGACAAGTAGAGAACATCAACAACACGCTCTACTAACAAAATTTAAGGAGGAGATTTGATATGACAATTGCTGCAGATCAATGGTCTACTCATTTTAAAGAGACTAATGACACAAATGAAGAGCTGAACGCCCACGGAAAGTTTTTTACCTGCTCGTATCTGTTGGATATGGAGACAAAAAAGTTCCTAATTCAAACCCACGCGGGAAAAATTGAGAAAATTACCATTGACCCTGATCCTCTTGATCATTATCAATTTGCCATTCGTGCAAGCGCAGATACGTGGCGCAAGTTTTCTCAGCCCACTCCACCGCCGATGTATCATGGCATTTGGGCGGCAAGTTTTAAGCGTGATATGAAATTGGAAGGTGACCTGCTTGTTTTAATGCAAAATCTTCGCTGCATAACAACCCAATTGGAGCTTCTCCGTGTCGTCGGAGTTCCAGTTTAAACTAAAAACTTAAAGAGGAGGAAATAAACTATGCCAAAAGCTAAAATTTCACCTGTAACTGGTCGCTATGTCACAATCGAAGTCGATGGAGATGAGTATAAAGTATTTTATTTGGAAAACGGAACAGGACAACCAATTGTCTGTCAGCATACCGCAGGATGTCACAACCATCAATGGCGGGGGCTTCTTGAAGATGAAGAACTCACGCAAAACTATCGTATCATTGCCTATGACCTGCCACGCCACGGAAAATCCGATCCTCCGCTTAACCGCGAGTGGTGGAAGGAAGAGTATAAATTGACTGCTGATTTCTACACCAAATTTATCGTCACCCTTTGTGATGCACTCGAGTTGGAAAGACCCATTTTCATGGGATCATCTTTTGGGGGGAACGTAGCTCTTCAGCTTGCCCTACGCTACCCTGATCGCTTTGAAGCCGTCATTCCTGTAGAAGCTGCCGACTACTCTCCAGGGTTCTATCTTGACTGGTGGCATCATCCGCATGCTAATGCCGCTCAAGTGTGTGCAAGCGGGGTATGGGATTTAATGGCTCCACAATCACCAGATAAAGATCGGTGGGCAACGTGGTTTTATTACTCTCAAGGATCGGAAGCGTTTAAGGGTGATTTGTATTTCTACTCCGTTGATCATGACCTTCGTGGAAAGCTTGATCAAATTCAAGGCGACAAAGTCAAAGTTGTCATGCTCACAGGAGATTACGACTATCTCACCACCCCTGAAGATGGAAGGCGTACCGCAAGCCAAATTAAAAATGCCGAGTTTGTCGAAATGGTTGGCATCGGGCACTTCCCGATGAGTGAAAACCACGAAGTGTTCCGAAAGTACCTAAAACAAGCATTGGATATGATTCGCACGGCAAAGGCGTAAAAAAGAGGCCCACAAATAGCTTGATGTCCCATAAGAGCCATCACGACTTCCCATCGTGGATGGCTCTTTCTAATTTACGAGAATTAGTCTTGACTCAGACTTCATTTTTTCTTGAAGGAAATTGTTTTTTAAGAAGTCTGGTCGTCACCAGCTTCTCGTGGTATGATACTAAAAAACGATTATTTGTTTAATCCTATCAGAATACTAGGTTTTAATTGTGGACCTATGTGAGGTGAATATTGTTGCAACTTCAGGTTATGAACAGTCCATTTAATCAGGAGCAGATAGAACTCCTGAATCGCCTCCTGCCAACGCTTACGGAGACACAAAAGATATGGCTCAGCGGATATCTTTCCGCGCATGCAGCGGGATCTTTGCAAACGTCTGTATCTGCTCAGGCGCTGTCTCAGGCAGTCGCGGTGGCAACAGGCCCAACCCATCACGCCACAGCCTCCCGGGAGGTGACGGTGCTTTTCGGATCGCAGACCGGCAACAGCCAAGGCTTGGCCAAGGAGTTTTCCCGAAAGCTGGAAGAGCGAGGTTTTCAGGCAACACTCAGTTCCATGGGCGACTTCAAGCCTACGAATCTAAAGAATCTCCGAAACTTGTTGGTTGTGGTGAGCACCCACGGGGAAGGGGAGCCGCCGGACAGCGCCCTGCTTTTCTTTGAGTTCCTCCACAGCAAGAGAGCGCCTCGTTTGGAGGACCTGCGGTATTCCGTGCTCGCTTTGGGAGACAGCTCTTACGAGTTTTTCTGCAAAACCGGCAAGGATTTCGACAGACGTTTGGAGGAGTTGGGTGGTCAGCGTCTTTTCCCGCGTGTGGATTGTGACGTTGACTTCGATGAACCTGCGGCAGAGTGGTTTGAAGGCGTCTTGGGCGCCCTGAGTGGAACGCAAGAGGTTCCTTCTGTCGCAGCGGAAGCTAATACAGCGCTGCAAAAAGCACAGGCAACAGAGGCCGTTTATTCGAGGACTAACCCATTTTATGCGGAGGTCCTGGAGAATTTGAATCTTAACGGCCGTGGATCGAATCGGGAAACCCGGCACCTCGAAATATCCCTTGCAGGATCCAATTTGCAGTATGAACCGGGTGATTGTTTGGGCATTTACCCGCAAAACCCCCCTGAGCTCGTGGACAAACTGATTGGTGCCATGGGCTGGAATCCTGATGAGCCCGTTTTGGTGAATAAAAAGGGTGAAGAGTGTGCACTTCGGGAGGCGTTGCTCTCCCACTACGAGATCACGGTGTTGACAAAGCCCTTAATGGAGCAAACGGCCCAGCTGTCTTCAAGCGTCGGGCTGCGCGAGCTTTTGGAACCAGGACGGGAGCAGGAACTCAGAACCTATCTTAACGGCAGGGATCTGTTAGATCTGGTGCAGGATTTCTCACTGCGGGGGCTGCCTGCAGGCGAATTCGTACCGATCCTGCGGAAAATGCCGGCACGTCTCTACTCGATCGCCAGCAGTTCAAAGGCTAACCCGGACGAGGTGCACGTCACCATCCGAACCGTGCGTTACCATGCGCACGGACGAGAGCGGTATGGCGTCTGCTCCGTGTACTGCGCAGACCGTGTACAGCCGGGTGACACCTTGCCGGTTTACGTCCATCACAATCCGAATTTCAAACTTCCCTCCGATCCTGATACACCCGTGATTATGATCGGTCCGGGAACGGGTGTGGCCCCTTTTCGGGCCTTTCTGGCAGAGCGTGAGGAGATCGGTGCCAAAGGGAAAACGTGGTTGTTCTACGGGGATCAGCACTTCAGTACGGACTTCCTGTATCAGCTCGACTGGCAGAAGTGGCTTAAAGAGGGAGTCCTGACGCGGATGGATGTAGCTTTCTCCCGCGATACCTCTGAGAAGGTGTACGTGCAGCACCGCATGTTGGAGAAAAGCAAGGATCTCTTCCGGTGGTTGGAGGAAGGGGCCCATGTATATGTTTGCGGCGATGAGAAGCACATGGCACATGACGTTCACGCTGCGCTGGCCACGATTCTGGAACAAGAGGGCGGTATGAGCAGGGAAGAAGCTCTGGCCTATCTGTCTGACATGCAGCAGCAGAAGCGTTACCAGCGTGATGTGTACTAAGACATACATCAAGAACGAAAGCGAGGGAAGGGCATGGCACAAAATCCAATGGGTCTGTCTCAGGGGGCTCCCAGCGATGTGGAGCGTATCAAGCGCGAGAGTCGCTACCTGAGAGGGACGCTTTCAGAGTCGATAGAAGATCCAATCACCGGTTCCGTCCCCCATGACGACGAACGGTTGACGAAATTCCACGGGAGCTATATGCAGGATGACCGAGATTTGCGCAACGAACGCAAACGGCAGAAGTTAGAACCCGCCTACGGGTTCATGGTGCGTGTGCGGGCTCCTGGCGGTGTTGTTACGCCGGAACAGTGGCTGGTTCTGGACCGTCTGGCCCAAAACTATGGAGGCGGTACGCTGCGCCTGACCACTCGGCAGTCCTTCCAGTTCCACCGTATTCTCAAGTGGAATCTGAAGAAGACGATTCGCGAGGTAAACGATGCGCTGTTGACCACGTTGGCCGCCTGCGGCGATGTGAACCGCAATGTCATGTGTAATCCAAATCCGTACCAGTCGGAAGTTCATGAAGAGGTATACGAGTGGGCCAAGCGGCTTAGTGAACACCTCAAGCCGCAGACAACCGCCTATCATGAAATCTGGCTCGACGGGGAAAAAGTGGTAGACAGCCGGGAGGCTGCGGAAGAAGTGGAGCCCATTTACGGGCCTGTATATCTGCCGCGAAAATTCAAAATCGGAATTGCGGTCCCACCGACCAATGATGTGGATGTGTTTTCCCAGGATTTGGGCCTGATAGCCATTTATGAAGAAGGACGGCTGCTGGGATTCAACGTGGCGGTCGGAGGCGGTATGGGGATGACGTACGGAGATGAGAAGACGTATCCGCAAGTGGCCAGAGTGATTGGGTTCTGCCCGGCGGACCGGATTATTGACTTGGCCGAGAAGACGGTCATGATCCAACGGGATTATGGCGATCGCTCCGTCCGGAAGCACGCCCGGTTCAAATACACGATCGACGACCGTGGCATAGAGTGGTTTATGACCGAACTCCATGACAGGCTGGGGTGGAAGCTTGACGAAGCTCGGCCTTACCATTTTGAACGAAACGGTGACCGGTTTGGCTGGGTGAAGGGGAGTAACGACAGATGGCATCTCACCCTTTTTATCCAGAACGGAAGGATTGTGGATGGGGATACCCCTCTGATGACCGGCCTGCGCGAAATCGCCAAGATTCACTCTGGGGACTTTCGACTTACGCCGAACCAGAACCTCATCATCGCCAACGTTACCAGCCAGATAAAGCCTAAGATTGAAGAGCTGGTCAAGCAATACGGGCTTACCGACGGTCTGGAACATTCCGGGTTACGGAGGAATTCTATCGCCTGTGTGGCACTGCCCACCTGTGGGCTGGCGATGGCGGAAGCGGAACGCTACCTTCCCGCTCTGCTGGAGAAGATCGAGGTAATCCTGGATGAGGTCGGCCTTCGTCAAGAGGAAATCGTGATTCGTATGTCCGGATGCCCTAACGGATGCGCTCGGCCGGCTTTGGCTGAAATCGCGTTTACGGGAAAGGCGCCAGGCAAATATAATTTGTATCTGGGCGGCGGATTTGCCGGGCAGCGCTTGAACAAACTGTTCCGCGAAAACATCGGCGAAACAGAGATCCTGGAGACGCTGCGGCCGATCATCCATCACTATGCGCAGGAACGGCATGAAGGCGAACATTTCGGTGATTTTGTCATCCGTGCCGGATATGTCAAAGAAGTTCGCTCTGGATTGGACTACCATGAGTAAAGGTTGTCGCAATCTGTCGATAAAAAATACAATCAATAATATTGCTGTATTTGCATAAATGATGTAAAATACTTTTCAAACGATAGGAAAACCGTTTGGAAGGGGATTTGTGGGGATGCGGGGTAGCAATGCAATTTTGGCGGATCAATTGAAACTGCAAATTCTTTCCGAATGCAAACAGCAGTTGCAAACCAGAAGCCGGGGTACGTTAAAATTCTTTGTTCGCAACGGGCAGATTCAAAAGATTTTCCGCAAAAACGAACTTCGCCTGATCGGCGGCAGCCGGTTCGATTTGGCGGTTCCGGAAGCGGGAATGACCCCGGCAATGATCAAACAATTCCTCGCGTTGGTTGAAGACGCCCTGCAGCAATATGAACGGATCGATTATGGACACATTTCGATTACCTATCGATTGAATCCGGATGGATCGCAAATTGACGATATGGCGGTCGAATGGGAAGACGAAAAACATCTGAAAATCTTGTAGCCAAAAGTTGGCCGAATGCGAAGCACGCATTTTCCTGATGGGAAATGTGTGCTTTTTGTATTACAGGCGAAAGGCGGAACGGAAAGGACGGCGCTATAGTGATTACGGATCATGAAAAGCAAACCCATCTGCTGGTTGCTTCCCCGAGCACTTTGTTTCGGGAGGAGATCAAGCGCATTTTTGAAAAATCGGGTTATTCGACAGCGGACCTCATCGATTCACTTGGCGGTTTGACAGAGGCGTTGGATCGTCTGAATGAAAAGGGTGCGGCGGTAGAAGGCATCATTTTGGCAAGCGATCTGGCGTATACGGGCCCGGACAATAAATTGGAGAGTTTGGCCGACCAGCTGCGAATGATAAAATCACGTTTTCCTGCTGTGAGAATGCTCGTTTTAAGCAAGGAAACGGTCGGCCACCCGTTTCTCTCTGAGTTGGTTGAGATGGGAATCCGCCATATTTTGCTGCGTGGCACAAATCGCCAACCACTGCAGGCAGCCGATCTGATAACCGCCTATCGGCAGCCATTAACCGAATCGGAACTGGAGATTCTTCGTCATTTTGATCCAACCGTTCGCTGGCGAGAATCCGAACCGGAGCGCCCGCCTTTTCTTTCGTTTGGTCTGCACACTGCAAAGAACCGGCAGCAGGTGGAAGTTGCTGTTTCCCGGGATGAATCCAAAGAGAGCCCCGGCTGCAGTGTAGGCGCCGGTTCCGGCGGCGGCTCCAAATATCTGTCCGTTCCAGCCAGAATGATTTCGGTAATCAGCCTGCATCCGCAGGCGGGGGCCACTTTTTTGACAGATAATTTCTCCTTTTATTTAGCGGAGAATCAAATTCCAGTGGCGGTTATTGAATCATCGGCCGATCCGCCGATTTGGTACGATCTGTTGGATGGGGACGCGGGCGCCCCACACGGGTGGATTTCCTGGTTGGAACAGCTGCGGGACAAGGGGCATCTGCAAAAAGGAATCGAGTGGAAACGGGACGATGTGCATTGCTTCCCGCAGGGCAAGCATTCAACACCTGAGGCTTCGGCGGAGGAAGCGGTCAAATTGTTTTATTTCACCAAGCAGTTTCCGGTGCTGTTCGCAGATCTGTCAAACAACTGGGAGAGTCCGATGGCGGAAGAATCGATCCGGCAGTCGGATGAAATCTGGATTGTCATGACCGGTGATCCGATTCAGATGAACAATCGGCTTTCCCGCTTGATCCCCTTTATTGAGCGCTTAAATAGCCGTAAGAAAGCAGTGCTGATCGGCAACAAATGGGATTCTGCGTTGGACGAATACATAACGCCGGAGATCGTATCGGAGCGGACGGGAATTGAATTTGTCACAGCCATTCAGGATTTGTCGCACATTCCGCTAATGGCCCTTTGGGAAGGCAAGAAAACGATACAAACAGCTGTCGGTAAATCCATGTTACGAAGACCGTTTCAGATTTTGGCGAAACGGATTCTGCCGCCACTGGTTGTGGACGAATTCACTCGAAAAAATCAGCGTTTCCTGATTATCGGAAATTAACAAACGATGTGCGAGGAGGAGGTGTAAGGAATTTGAAAACGTGGCGTATCAGATTATGGAGTGGCTTCCAGCCGCGAAGTAAAAGAATTCTCTTTGCGTTTGTGGGGGCCGCCTTGTCCACCTGGATGTTGTACCTGACCGTTTCCCCTCCCGCCGTGAAAGAAACGGTTCAGGTGGTGGAAGCATCTGCCCCGATTGCCAAAAATCAAAAAATCACGCCTGCCTCACTTACTTTGGCACCAATTCCATCATCCAGCTATCAGTCATGGATGGTTCGCGATCCGGCGCAGCTCATCGGCAAGTATGCCGAGGTGGACATTTTTCCCGGGGAATGGGTACGGGCAGAGCGAGTAGCAGAGAAGCAGGCGGCCAATTTTCAACCGGATGAGAGAGTGATGAATCTGCCGGTACAATTGGCGAATCTTGGCGGCATGCCGAAACAGGGTGATGTTGTCGATGTGATCGCATATTTTCAGCCGCCGCAGAAGGGAGCCGGCATCGGCCACACGGAGCTGATTTTGCAGAATGTGTACATTCAATCGATGGTGACAAAAGAGGGAAAGCAGCCGCCGACTGAACAGCAATCGAAAGGGAAAGAAGATTTTGTGCCTGCGATTGTTTCCCTGAAGGTGACTGTGCAGGACAGCCTGCTCTTAAGCACGTTGATTGGCAGTCCGGATGTTGCCATCCGGTTGATAGGCAGACAGCCAAACAGCTCCAACGTGCAAATCAAATCACCCGTTGCGGACCAACTGCGGCGGACAGGAATGGAGTGAACTAAATGAAAATTGCCATTCTGGCGGTAAATGAACGGATCGGCCAATTGTTCAAGTCGTGTTTTCCGGAATTGGAAGCGGATATTTTCACCGATCCGAACCGTTTGCGGAGGCAGCATGTGGTTTTTATGATGTATCGGTTTGCGTCTGATTCGGTAAGAACGATCCTGGAGGCGTTGCACAGAAACGGAAACCGGGTGGCCTGCTTTTTGCAGGAAGCGGATCGTGCCATGTGGGAGACCTATTTGAAGGGGAAAAATGTGAAGTTGCTGGTAAACGGATTTTTTAACGCAGAATCGGTTTGTCAGGTGTTTGGATGGCGGCTGAATTCGCTGCCGCTAAAACGGTCGTTTGCCTTTGCGAGCGCAATGGGAGGCGCAGGGAAAACGTTCTTAAGTCTGTATCTGGCAAGAAAACTGTCTGTCGATCGAAGGGTACGGTTGGTGGACTGGAATTGCGCGTCGCCTGTATACGCCCATTTTTTCAGGGTGAATGGGCGTTCGGCTGATCTGACTGCCGCGTTGGGAGCGATACGCAATGGACAACCTGTCGATCTGCACCAATATGAAACCGATGTCCAGGAAAATTTGACATTGTCAGGGTTAACGGTTAATTACAGCGAATCCTCAAAATGGACTGTCGATCATTTTAGTGAACTGTGGGATCTCTATCAGAAACAAGTGCATGACGTTCTGATTTGTGAGGTTCCGAATCACCCGCTGCTCCCACCTGCAACAGTTGCCCTGCTTCGTTTCACCGACATCGTGATTCCGCTCCTGCCTGATCCGCATACATGGGAGAATACTTTGCAACTGGTCGACTGGATCAGGGCGCAGCGGGTGGAAAATCCGGCTCGGCTGCATCTGGTCTTGAATCGGAGAACAGAATCGTATTCAATCAGCAACCGCGATTTACAAAAGCTGGCGAATGCCGATTCTGTCGCGCAGATACCAGAAATCGCGAATCTCTGGAGTCGAATCGCTTCGCATAAACCTTTGCGGCAAGAGACGCAGGACATGTCGGATCCAGTGAAAAGTTTGGACGATTGGATGAACAGTCTCGGGCTGAAAGAGGCGGTGCTGACATGAGTGTGACGTCTGAAGCATCGTTAACCGGTTCTCCCGAGTTGGAGATCGCGTTGCATGCGGTGATTCGCTACGTCAACGACACGCAGGTGGAACTGGTTCACAAACTGTATCAAAAGAAAATTCCGATCTCCGTTTTTCAAGAAAAATTGGACGAACTGCTCCTTACAGAAGATCTTGTAATCCCCGTTGTATCTCACAGCGTACTGAAGAAGCTGGTTCTCGATGAACTGCTCGGATACGGAATTTTACAGCCATTGGTCGACGATCCGTCGGTGACGGACATATTCGTCAACCACCACCAGGAAATTCTTGTCAGGCGAAATGGGGCGGACGAACCTGTGCCGCTTCGGTTTCGGGATGCGGAACAGTTGGAAGAGTATTTTCGCAAAATCATGATGCGGCTCGGAGCCCGTGTCGACAGATTTCACCCGATTGTGGACACGCGCGACCCGGACCTCCATCTCCGCATCAATGGCGGCATACCGCCGGTAGTGAACGAACCGTATTTTACCATTCGCAAACACCAGGCGGACACATTCACCCTGCAAAAGTTGATTGAGACCGGTACGTTGACACGGGATATGGCGGATACCTTGCAGACTTATGTGGGTTCTTGGCTGAATCTGTTAATTTCCGGTCCGACCGGCTCCGGGAAAACGACTTTGCTGCGAGCGCTCTGCGAATGTATCGATCCGCTGGAGCGACTGGCCGTACTGGAGGAAGAAGCGGAACTGCGGATTCCGCATCAAAACATAGTGGCGCTGGAAACAAAGAAAAAATGGGGCGAAGACGAACTGGCCATTGAGATGGATTTACTCGTAAAAAATGCGATGCGCATGTCGCCCCGCCGGATCGTTCTTGGTGAACTGCGGCATAAAGAAGCGCTTGAATTGATCCGGGCGTTCGGCACCGGACATGACGGAGGGCTTACTTGTATTCATGCGAACGATGTGAAATCCGCCTTGAAACAGTTGGCGTTTTTGATGCTGTATGCGGACACGCCGCTTACATATGAGCATCTTCTCAGTATGATCGCAGATTCAGTCGACATTGTGGTCCATATCGAACGATACAAAGTGGTGGAAATCGCCGAAGTGGTGGGTTTCGATTCGTCGCGGCAGACGATTGCGACGAGAACGGTCTGGCGCTATCAAGTCGATCCGCTTACGGAGGAGGGAGTGTATGAGAAAAAGGGGGAAAGCGACAGTCTTTTACAAAAAATGGCGCTGCGCCGTTCCCTCCGTAAGCGGAAACAACCGATCCCCATTCCCGCCCGAATCATCCGATTCCCATCCGAACCTTCCGATCTCCACCCGAATCTTCCGCCCCCATTCGAAAGTAGGTGAGCAGGCATGCAGGCTGTTTTTTGGTCATTCACGTTATTAGGCTGTCTGTACGCGCTATTTCGTCAAATTCCCTCCCCGTTTCCGAAAAAGGGACAGCGCAGGCTGAAATGGATGGATCACGGCGCTCGTATTGAAAAAGAATGGGATCGTTGGTTGAGGCGAAACAAACGGATGTACAGCCTGACGGAACGATGCAACAATCTGTTGCAAAAATCGCGAATCCGTATCGGCGGAAGGCCCCTCAACAAGTACCTGTTCCTCTTTTTGGTTACCACACTCTTCCTGTATACGGCGATATACGCGTCTGGCATGCTGTACAATCCGGTCGCCGGATTGTTGCTTGGGGGCGTGGCCGCTTACTTGCCCGTTCACGGATTAAAGTGGGACGCACGCTATCGGAAGCGGCAGATGCGCAGGCAGGCCCCCCATTTTTTCCTGACGTTGATGAATTTCTATGAGGTGCATCATGACATCTTGTCTGCGGTGAAAGACGCGGTTCCCAGGCTGAAGCAGCCTTTGCGGGCAGATCTGCAGTTTTTGGTGCTGCAGTTGCAGAATGGGAATCAAACGCTGAGGGAATCGATCCAGGACGTCAAGCAGCGGTTCGACAACAAGCTGCTGCAGGATTTTCTTGATGATCTGGAACTGCAAATTCGGTATGGGGGTGATTTTTCCAATACGTTGAAGAACTATGCGGAAGAAGCCATTGAATTGGAAATTCGCATAATGGAGCGCAGCAGCGAAACGGCCGGGGCGTCGTTGGTGACATACTTTCTGTTTGGCGTATTTTTGATGCTGCTCGTTTCGATGCGCCGCATCCAGCCGCAGGCGATCCAACTGCTGGTGACTCATCCTGTCGGCAAACTGACGGTAGTGGTGATCCTCCTGATTATGCTCGCGGTTCTCTATGTGTTGAAAGAGGTGACCGAGGTCGAAGAACAGTAGGTGGGAAGGGGGGGGGGGTTATCGGAGTGGTCATGGTGAGTGGCTAACAGGGACGGTAGTCGATGAGGGCAGTAGTCGTTGGAGGTGAGCGGTTTGATCGTGGCCAGCAGTCTGTTTCTGTTTACGAGTCTCTTTGTGCTTTGGCAAGAACTGTTGTCCTATCTGCGGCAAAAAACCGGTTCGGAGCACCGCAAGTTAAAACACATTCAAAAAGAGCGGCAAATCGACATTCATCCGCTCGATCGGCTGGCCGGTTGGTTGATGCCCGTGATTCGCCACATGCCGAACAGACAGATGTTGGAACGTGTGACTTTGCAGGCGGGAAGCCCCTATCAAATGACGTTTCCCCGATATGCGGTCTTGAAACTGCTGGGCGCGGTCGGATTTGGTTTGCTGCTGTCTCCGAAGTGGATCGTAGGGAAAATCGTTTATGCGATGATCGGCTTTCTGGCACCGGATTTGCTGTTGTTTGCCAAAAGGCGGGCCAGGCAGAAGCGTATTTTGCGGGAACTGCCCTTTATGATGCAGAAAATTGCCCGCTCTGCCTCAAACGGAATTCCGCTTCGCGAGGTGTTGGCCGTTTTGGCCGACCGATTACGCGGGCCGCTGCAGGAAGAGGTGAAACGGTTGTCTGCTCATTACAGCATAGAGGGCAACCTGTCAAAATGTTTACCCGCTTTTTGCGATCGAATCGGCTTGGAGGAAGTCGACGATATGGCATTTGCCATGTTGCAGGCGGAACAATCCGGCAAGATGCGGGTCATTTTGGAGAAACAGGCGGAGATTCTGAAGCGGAGGGAATCGTTTGCGGCACATAAAAACACGAAAAATCGGGCGAATTTTTTGCCGCTTGCCACGGTTGGCATGGTGATTTGTATTTTTCTGCTTGTGGCAGTGCCTTTGTTTTTGTCGATTGCCACAAACGGATTATTTAAATAACAAAAATTTTGGTGAGGTGCTGAACATGAAAAGGATGATGAAACGATTTTGGAAAAAGGAAACGGCCACCCCGTCCATCGAAACGGTCGCGATTGTCGCGTTTATTGCATTGGCGATTTTTACAAATTTAGGTGATTTGGGCAAAGCGGTGGGGGATGTGTTTGATTATGTGAAAGACGAGCTGACAAACCAGATTTCCGCCACGAATCGCACGTCTTCCTGATGGTGTAGGGAGATGGAAGGAGCGAGTTTGCTGATTGTTTACTTTTTCTCCATATGGGCGGTGATCACAGATATTCGGTCACGACGGATCAGCAACCGGCTGGTCATTCTGTTCCTGTTGGCAGGGATGGCTGTTAATGCGGCAAAAGGTTTGTGGAGCGGCATGCTGGTTGCCTTTCTGGTTGCGGCTGGTATTTCGCTGCTTTTGTACCGTATTAACGAATCGATGTTTGGGGCGGGTGACTACAAGTTTTATATCGCGCTGGCGGTGTTGACCGGTCTGAAATGGTCGTTTGGCGCCTTTTTCTACAGTTTGCTGGTCGCGCTGCCTGTGTTTGCCTTTTATATGCTGAAAGACGGCACAAAAAACCCTAGCATCCCGTATGCAGTTCCGTTTCTGGGCGGCATTATCTGGCAGCAAATGTCGCCTCTTATCGGGTGATCGCGATGCGACAAATCCGATTTTTTATGAAACAAGAGAAAGGCTCGCCGTCGATTGAGTTTTTGGGCGCCGTTTTGCTGATCATGCTGATTGTGTTCAATATTTATGGACCTATCAAGTATATCTACCAGATGTTTACAATTGAACATGTTCACCGTTTGGCGCTGCTTCAAATGGAGCAGGAGGGCGGCTTTAGCGACAGTCTGAAAACCTCCATCGAACGAAAGCTGGAAGCGTGGGGTCTGGACAGCCGCAAAGCGCAAATCACAAGCGATACGCCTGCTCCTACACAATGGGGGGACCCAATCGACCTGACGATTCGTTATCAGACCGATTACGACACCTACGGGTTGAAGGCGTTGGCATTCCAGTCTGCCAGAGATGAACAGGTGATTCAGGTGACAAGGAGTTCGATCAGCCGTGTCTATTTTAAATAAGTTTCTAAAAAGCAGGCGGGCGGCTGCCACGACACTCATTTCATTGACGATTGTTTTGCTGCTTACCTATGCCGCTTTCCTTATTGTGGAAGTGGGGCGGTTGTATGCGTTGCATAACCGCTTTCAAAACGATCTGGACTTTGCCAATGGAGCAGCGTGGGCGGCGATTGATCGGGAACGCCTGGCGTATGGGGTGGTTCAATTTCATGCTGTGAACGAATCACGTTCCGAAGGAGATCGCCGGGCCGAGGATGTATTTTTGGCGGCGCTTCGAAAAGGTATGAATGTGAGTGATTTGATGACACCGGAAAGTCCGGCGCAATCAGTGATTGCGGGCCCTGTAGAATTGAATGATTTTCAGGTCTACCTGGCCTCCGATTTGCCGGCTGCCACCCCTCAAGGCTTTCCGATTGAGAAAATCAGCGTTTATTCCAAAATTACAATCCCAGTAAAACTACTCTTTTTCGGTCAAGTTTTTCAAATGGGGGTTCAACGGGTGACAGATTTTCAGAAAACAAATTGATACATCGACAGCAGATGCCGCGATAATAGAGGGCTGCATTATCTTGATACTCACGATTGCAAAAATTTACAAATGAAAGGATAATAAGGACAAATTTACCATTTTAGTAAGTGTATGACTGGATATTGGGGGATGTCCTTGGAATGTCAATTTGGCATTTTCAGGGACTTCTTTGTTCGTGAGCACACGAATGGATTCACAATCCGACAAATGAGTTCATGGGCTCCAAAGGGCGTTTTCTGTTTTTAACGGACTCAGTTTCATTCGCGTTGCGAGATTTGCCTCGAAAATATCTGGTCCTTAGACTGGTGTTAAGAGAAACCAAAAATTAGGAGAGGAATGATGGTTTTATGAAAAAGAAAACAATGGCGCGAGTAGTAGGTTTGGCAATCGTGGCGGGTATTGGTTTTGGTAACATCGCGAACGCAGAAGTAGTCAGCGAAAACTTTGGAATCTCGATCAATGGGCAAGCGTATGTCACTCCGGAAGGGGAGCAAAAGCCGTATATCAATCAGGACGGTCGGACAATGGTTCCGGTACGTTTCGTTAGTCAACAGTTGGGTGCTTATGTGAATTGGGATCAATACAGTCAAAAAGTAACGATCACCGGGAACAAGACCATCCAGATCCAAGTCGGACAGTCGTTCATCAATGTGGATGGTCAACGTGTGCAGATGGATACCCAAGCGGAACTGACGAAAGATCGGGTATTTATTCCGGCGCGGTTTATCGGGGAAGCGTTAGGCGCACAAGTCAATTGGGACGGGCAGACGGTTTCCTTCCAAGTGCCGCAGACTCCCGCTAATAGCTCTAACATGAAGCAGAATGAGGATGGTTCGTATAGTTTTGATAACGTCTATCAAGCAACTGTTCGTACCAACCAAAGTGAGAGAGAAAAAGAAAATACGGTGAATTTGCTTTCTCAAATTAAATGGACAACATCGGGAAATACGGTCACCGTTTCGGTTCCCGCAACAGGTTCTGAAAATCTTCATTGGATTATGCAGGATTCTACGCCCCCTCAATGGGATGGTACGACTGCACACACCCGGACAACGGTTGGCGGTTGGGGACAAACTATTATCTTGTATGACATTACAACCGGGGCTCAATTAGCTAAATTATGGATTTTATACAAAAATGGCGAATGGGTTGTAAAGTATCCAAGTCTATAAGAGGTGCAATATGAAGAAAAAACTAGCGACTGTTTTAGTAGCCTGTCTGATCGGGCAGGCTTTTCCCTCTTTCTCTATGGCGGCATTAATCCCGAACGGGGTTGCAAATCCTTACGATGGTTCTGATGTAGGATCAATGCCGGGCGAGATCCAGTTAAAAGGCACCTATCCACCCGGTTCCACGGTTTCTTTTAGTGATACGGATGGTAACGGGTATGAAGGTGGCTTATCTCAATCTTGGTACAATCCTGGAGGATTTCCAGTAAATTACGGAAAAGGTCAAGCGAATATTACGTTTCCTGACGGCTCCACCGGAACCGGTCAGGTTCTGGAATACCAAAGAACTGATTTACAGAAAAACAACGGGTATTTGTTAGTGGCGGACAAGGATATTCCGGATTGGGTATCCGCCATGCAAGGCAATCTTGACTATGTGAACAGTAAGTTAAACCACAGTACAATGGAAGCGCCGTCAGGAATTCAGTGGTCTGTCGCCCCCCTCCCGGACGTGATTAACTTCTCCGGAGGGATCATTGAATTCGGCGGCGGAGGGACACAAGACACCCGGTTTATCGTTAATTCAGACGGGACAACCGCCCATGCGGAATACAAAGTGATTCCCACACCGTCGCCTACGGCAGAAATGTCTATTGCTCAACCGCAAGCAAGTTACACAGTCGGGGATAAAATTAATCTCAATCTGGTTTCACACGTTTCTGCCGCGAACACTAACTATCATTATGTGGCGGTTCATCTTACAGGCAACGGCTATGATCAATATCTGCCCGTAACCGGGAATGATGGGAAAAGCTATGCAGCCGCTACAGGAACCACTTATGACAAGGCTGTAGCCGTTGCAGGGGGAAACCTAACAAATACAAACACAACACAAACTTACACGGATACCGGGATTCTTGATACGGCAGCTTTGGCACTTCCAAACGGGACATATAAAGTCGATTTTATTTTGTATGATGAAGTGGCGCGGCAGGCAACAACACAGACCATTAAGATTACGTTAGGACCGCCGCCTGCTGGACCCGCTATCTCTTTAAGTGCAAACCCAACTTCATTGGATGTAGGTGGATATTCGACTCTGACCACAAGCGCGTCCAATGTACCGAATGGCGATAGCATTGTAATTAAGGATATCAGCCTGGCCAATACTTTAAGCGGTAGCAATCAAGTGTCCGCAGCATCAACAACCGCTGTAAGCCAAACAGCCCAAACGGTTCAGTATCAGGCATTTTTGATGAATTCACAAGGCAGGATCGATGCACAGTCCAACACGGTTTCTGTTACTTGGTCCGTACCCGCTCCGGTGAATCAACCGCCTAAAGCCATTATTGACGCACCTGAAACGGTCATGGCAGGTGAAGATATTCCGGTCAGCGGCGCAAGGTCTTATGATCCGGATGGACGGATTGTGAAATACCAATGGGATTACACAGTTAAGCCAAATGGTTCTATTACGGGGCAACAGGGAACAATCTGGTATCCGACACCAGGAACCTATCAAGTGGTTTTAACCGTCACGGACGATAAAGGGCTTACAAATGACACAAGGGCTACCATCCAAGTAGTCGAGCCAAAAGTGAAGGCTGTAATCGCGGTGTCAGGTACGCAGAAGGAAAATCGAAAGTTTACACTTGATGCAACGCAAAGTCAAAGCCCGACGCATTATCCGATTGATTGGAGTAAGACGCAATGGACAATCACCGCACAACCGGGAGGCATCTATGATGTAGGTTCAATGGCGGCTTCCATTCGAACCAAAGGATCATATACCGGCAATCAGACACTTGATATGTTGATCAAATTACAAGGGCCGTATAACGTGCATCTATATGTCCAAAATACTGCCGGTTACTCTGACGAAACGGATCTGGCCTTGCCGATCGATCCGGATTTGCCGCCTACACCATCATTTCAAGGCACTAAAGTAGTTTACAGGGATATAAAAGATCAAGACTACGGTGCAGATAAAATCTACGACACATCAATAAGTCCAGACGGAGACTATATTGCGAATCGAGTTTGGAAAGTGCAGTATGATTCGAATAATGACGGTATTTTTTCCGATGAACCGGTTTTAGTGATTGATGAAAGTACATTGGTTCCCAATGTTGAAAAAACAATCACATTCAACGGCTTTACTTATCGTGTAACCAAAACATCGGATGCACAAGGACAGTTTCTATTGTTTAAGTTGAATCAGGTCGGTAAATATCACTTTGAATTAGAGGTTACAGAAGGGTTCGGACAGCCAACCATGCCGGAGTTTATTTTACCAAGTGATTACAAAAAGGGGTCCACAGAATGATAGAGCGATTGAGTAAAAAAATTCTATTAATTCTTTCGATCTTTATACTGATTGTCCATCCGTCCTTTGCATCCACAATGGCAGAGAGCGACAAGATTAACGAGTGGAAAAACCTGCCGCCTGTTGCGGATTTTCAGTTGCAAAGGGCAAAAAAGGTGGATTTACGGTTTAACATCGGAGTAACAGCACAAGGCAACGCTTCCACAATCAATGCCAAGATTCAGTCTATCGTTAAACCGAAACTAGCGGCCAATAATATTGACGCGGATATCCAGGTGACTGATGGGGTAGGGGTTGATCACGGGACCATTGCAGGCGGGGGGTGGGATAATTACATCCACATGGTCAATAACACCTTCTGGTCGATGGGAATCAACCAAAACGGTGAGTTGGGGGTCGGATCCCAAGATGGTGCAGCGGTTCCGCATATGGCTCCCGAAAGAATGACGGTATTTGATAATGCTCAAATTGTTGATGTGAAATACTTTATTTCGGGAGGTATTGCACTTTTACGGGACGGAACCGTTTGGTATTGGGGTGCTCAATCTATGACCAATTACCCTAATTATTATCTGCCTGTTAAGGTCCCAATTTCCAATGTCAAACAAATTGAATCAAGCACGGGTACCGTACTGATGCTGAAAACAGACGGAACGGTGTGGGGGATTGGATATACTCAATTTGGTGAAATCGGGCAAGGAACGAGTTATTATCCACCAGGTGGGTTTACTTTAACTCCGCTTCAGACGAAAATTGATAATGTGGTAAAGCTTTTTCATGCAGGGTATGGTAACTGGTACAATATGTTCTTTGCAATTCGTTCGGACGGAACGGTGTGGGGGTGGGGTAACGGCAATCCTACACCCGCAAATACAGGTTTTTCAGCATCCGATGTAGTTGATTTTGCCGGGTATGCACAGGATGCTTACACATATTCGATCATGTTGCTTCGAAAAGATGGGACCATCTATCAATGGGGTCCGAGCAAGTCATGGACTGTTCCTGGTCTAACGAATGTGGTTTCCATAGGAAATGACGGGTCAAACAATTACGCTGTCAAATCCGATGGAACCGTTTGGACCTGGACCACAAGCTCTAATAGCTATTGGTCTACACCGGTTCAAGTGACTTCATTGACGAATGTTGAAAAGATCAACACTAATGGAAGTGGTACGTTTGCCATCAAAAAGGATGGTAGTGTCTGGGCATTTGGTAATAATCAGTATGGGCAATTGGGAACAGGTGATACGGCGAGTGCGACAAACAGCAGCCCGAAACAAGTTCGCGGCGGAGCGACTGGATCCACCTATCTGACCATGCCACAAATAACATATTCCAAAGATTTTAGTGCTTACATTTCCCCACTGACCTATCGTAGCGACTCGGTTCCTTTCGTTATTGATGTTAGTGATAATTACCGAAGCGAGTTGAATGATCCGTTTGTATCGTCAACAATCCAGCAGAAGTTAATCGGCAACCATGCGTATTTTGCAGGTCTGGGGACGGGATCTAACCAAGCGCAGTTTTTGAACCTGATCACACAAAACAACCAAAAGGGTACTTATATTGCCAACAATACAATTGATAATGCCTTAAATCAGTTGGCCGACTATATCATACAAGTCGCAAATACTGAGTATCCACCCGTTAGCCAGTATATCTTGCTTAATGAACAGGTGAGTTACGATCCGAAATATGGAGATCCGGAGCAAGACCCCAAATATGCAGAAAAGTGGATGTTTACCCACGATGAAACGTATTTTGAAAACAATCTGGGCAAAATACCTGATTCTGGCCAATGGCGGTCAACTCCCATATCGCCCTTTACGAAAACGGGGCAATATGTCGTCAATTACAAGGTGCGCGACAATCCCAAAAACGATGATCGGTTTGACAATTACCGATTATGGAGTTTGAATTCTCCGACACCTTTTATTCTTTATGTACACCGCCGGCCGATTGCCGACTTCGGCGTGTCCTTTATAAGCCGAAATCAGGACTTGTCCTACAACGTCTGGATGAACGATCAGTCTTACGACCCAGATCACACGTCAAGAACCGATAAAGGGATTACCCAATGGAAGTGGAGTTGGAAATTATCTAGTGCTGTAGGTTGGAATACCGGGGTTCCTACCGTTTTACAACCGAACGAAAAGTATTTAATCCAGCTTCAGGTCAAGGATTTAGAAGGCGCGTGGAGTTACCCAACCATAAAAGAGATTGACACAACCAACCCGAACCTGTCACCGACAATGATTATCACACAGCCAAACGGAACGGTGAGCAACCCAACCGTTTACAGTTCGGATCCATTGGTTACATGGACGTACACAGACCCGGAAAATGATCCGGAACAAGCATGGAGATTGTTCGGCTACTATACGGATACGAACACGATGGCCTTTTCGATGCAACAGACAGGAAACGCCGTGTCGTATCAAATTCCAGCCGGTACGATACCAAAAGACCGGGAAGTCAAACTGTACGGACAAGTGTACTCCAAGGGTTCCTGGTCACCGTTTAGTAATGTCGTGTATTTTAAAATTCATAAGAACCACCCCCCAATCGTAACTATTAGTGAGTCACCCAACCCATCCTACGATGGAGATAACGTAAATGTTACGGTAACACTCACCGACCCTGACGGAGACCCGACAAACCTGGTGGTGCAAATGCAAAGGGAAGGGGGGACTTGGACGACCGTCTGGACGAAAAATACAGTCCCTTCCGGTCAATCCCAAACATTCACTATTCCAAATCTGTCGCAAGGAACGTATACCTTGCAAGCAACGGCAACCGACCCGGATGGAGAGACCGGCCGTGCCACAGCTTCTTTTGTCGTGAAGCCTTTAACGATAGGAGGTAGAGTACATCCACCTGTCGCCCGATCCGGACAAGCGATTCAATTAACTGCCACAACAGCAGGAAAGGCACAGTCAGTTTCCGCGAAAATCGATTGGAACCAGGATGGCCGTTTCGATGGCGAGAGTGAAACAGTTGCCCTCACGCCTCTCTCAGACACCTCACTCGATGAAAATGTTTGGGAGGCGACGGTCATCATTCCGCTGCCGACAGAAGATGGAGACTATCCCGTTCAGTTTGCCGCAACGAAACAAACGAATGTAGGTTTTCTCAAAACCGCTTCCGATTATCAGTCTGTCAGGGTGCAGGGTTCTATTTTCAATGATTTTGTAATTGAGCATTACCATTAAATTGACTGCAAGAAATTGACCGCAAGCGCCAGGACTATTAAAATACAAATAGACTGATAACTGTTTTCCGTTTTCAGAAATTTATAAAAAAGAAGGGCCGAACATGAATTTTCAACCGACCGGGAGATTTGCAGGGTATTCGATTCATCATTTGCGTAACGACTTTCTTTCGGGGGTGATGGTAGCAGTTGTGGCATTGCCGCTCGGAATGGGATTTGCGATAGCTTCCGGTGTGCGGCCTGAATATGGACTGTATACGACCATTATTGCCGGTATTCTGATTTCCCTTTTTGGCGGGTCCAAATATCAGATTGGCGGTCCGACGGGTGCTTTTATTCCCATTCTGTTTGCGATTGTGCTCGCGCACGGCTACGAGGATCTGTTACTGGCTTGTATGATGGCCGGTTTGATTCTGATTTTGATGGGCTTTTTGAAACTGGGAGCGCTCATTCAGTATTTTCCGCGCCCGGTAACGATCGGTTTTACCTCAGGTATTGCTGTCATCATATTCAGTGGTCAAATCACAAATTTTCTGGGGTTGAGAAATGTCACTTCCCATCAGGAATTTTCAGCCAATATGCGGGAAATCGTCAGTCACCTGGGGACAGCCAATTGGTATAGTATCCTGACTGCCTTAATTTGTCTGTTTAGCATTTTGCTGATCCGAAAGGTTACTCCGAAGATTCCCAACATGCTGGTAGGTTTGGTGATTTCGACCTTGATTTCTGTCTGGTTCTATCCCGGACAGGTGGCGACCATCGGTTCCGCTTTCGGATCGATTCCAAATACGTTGCCGAATTTCCATTTTCCCGATTTCTCCTGGCAGCATATTGAGCAACTGTTGCCGTCCGCTTTTGTGATTGCAATGCTTGGCGGTATCGAATCGCTGTTATCTGCGGTTGTGGCTGATCAGATGACGGGTACCCGTCACAACAGCAACCGTGAATTGATTGGGCAGGGAATCGCCAATTTGGTCACGCCGTTTTTTGGCGGAATCCCGGCAACGGGGGCGATTGCGCGAACGGCTGTCAACATTCGAACAGGTGCGGCTTCTCCCTTGTCCGGTGTGATACATAGCATCGTGGTGTTGCTGGTACTGCTTTTGTTTGCTCCTTATGCTGCGTTGTTACCGCTATCCGGAATGGCTTCCGTATTGATGATGGTCGCCTGGAATATGAGTGAACGGAAAGAATTTCTTCACTTGTTGAAAACCCGTTCCAGCGATGCCGTCGTATTGATGGTGACGTTCCTGTTTACTGTGTTTTTCAATTTGACGGTGGCTGTCGGGTTCGGACTGTTGTTGGCTATTGTTTTATTTGCCAAACGGATGTCGGATGTAGCGGAAGTTGCCAAAGCGCTGCCCGATCCGGAAAACAATCGGGGAAAAATCGGTTCGCACATGGTATCGGAGGAACACGACTGTCCGCAAATCACCATTTATAACGTGGAGGGTCCTCTTTTCTTTGGGGTTGGCCGATTTTTTGAAAATCAGGTCATGCATGGAATGGCGAGGTTCCCAAAGGTGATTTTATTGCGCCTGGAAAAAGTGCCATTTCTTGATACGACAGGTGAATCGTATTTGGCTAAAATGGTGCAGCGAGCTAAGGAACAGGGGGTATTGCTGCTGTTGACAGAAGTGGCGGAACAGCCGACAAATCTTTTGAAAAAAACGGGATTATATGAAAAAATTGGCGGCGACCGGATTTTTGCGCATACCGGCGAAGCGCTTGACTATGCCGTGTCGCAGTTGGATTCGGCTAAATGTAAAGGTTGTCAGCATTATGCGTTTCGCGAATGTCATCAGTTGTCTAAACCGCAGCAGGGAACAGTTCTGGTTACGTCTCAAGTTTAACAAAAGGGGGATGGTGGAATGAAAGCATGGGTTGTGAAACAGTTGGGGGAACCACGAGATGTGTTGACCATGGAAGAACTGCCCGATCCGTCTGTTGGAGCGGGTCAGGTCTTGATTGAAGTGAAAGGGGCAGCGTCCAACTTTTTTGATATCCTGCTGTGCCAAGGCATCTACCAGGAAAAACCGCCGCTTCCGTTCACGCCGGGCGCAGAAATTTCCGGAACGATAGTCGCGGTGGGCGAAGGCGTGTCGTTGCAAGTGGGCCAGCGGGTTCTGGCGACTCCTCAACTGCCGAATGGCGGATATGCGGAAAAAGTGGCCGTGCCAGCCGATTCGGTCTATCCGATTCCTGATTCGATGACCTGGAGCGATGCGGCCTCTATGTTTATCACCTACCAAACCGCCTATTATGCATTGCATCATTGTGCCCGCATGCGGCCGGGTGAAGTGCTTCTCGTTCATGCCGGAGCAGGCGGCGTCGGTTCTGCCGCTATTCAGTTGGGCGTAGCGGCAGGCGCGCGCGTGATTGCTACGGCGGGCGGGGCGGCTAAGGCGCAAATTTGCCGTGATCTGGGAGCGGAAGTGGTAATCGATTACCTGTCGGAAGATTTTGTGGAGGCTGTCAAGAAAGCCACAAATGGCCGCGGCGCTGACGTAATTTTTGATCCGGTAGGCGGTGACACGTTTGACAAATCCCGTAAATGTATCGCGTTTGCAGGGCGGATTCTGGTAATCGGGTTTGCTGGCGGACGGATTGCCGATGCGCCGACCAACCATGTATTGGTCAAAAACTACTCGATTGTGGGTGTGCATTGGGGATTGTTCCGCCGTTTGATGCCGGAAGGAGTACGTGAAATCCATCGTCAGTTGATTGAGATGTACGAGAAAGGTCAGATCAAACCGCTCATCTACAAGGAGTTTTCGTTTGACCAACTGGTGGAAGCATTGGAAATGCTGGCCACTCGCAACACCTGGGGAAAAGTCATTATTCAACCGTAGCAAACAGTTTCTTGTTGGCGAAACCGTTGAAAACCCTATCGTATTTGCAAGGAAAATCAGAAGAGTTATCGCATTTTTGACAGACAGCAGCAGGCTTGAAAGCCTGCTTTTTTTGTTCCTCCTTATCGTGAGCCCTTTTGCCCTATTGTAACAAAATTCTTATTACGTAATGGCTCCGTCTATTATATCCATGAGTGTTGCGGTTATTTGTTTTTCCGTTAAATTTCTCCGGTTTTTTAAATCGGTTCATTGCCTGTCTGGGTGTCCAAAGAGGCCTTAGAAGCCCTTCCCATTTCCTAAAAACGGCTGCCGTCGGTCTTGCATACTGCTCGCCGTTGATCGAAGAGCCGCCCCCAGGAATCGGCCTGTTGTCCATTCAAAAGTTAGTTCATCAAGTCCTTCCTGAGGCACTCCCTCCCCTTGCCAAAAGTACTTTGCAAAAAATCTTTCTTCCAGCTCGGGGGCAAATGTAGAACCCCGAATTGGCTTATCTCGATCATTATTTTCTCCCGCTTCCAATACAAGAACGGAAGTTTTCTTATCATCAGCAAGTGTCTTTGCAATGACAGTACCGGCGGGACCGGTGCCTATTACGACATAGTCAAAAACTAGTTTTCTATTATTTCTTTGTAATTTACTCAATCGGGATCCTCTTCCCTTACCTTCTGCGAACACGGGGATTTACGGGTCCCGTAGTAAGAGTCGCCAATGCGCGTGCTGCTTTCCGAGCGAACGACAATGGCCTATCAATAGATTCGAAATGGATGAACATCAGACGTGGACTGTCAAACAGCCAGTGGTCGTGAAAAGCAGTTACCTTGATTCCGTTTCGCCGCAGTACAGAGATAAAGCGATTCACCTCACTTTGGAGTATAACGAAAATTCGCCGTTGCTGCTCGGACGCATGTGAAAACACACCTATTTCGTATCGGCAAAAAAAACGTTCATCGTCGTCAAAATTTTCCAATCATCAACGGCGAAGATGAAGCGAGGAAACGCGCTGGCGAGCAACGCGATTCGCATTAAGCAAAAAGCTACCGCTCGGGCACGGGGGGGCAATGCCGTTGCAGTAAACGCTGCCAACGTCCGCAAGGGCAAACGCCGCTAACTGTGTTCAGCAATTTTAACTGGCAAAACATGGTCGAGAAGCTCTCGGTCGTGTTTTGCGTGCATCATCCTCCTTCACCACCCGGTACGCTGAATTGACAACCGTACAAACTGTGATAAACTTACTTTTGGTGAGTGCAATGAAGATGCAATGTAAACATATAAATATAAATAACGTGTTCAAAAATGGCCTTCTGCCCTAACTGGGTGGAAGGCCATTATGTTTCCCTAGTGAAATAAAAATGGAGAGGGGCAACATTGGTGCGTATGGGAAAAGAAGCGTCCATGTTTGCAGCATGGGTTAGTTTAATCAGCAACGTTCTTTTGACCATAATTAAAATTGTGGTCGGAGTCTTATTTAATAGTCAGGTGTTAGTGGCCGATGGAGTGCATAATGCCGGTGACGTGATCGCTTCTTTTGCTTCTTTGAGTTCCATGCGGATTTCGAACCAACCTGCAGATGAGGACCATCCGTATGGCCATGGGAAAGCGGAGGTGGTGGCTTCCGGTATCGTGGCGATGATTTTGGCATTAGCCGCTATTATGATTGGTTTTAAATCGGTTGAAGTCTTATTGAAACCGGCTGCTGAAGCTCATATTATTGCCCTGATAGCTGCCTTCGTTTCGTTGGTTTGGAAACAAGCACTCTATATCTATACCATTCGTTTGGGTAAAGAACATAATAGTAAAGGATTACTTGCTGCGGCCTATGATCATTTGGCTGACGTTTATGCCTCACTGGCTGCTGTTATCGGTATAGGTCTGGCATTACTAGGCCAAAAGTACAACATTCCTTTCACAGCATACGGTGATCCTGTTTCGGGGATCGTAGTTGCATTATTGGTTATGAAATTAGCCTACGGAATGGGCAGGGAATCTGTTGAAGTGTTAATGGAGAAGAATGTAGACTCTGAAAAATTAAAGCAATATGAAGAGCTTGTAAAATCAGTGCCGCAAGTAAAACGTATTGATCGGTTACGTGCCCGGGAACATGGTCACTATATCATGGTCGATGTACGGGTAGGGATCCCCGGCAATTTTACTGTACAGGAAGGGCATGACATCAGTCGCCAAATTAAAAAATCGATTATGGGTGCTCATAAGGACGTTTATGAGGTTCTTGTTCATTTAAATCCATGGTATGAAACCGAGAACCATGATAACCAATAGAAAAAGTGTAGAACGTGGAAACGGCATTTATTCTGGTGAGTAAACCTGTTCCTCACTTTTCAATAAAAAACGACTGAGCCTACCCCAACCAATCTAATTACAAAAAATCGGACCGGCGTCTCCGGTCCTTCTATTTTTACCAGCGGATTAATAGGTTGTTGCAGGAACCAGCAGGATGAACAAGACGAAAATAATCAAGAATACGACCGCCCAACGGGTGTGTCTTCCAGCTTTTAGACACCTTGATTAATAATCGTCTTTTTTTTGAATGCAACTGTCGTACAAGTGAATTTATTTAGAAGTGAGGTTTAGAGATAGCGGTGGCTGAAACCAATTTTTTAAATGGTTCCCGGCGCGGGTTGATCGACTCCGCTGACATGATGCTGATGTCCGTCATCCACAGATGTGTAAAAATCATAATAATGAACATGCATTCCGTTTCCAACCGGAATCGCCGGACTGGAGTATGCTTTGTATGAATGGGTATGGCCATCTTCAAATACGACATAACCCTCGGTATAGTGGATATGACCTCCATCCGGCGTTAGGATAGGTGGGTGAGTAACATCCAGACATTGGTGGACATGTCCATTTGCGATTGCGGTATAATCCACTGAACCGTGAGTATGATGCGGAACAAAACCTTGGATAAAAGACTCTTTATTGACTGCCATCGTCCCCGGCTCCTTTGTCACAAGTCAATTTAATTTATGCGGCAGCCTACTTGTTTGACACGGGATATTTTGTAACACATCCATGGTCGTCGGTCTTTGTTTAGAGGAATGTCTGTGTCTGCTTTCTCTTTTTTTGTTTGGACTCTATACAGGCTTGCGAAAAACAGTTATAGTAAAGGACAATGAAAATCATTATCAATGAAGGTGTTGAAGATGTTCCTCAGTGACTGCCAATCGGAGAAAAAATGAAAGTAAGCACCACGTTGACAAACGATGCGTTCGGCAGACGGCTGATGGATTTGGGCTTGATTCCCGGAACGGAAGTGTCGGTGGTAAGAAAAGCGCCATTTGGGGATCCGATTGTAGTGCGATTTCGCGGATACCAGATTGGCTTGCGTGTGTCCGATGCAAAACGGATTTCCGTGGAAACGGTTTCGTAGGGATGCGCCATGTCTGTAACTATCGCATTGGCCGGGAATTTATAGCCTCTATGCGCAATCGATTGAGGAAAAGCTTGCGGTTTCGTATATATTAAATGAATCTCCCGATTTGCTGCTAAATATCGTCGATGCATCCAATCTGGAGCGCAATTTGTATTTTACAGTGCAGCTGCTGGAAATGGGGTTGCCAACCGTCGTTGCCTTGAATATGGTTGATGTGGCGGCATCGCAAGGCAGGAAAGTGAAACATGAAACACTGGAAAATCGGCTCGGTGTTCCGGTTGTGTCGATGGTTGCCCGTAAGGGAATCGGACAGGATGATTTGATCAGACGGCTCAAACAGTACCCGTCCACCAGTTCTTTCCGGATTGAATATCCGGCCGAGGTGGAGTCAGCGGTAGAGCGTTTGGTTGCCATCCTGGAACGTGCGGGTACGGTATTTACTCCCAGTTTCCGCTGGATTTCCCTGATGTGGATTGAACGGAATGAAACGGTTGAACAGGCCGTCTATAGCCGGGTCGATCCATCCGTTTATGAACAGATGCAGCAGGTTCGGGACCAATTGACGGAAAAAGCCGGCCATCTGATCCGCCATACCCGTTACAGTTGGATTGAATCGTTGACACAGGAGATTGTCATTCAGGAAAAAATGGTCAATCAGACATGGAGTGACCGGGTAGATCGTACTTTAATGCACCGCTATTTAGGTATCCCGATTTTTCTGTTCATGATGTTTCTGGTGTTTCAGTTGACGTTCAGTTGGGTGGGAACCTATCTGTCCGACCAGTTGGACAATGTATTCAGCGGTCCTGTTGCGGACGGGTTGCAATCACTGCTTGCATCGCTCAACAGCCCCGACTGGTTTTCCAGATTGATGGTCGACGGCATACTGACGGGTGTAGGCGGTGTATTGGTACTTGTGCCGCAGATTGCCATACTGTTTTTGGCTTTATCTTTTTTGGAAGACTCGGGGTATATGTCACGGGCTGCCATATTGTTGGACCGTTTGATGAGGGCTATAGGTCTAAACAGAAAATCGTTTATTCCGCTGATATTGGGATTTGGCTGTAATGTGCCAGCCATTATGGCTACCCGTGTGCTTGAAGATGAAAGAGGGCGAATCGTGACGGCCTTAATGGCGCCATTTATGTCCTGTTCCGCCCGATTGTCCGTGTATTCGCTGTTCGTGGCGGCGTTTTTCGCCAAATGGCAGGGAGCTGTCGTGTTTCTGTTATATGTGACCGGAATTCTGGTGGCGATTGGGACCGCTTTTATTTTGAAAAAATGGTTGAGCGACAAAGAAAGTCCGTTTCTGATGGCACTGCCCCCGTACCGCGCTCCCATGCTGAAAAGTCTCTTCTTGCATACATGGGATAAGGCAAAAGGATTTTTGCGCAAGGCCGGAACTATCATTTTCTCCATGTCGGTGATTGTCTGGTTCCTTGGAAACTATTCCTGGCACGGAGCCGTTTCCATGGAGAATAGTTTTTTGGCGGCGGTCGGTGGTTTTATTGCGCCGCTGTTTGTCCCTATGGGATTTGCGACCTGGCAGGCGGGGTTTGCTTTACTGACCGGATTTCTGGCAAAAGAAGCGGTTGTTTCCACGATGAGCATCACGTACGGGACGGGGCAAGCGGTTGATATGCTCGGTTCTGTTCTGAAGACTGCGTTCACGCCGCAAGCCGCCCTTGCGTTTCTGTTTTTCGTGCTGCTGTACACGCCTTGTTTGTCTACGGTCGTAATGATGAAGCAGGAAACCGGTTCATGGCGGTGGACGGCCCTTTCAATCATTTACAGTTTTGCGGTTGCGTGGGTAGTTGCTTTGATGGTGTACGGAATTGCATCACGGGTCTACTAAATGCCGCACAAAGGTGGGAAAAACATGATTTACGCGGTCATGGCGGTTGTGTTGGGGGTTGCGGGATGGCAAATCGTGAATCTGGTAAGACGGGCGAAGCGGGGAATGTGCGCCAGCGGCTGTTCCGGCTGCGGATCAAATGGCCATTGCCCGATCCAGAACACTCACAACAATAGCATCGACGTTGATATTACGGATGTGAAAGAGATTCGTTTGTAGCATTCACTAAACAGATAAGAAATAGAGGGAAGTCCAAAAACGGGCTTCCCTTCTTTTTGTCGATAGAAGGAATCAGGGCAGCGAACCATAACAATTCGGAGGGATCGCCCGGCACAACAATGAAAATGGGGATCAAGTAGAATAATAGGGTGACACTCCGTTAGCGTTGTAACAAACCGTTACATTCGGGTAACAAATGTGTAACAATTGAACACTTCCCTCCCTACGCCTAACGGCTGAGTGGAAGGAGATTCTTGGATAGTCGCTTCCAACGAAGTGAAAATTACCAAGCGATCCCTGTAGTTCCCACAGTTTAGGCAACTGCGTGGTTGCCAAACGAATCCCTTCCTGATTGATATTGATGCTTGCATTCTTTATCCTATGCCTTCTAATTGTTACTTTAATTCAGTTGCTTGACAAAAGTAACTATCGTGTCATAATAGGCACATAAGGTTAGTAACGTACAAATAGTAATTCCATTTGTTCAGATATTGAAAGGATGCAAACTTTAGGCAAGAGGAGGCAAAAATAAAATGGCGCCTGCGTTTTTCATTGCACATGGATCGCCGATGCTGGCGATTGAAAATAACGAATACACCCGTGATCTGAATCAGTTGGGGAAAAGCTTGGGCACGCCTGACGCAATTGTCGTCTTCTCCGCTCATTGGGTAAGCCGCACGCTTTCCTTAACGAGTACGAACGAACCGCAGAGAACGATATATGATTTTGGCGGGTTTCCGAAGGATTTGTATGAAGTGATTTACCCCGCGAAAGGATCAGTCAAAGTGGCGGAAGAAGTTGCGGAGCTTTTGGAAAGCAACGGTATCGAGGTAAGACGCGATTTGGGCCGGGGACTTGATCATGGCGTTTGGGTGATACTTCGTCACATGTTTCCCGAAGCTGACATTCCCGTAATTCCCGTCAGCGTGAATCCGCTGCTTCCGCCAGAAGAGCAGTATCGAATTGGGCGAGCTCTGACCGAACTGAAAAACAGAAACATTGTGGTGATCGGGAGCGGTGGAACCGTTCATAACTTTCATGAAATTGACTTTTCAAGGGAAAATGCATCAGCCGAATGGGCGAAGGAATTTGACAGTTGGCTGATTGACCGTATCCGCGAATGGGACACAGCCTCTCTCTTTGACTATAAACAACTGGCGCCTTATGCGGCAGCGGCCACACCGGATTATGAGCACTTTTTGCCGGTGTTCATTGCGATGGGATGCGGCGACGACAACCGAAAAGCAAAACAGCTGCACCAGAGCTATCGATATGGATCGTTAAGCCACATCATCCTTGAATTTGCTTGAAAGGGGAAACAAACCGTTTTGCGACGGCGGGCATAAAGACAATTTTGAAGACTGTGCCCGCGCAAAGAAAGTCCTGTAGCTCAAAAAAATCGACAAAAAGTACTTACGAGACAACGTTCAAGGGTCTCTTCCCTTGAACGTTTTTAGTTCCTCAACCGGGAATGTACATTTACCCGCCGCAACATCCACAAAAGATTGGATGCTGGGCTGTCTCAGTAAGTGACCGTCAATCCACTCGGCAAAATGAATTTTGACAGTGAGTTCCGGTTTCAGCCAGAGAGTGTCTTTTAAGCGTGGGGGTTTGTTTTCGAAAGGCATCGCCGGTTGAATGAGCGGCCTTATGCCCTCCGTTACATCGGCCCAGTCTTTTTGTGTCAGTTTGCCGGTTCCCGCGTGGCCAATATACCAGAAGCGGCCTTTCGAATCGAATAAACCCAGGAGCAGTGAATTCACAATACGATCTCTGAGAGTGACCCCGCCCACTACCGCTATTAAATCCCGGTAAAATTTAATTTTTCGCCATCGCGAATCTTTCCCGTTGATTTCATATGTACTGGTCAGATCTTTGAGAACAACCCCTTCCATTTCCTGTTGTTTGACAACTTGGTACAAAGCCTGTGCGTTGTCAAAATTCTCGACCAGTTGAACGCTGGACTTTGGGGTGATAATACGGTCAAGGATTTGCTGCCGTTTCGATAATGGGTAAGAGGTTATCCACTCACCGTTCAGATAGAGAACGTCAAAAATCATGTACGTGACGGGTACTGCCTGTTGGATGGAGTCAACGTTTTGGAGATTGGTTATGCCGTCTCTTCTCATAACCTCATAAAAAGAAGGTTTTCCATCCCGGAGGGCGATTATTTCTCCGTCCAATATGACAGACTTCGCCGAACAATACTCCCTGATCTCAGACAGTTCGGGATAGTGAAAGGTTCGTTCGTTTAATTTTCGATTAAACAGTCTGTGTTCGCGGCCATCGTAGTAGCTCAATATCCGAACCCCATCCCATTTCACTTGGGCCGCCCATTGAGGGCCCTCAGGAAATTGATCTGTACGTATGGGTTCGAACGGAACAATCGGTTGAAGTGGCATGATGGACAGTCCCTTTTTACTATATATTGATGCAAAAAGAGCAAAAATAAAAAGGGATTCCCAAAAATTCGGAATCCTGGTGGAGCGTTCTGTTTATTTCAACTGTTCGTTTACTTTGCGAATCACATCAATGACTTGATCCTTGCTGTGAACCGTTTCGATTGCTTGCTTCAAATCTTCCGCCGTTTTCTTTTTCCGCACCCACGGTGACGGTGCCGCATTCATGCCCATCAGACTCAAAATTTGTACGAGACGGGCATGAATCGCCATTTTGGCAATCTTGATATCCATCTTCTGATTTTGAATGTCTTGCAGCAGCTTGGCCGACAGTTCTACAGTGCCCTCAATCGCATGTTCCACATGGCTGCTCATTTATGTACCTCCGTTTCACGATTCTGCTTTTTTAACCATACCATCCTCTTGCCGGAATCTCAACTGGTTTGTCTTTGTTGCGTTTTTGTGACACAAATGAAAAAACTTTTAAAATATTCTTCAAAAAAGTAACCGTTCGGGTTAATCTGATAATAAGCCAATTTTTCCAAAAGGAGAGATTTTAATGATTACCCCATTGACTCCGCTTGATTGGAAACGGAGAGCGGTTAAGTATTATCCTGACAAAATCGCCGTCATTGACGACGAGAAGCGGTTTACATATCGGGAGTTCGGGAAACGAACCAACCAGTTGTCCCATGCTTTGATGTCGATTGGCATTCAAAAAGGCGACCATGTCGCCGTGATGCTGCCGAATACGCATGAGATGCTGGAATGTTTCTATGGAATTACGCAGTTTGGCGCGGTGATGGTCCCGCTGAATTATCGGTTAACCTCGGACGACTTCGCGTATATTTTGAATCACAGCGATGCCAAAGCGTTGATTCTGTCTGCCGAATACGCCAAACCGATCGAGGAGATTCGCGATCAAATTCCAAATATCAAGCACTTTATCGTAACCGATCAGAATCAGTTTTCGACCAGGCTGGATGCTTTGGACTACGAATCGTTTCTGGCAGGCAAAGCGGATTCGGATATTCACATCGAAATTGACGAAAATCAAATGATCACGATCAATTATACGAGCGGGACCACCTCCCGACCGAAAGGCGTTATGATGACACACCGCGGAAACTATATGAACGCGGCCGATTTTCTCTATCATTTGCGTATTCATCATGATGATGTGTACCTGCATACGCTGCCCATGTTCCATGCGAACGGATGGGGCGGCGTGTGGGCGATCACGGCAGCCGGGGGTACCCATGTTTGCCTGCGAAAAGTGGATGCGAAACGAATACTCGAACTGTTCCAGAAAGAAGGCGTCAGTTCCTTGTGTGGCGCCCCGACGGTTGTTAACATGATGGTCAACGCACCGGAAGCGAAAGATATCAAGCTGTCTGTTCGCCCTCGCATGGGAACAGCTGGGTCGCCTCCGCCGGCCGCATTGATTCAAAAAGCGCAGGAACTGCTCGGACTTGAAATGATTCATGTCTACGGGCTGACTGAAACGTCGCCGTTTATTCTGTACTGCGAATGGCCCCGCCGTTTCGAATCGCTGTCGGCTGACGAGCAGGCCGATATCAAAGCAAGACAGGGGATTGAAATGGTGTTTAATGGCGAAACGAAAGTGGTGCGTCCAGAGGATGGAAGGGAAGTGGAATGGAACGGCAAGGAAATCGGCGAGATTGTGACCCGGGGCAATGTTGTGATGGAAGGTTATTACAAACAGCCGGAAGCAACCGCAAACGCGATCAAGGATGGTTGGTTCTATTCGGGCGACCTGGCGGTCGTGCATCCGGACGGCTATGTGGAGATTTTGGACCGATCGAAAGATATCATTATCTCCGGCGGAGAAAATATTTCCTCGACCGAAGTGGAAGGCGTCATTTACAAACACCCGGCCGTATTGGAAGCGGCCGTTATCGCTGTCCCTGATGAAAAATGGGGAGAGGTGCCGAAAGCCATCATCGTCCTGAAGGAAGGTTCTACTCTGACCGAGCAGGAATTGATTCAATTCTGCCGGGACAGAATGGCACATTTTAAATGCCCAAAATCGGTTGATTTCGTCGATTCGCTGCCGCGCACCGCAACCGGAAAGCTGCAAAAGTTTCGTCTGCGGGAAAAGTACTGGCAAGGCAACAGGCGGGTGAATTAATGAGATGAAAGCAACCGTAATCAACGAATAGCAGGAAATACGCCCCTCCCTACACAAACGGACTTCTCAAGGGTGATTCGGAGGCGGCGTTTTTTTGTGCGAAAGAGGATCCCCAATTGCCAATCAGTCGAACGCCCACGGTAATATAAAAATACCGACAGGACTGTATGTGCATTTTTTTGACAAATTATACACATATTATCTGATGAGTAGGTAAGCGGACTGAAAAATGTAAAAATAAATGAATTGGAGCGATCTAAGTAATATGAAAAAACTTCTTTCTATTGCACTAGCAGGTACAGTATTGTTTTCTGGAATTTCATATGCTGCTTCAACAGATCAACCCGTTATACCCGTGTCTGGGATGACATCGATACCGATCGGTGAACACAAGGTTCCGCCATTACCATATGCGTACAATGCACTTGAACCGTACATTGACGAGCAAACGATGCGTCTGCATCACGACATTCACCACAAAGCATATGTGGATGGTTTAAATAAGGCGGAAAAAGAAATGCAGAAAGCACGTGATTCCGGCGATTTTGCACTAATCAAGCATTGGGAAAGAGAAGCTGCCTTTAACGGCTCCGGCCATTACTTACATACTATATTCTGGAATAACATGAAGCCAAACGGCGGCGGGCAAGCAAGCGGGCCTATTGCGAAAGAGATTGTAAGATCATTCGGGAGCTTCGAGAAATTCAAAGCACATTTTTCGGCATCCGCTGAAAAAGTGGAAGGCTCCGGTTGGGCGGCACTTGTATGGAGCCCGGGGGCCGGACATCTCGAAATCCTGCAGGCAGAAAAGCATCAAAATCTCACGCAGCAGGGCGTAATTCCGCTGCTAGTCCTTGATGTATGGGAGCATGCATATTACTTGAAATATAATAATAAGCGCGGGGACTATGTGAAAGCATGGTGGAATGTCGTTAACTGGGACGATGTTAACAAACGGTATCAGCAAGCAAGCAAACTGTCTCTTTGACGCTCCGCAGGGCAAGCCCTTGCGGATTCCTGATTCATCATGGAAACCATTGTCCCCACTCCAACCCGAATTTCTATAACTCAATTATATTTCTTGTTAGCAGAGCAGGCTGCCCTAAATCGGGCAGCCTGCTTACAAATAAGACGAAGAGCGCTTTAGTTTTTGCTTACGACCAAAAGCCGTGTCCTCTGTTGAAATAGGACGCGGTTTTCTCTTTCCTATAGGAAAAATAGACAGTGCGCTTGTCTATTTTTAACCCCTTTTTGCCAAAAACCATGTTCTAAAAAAAATAAGAGAATAGAATATAGCAGAACGAGCGAGTGAATGTTTAGGATAGAAGGGGGGACAACTATGTCTTATCGAAGGATACGAGGCCTTGTCAGCGTTGTTGTACCCGCCTACAACAGTGCGCGTTATATTCGAACTTGTATAAACAGTCTTGTAAAGCAAAGCTACCCCCATATTGAAATTATTATCGTAAATGACGCTTCTTCTGATAGGACAGCTAACGTTATCCAAAATTGGAAGAAATCAACCGGTGCACGTCTTGCCTCCAGAGGGCGGATTGCTGTGGCTGTCTTACCTCGAAATACCGGATTTTCCGGTGCCATTACGATGGGAATGTTTCTGTCTGAGGGAGAATTTATCGCCATTCAGGACGCTGACGATTTATCCCACCCGGATCGGTTTAAAAAACAGGTACAGTTTCTACGCGACCATCCTGAAGTCGGATTGGTGGGAACCAACTATGCTGCGTTTAAAAGCGGATCTTTTAAAAATCAGGAGATAGCGAATTGGATCAGGTTCGGGAATGAAATAAAAGAGACATATGCAGCAGGGGGCCACTGCATTTGTCATGGAACCATTATGTTCCGGGGAAGCATCTTCGATCAAATCGGAGGTCCTACAAGACGCATCGAAGGAGCGGAAGACTACGAATTCATTGTTAGATGTATCGAAAACGGGATAACTGTCGAAAATCTTCCGGACGTACTGTATTATTACCGAAACCACGCCCTCCAACGGTCAAGAAAATACTTCGGTAAAACAGAAAAAAAGGGTAGATGGAAATGAAGCAGAAAAGCACCAGTGTTTTAATGATTCTGGATGGCTTTTATGTTGGGGGAACAGAAACCCATGTGCTCACGATCGCCAACGAGCTGGTGAAAAGCGGAAAAAAAGTTGTAATAGCGGGTAAAACTGGACCTTTATATAAGTCTTTTCAAGACATTGGCTGCCGCGTGTACGCTATTGATTTTCGGGTCGATAACACTGTTCTCGATGAAGCACGGAAAGAGGCGGACATTGTATTAAAAAAGATCGTGCAGACAGAACGCATCAACATTATTCACGGTCACCAGACAACATCCACTCGACGCGTTCTGTCGGTAGTGAGAGAATTGAAGATTCCTCTTGTATTCACCGTACACGGCACCTATGAGGACATCCAAGTCCTGCAGGATATAAAGGAAATGGGAGCTGCTATCATCAGTGTGAGCGTCCCCATCAAAGACTGGCTGAAGCGGTATGCCATTCCGTCCATCCTGATCCCAAATGGAATCGATGTCAAGGAATATCGGCCACTGAAAAAGCCCGGATTACGAAAACAGCTTGGAATTCCCGCACATGTCCCGATCGCCCTTTACGCAAGCCGGTTAGCCTGGGAAAAGGCGGATATATGCGAACAATTTATTCGCGCGTGCGAGACACTACGCAAAAGACATTTTCCATCCCTGCATGTGCTCATTGTGGGGAGTGGGCAGCACGCTGATAACATTAAAAACCTGGTGGCCGATATCCAAAAAAATAAAAAAAGAAAGTTTATCCACTTTCTCGGTGAGCGCAGAGACATGGCCTCTCTTTATTCGATCAGTACCTGTGTCGTGGGCACGGGGCGCGTAGCGTTGGAAGCAATGGCATGTGCTCGACCTGTCGTTGCGGTAGGACGCCACGGCTTTTTCGGAGTTTTATATCCTAAACTTCTCCATAAAGGATGGAATTATTATTTTGGGGATCACAACTCCCTGCAACCATGTTCCAGCGCAATGCTTGCCGGTCATTTATACGCCGTTCTCTCTGCTCCTGCAAGCCGCAGGACAATATTTGGAAAACGAGGTCGACAGTTTATCATCAATAACTTTACGATTACGAGATCTGCACGCCAACTGGCTACCGTCTACCGCCGCTGCCTGAGAAAGCAGTGACGAACCTCAGATTGACGATTCGTCATTTTGCTAATGTGTTAAGGTAAGGGATTCCCTCTGTCGTCAGCCAGAGGGATCTTTGATGTATACATATTTTTTCTGAAAGATTAACTAATGGCTTTCTCAAGAACAAATACAACGGTCGGAGGGTTACTGATAAAAGCTGATATTCCAAATCCTCTGTTGATAAGCTCCGTCAAGATAGGACTTACACTACTAGCATTAATTATTAGATCAGTGGGTATATCGGCGGGGTCGCTAAAACTTATTGAATCGATTGTAAATTGACCATTAATATTCCCGGCTTCAAGAACAACAAAACTTATGGAGTCTTTTGACGATTTGATTAATTTTATTCTTAGATCATCACTAATTTTTGCGTTGACCCGTTTTTTTTTTTTTTTCGGGATTACTACATTCGTGGTAATTACATCGCATTTTTTCTTCACACGGGTATTGACACTCTTTTTCATATTAACACTCCTTGCGAATATTTGATACTATTCTATTCGGAGTAAATAAAAGAGTTTGGACAAAGATCTGATAAAATAAGTGGATTTTGTCATCAGCCAGCGGAATTCCTCTAACCTACGTTTTTTTTCGGAATAAAGAAACGAGCGACAGGAGGAGTGCTGCGCTGGAAAGAACATAAGGCCACGTGTTGCCGCTTGTTGACGATTCCGTTTTTGCCCCTGGTGCGGCTGCATTCTCTTGCTGCTGCTGATCTCCCGCTTTTGTATCTGCAGAGACCGTTACGACGGGAGCGGGTGTCTTGGAATCTGGAGCGCCTGTCCACTCCACGACAGAGTTGTCCGAATAGGTTTGATACGACTTCCACGACAGTGTTCCAGGATCCTTCGGATTCTTGCCGGATAGGCCGAATTCGACAAATTCATTCGGTTTAATGCCGCCGGCAGTTGCTGTCCAAGTGATCGCCTTAAAGCGGCCTTCCGAATCTTTTTCAAATTCATAGGTCCAACCGGGTACGGGCAGTACATTTCCGATGCTGGTTCCCGGTGGAAATTCAACACGAACTTTGGTTGTCGGATTGTCTTTCTCATTCGGCACACGAATCGTATACCGCTCATAAGAATCCGCTTTCGTCTCTTTCGGCCAGACGGTCACATGCGCGCTCGCAGTGCCTGCGAACAGGAGAAGGCTGGCGGAGAAAAGGATGGCGGATGCGATCTGTTTGCGTTTCTTCATTAGAGGTATCCTCCCTTGGTTTGCCTACATTTATGGAGTGGGATAAGCGGATTGGCTCATTAAAATCCCGGCCATCACCGCAAAGAGTCCGATGCCCACTTCCTAGCCCAATAAGGTTTGGGAGAGGGAAGGCGCATCTTTTCTCCATTGCAGTGTCTGCCTTAACGCCAGCAGAAGCATGGCGAGCACCAGAACGATTTTTAAAACCAGTAAGAAAGTCCAAGAACTGAGAGCTGCGGTAAGCGTTGTCCAATCGGTCTGCAAAAACATCATAAACAGACCGGAACCAATCGTGAATATGGCAGACAGTGCCGCTGTTTGCACAAAAAAAGGGCGAAATGTTTGCCGGTCCAGATTCTGACCATCGATTGTTTTCCAAATCATAGTCAGGCCCAGATAGGTCAATGCACCCAACCAGAGGGATAAGGCTGCCAGATGTAAAGCGCGGGAAGCAAGCGCCAGCCAGAGCGGCTCAATTCCCCAGGCGTGTCCTCCGAGCTCGTTCGCACAAACCAAAAGTCCCCACAGGATCGGGTACCAGCTTTCCACCATACCGGGGATTGCCAGCAGCAGAAGCAGGATCAATTGAACGGCCAGCATTGCCACAAGAGGTGCCTGTTTGAGCAAGTACCATTTTCCTTCGCCAAATACCGAGCCCAGAAACGAATTCGGCAAATCTGTAGAATAGGTGATGCCTGACACGATGAAACCGACCGCAAGAATGCCCGCGACCAGAACGTACGTCCCCTCTGCCAGAGGCGGAAGTTTGGCGTAAAGCTCCCGGGCATTGCCGGGGGTCAGTTTTAATTCGGTTACCGGTATCTTTTTTCCCGTGCGATCCTGCAGATACAAGCCGACGGTTTCTAATTCCAGCGGTTCACTGAAATCCATAATGATTTTTTGCGGGCTTTGCTGCACAATTTCCCCGCTTTCAGGGGAAGATGTGATCAGATTTGCATGGGCGAATGCCGAAGAAGGAAACAAGCAAAGCAACAGCCCCAGACTTATTAGCCAAAGCGAGAACCGTTTCATGGTGGTCTCCTTTTTGATGTAATCACCACATTTAATCTATCAGGTGCCGAACAAGATTTGAATGACCCACCCGGGCTATTTTTGGTCGATAGTCTGTGATAATGTAGAAACAGGGGGGGCTGGTACATGACCTACAGACAAACCAAGTGGTTGATCATCCTTGTTCCTATGCTGACGATAGAATTATGGGAATTTATCAGACACGCTTATTTATATCCATATATGTCCATGCGAATGGGAAACTGGCTGTCGGCCATCATTGTTTTGGCTGTTACTCTCATGCTGACCGTCGGGCTGTTTAAGAGAATGGAAAATCTGCAGGAGGAACTGAATCGGGAACGAGCCGAAAAAGCGATTTTGGTCGAGCGGGAAAGAATCGCACGTGAACTGCATGATGGCATCGCCCAATCCCTTTTCCTGGTATCGGTAAAATTGCATAAGTTGGAGGAATCTTCTCTTGCAGAATCGGAGCCGTTTCAAAGCCTTAAGAAGACGATTCGCCGTGTCTATGACGATGTCAGACAAGCGATAGCCAATTTGCGAGTTCCTCCCCTCACAGATTCTGCACAATGGAGCCATTCGATTCAATCCTTGATACAAAATTTCGAGAACGACACAAGCTTGTCAGTGTCTCTCGATTGGGATTTTGAAAGAGATATGTTAACTCCGAAAGAAAAAGTGGAAATGACCGCATGTCTGCGGGAAGCCTTGATGAACATACGGAAACACGCAAATGCCAGCCGGGTATGGATTCGGTTTTCCAATGATGGGTTGGGGTGGCGTCTGCTGGTGGAAGATGATGGGGGCGGAATCAGTGAGGATCCGTTTGCGAATCCTTCTTGCTATGGGCTTCGCATGATGAGAGAGCGGGCGGACGAACCAATCGCGAAATTGCAGAAGAGCTATTTATATCGGAAAATACGGTAAAAAACCACCTGAAAAACATTCTGCACAAGCTGCACCTTGAAAACCGGGTGCAATTAACCAGTTATGCATATGAACAGGGTTGGATTCAATCGAAAGAGTAATCAAAGAGCTTCCTCTCCACAAGATCTTTCAGCTTATGGAGAAGCGGCATTGATTTGTATGAAAGTCTTTATTTAGCGTCCGCGTGGATGGTTGCGGGCGGTTGCGGCAAAGGTCTGTTCATCGTCGAGCAATCCGCAAACGCCGCACTGCACGCGGCGCAGACTTCCTTTATACGGGATATGAAGCGGATCGATACTGGCCGCATCCAACAGTTCAACGGTGTTGCCTGTATCGGGATCCAATTTTACATATTGCGGAACTTGTTCGATCACGGCGAATTTTGTGCGATTCGTCCGGCAAGCGGGACAAAGGTAAGGAGTAGCCATACTATCAATCCTCCTTTTATCAGTATGTCCAAAATTGCCGAATACTACATACACAAAGGAGAGATTAAAATGGCGCAGCCGCAAGTGAAAGCATTAATCTTTGATACGTTTGGAACGTTGGTCGATTACCGTACGACCATCATTCGGGAAGGGGCCGCATGGAATCAAAAAAAGGGCTGGACTGTCGATTGGGCAAAATTTGCCGATGAGTGGCGCGGTCAGTATCGGCCGAATATGGACAAGGTGATGCGAGGCGAGCTGCCGTGGATGAACATTGATCAGTTGCACCGGATGGCGTTGGAGGAACTGCTGCCCAAATACGGGATCAACGATCTTTCGGAAGCCGAAAAAACGGAATTGAATACCATTTGGCATCGTCTGCTGCCATGGGGCGACACGGTTATGGGCCTTACGTATCTCGGCATGCGGTATACAATTGCCCCCTTGTCAAACGGAAACGTTGCCTTGCTAAGCAACATGGCCAAACATGCGAGGTTGCCGTGGGATTTGATACTATCAGCAGAACTGGCGAAAGCGTACAAGCCGGACCCCCGTGTCTATCAAACGGCGGTTAATCTGCTTGGCCTGCAGCCTGAACAGGTAATGATGGTCGCAGCACATCAAGAGGACCTGCTTGGCGCACAAAAAGTCGGCCTTAAAACCGCCTTTATCTTGCGTCCGCTCGAATTTGGCTGGTCAGCGATTCCTGATCTGACGCCCGACCCTTCTTTTGACGTAGTGGCCAATGACATAGTCGATTTGGCGAGACAGCTAGACTGTTGTTGAACAAAATGGCCCATTCATCCGTATAATCCGCTGCTGTGGGTTGCGAATCGATGCATGTGATATGGACGCCAGGCTGCTTGAAATCATGGAACGAATGGACCGCGAAAAGTGAAACGATTTTATGAAGAAGGGGCTGCCCCGCAAGCGGATAAAACCAAACCACTTAACGGAGCAGCCCTTTTTATATGTTATTCAAATTGCAACTGATAGGAATCAGGCACTAACGTCGGTGGTCTCCGCCCGAGCAAGTGCAGGATCAATTGGGAAACCAGAATCCCAGGACCTAAAGCTTGTCCTACGCTGATCGTCGGAATCGATTTTTCCTCCAGCCACCCCATGATTTTTTCAGGCGTCGCATAATTCGGCAGGTTATTGGTATAACCGGAAGCCGGGAAGGTTTTTCCCTGCAGTTCTTCAATCGGGAGATCGACAGGAATTCCCACGTACTCCTCAAGCGTTGTTTTATGCGGTGAAAACGTCAACACAGATGTCCCAAACCCCAATGCTACAGCAGTTGTGACGAACAACTCTTTCTCCCTTGCAGCCCGATGCAAAGCAACCGCATCCGGAAATGAAAAATAATCAATGGCGTCAATCACATAATCGCTGCCTTCCACAAAATCGGCCACGTTCTGCGGGTTTACCCCCTCTGTATAAGAATCGATTCTCAACTCAGGGTTAATCGAGAGCAGATGGTTTCGTAACGCATCGACTTTATTCATGCCCACCGTTTGATAGGTTGCTGCACATTGCCGGTTAATGTTCGATACATCAAACACATCAGGATCTGCCAGTTTTAAACTTCCGACCCCTATTCTGGCAAGCAGTTCTGCCGAAAATCCGCCAATGCATCCGCAGCCTGCAATCGCAATGGTGGTATTTTGCAGTTTTTCGACTTCCTCTTCCGACAAAATCCCGATGTTCCGCTTGAACTGCTCTTTAATCATTTTACCATCTCCTTGTAGTTCGATTCAGATGTCATAAATTGGTATAAGGAAGGACGATATTGTTTAACACTTTCATGCAGTTCCGGAAAATATAAATAGCAGGGAATGGATACAGAACCCAGGTATGTTTTCGGGACGCCAATCACCTTAAATGGAAAGTGGAAAACGCGCGTTAAATATTTATGGACCCTCTCATCCACACAACAGACCCAGTGAGTAATTCCAAAATGCTCCGAATAACGAAAAGCGGCTCGGATCAGCCCCAATCCCACATCATGTTGGGGGATTTTGGCGAAAGCGCTGATTTCGGCGTATTGGCTTCGATCCAGTTTCGACAGTTTCAGTCTTTCAATATCAAATATTTCAAAGTGCTGCAGCGTGGGCAGTTCATTCAACTCTTTTCGAATAAGTCGGATTACGCCAACAACATTCGAATTTTCTTTTGTCTGTGCGACAAAATACGTTGACTCTTTCTCGTAGGGATCAACCTCATCCCTTTTGAAAAAGCCAACCTCCCGGTATCTTTCAAAATGCAGTTTGATTGCCTTGTCACGCAGCTCCCCAGTGGCGTGACTAAATACATAGTTTTGGTTTTCCATTTCTCCTACCTACCCCTTGTGTTGAATTTTGTAGCATTTCTAAATATAAAGGAGAGAAGATAGGAAATTTGCTGAAAGTTGTCGAAGAGATTATAGAGAAAGAACTATTTATAGGTACTAAACAATGTTTAAAAGGTGAGATATGACAGAAGAGAAGAATCGACTTTTAGCGAATTGTTATAGAGAACATTGGGATTTAATAAGTTCCAGGGTGTTAAAGATTATATTGGGTTACTTACTTATAAGCATCGGCTGGAATATAGTTTTTCACATTTATTCATTGCCATATTCCCGGGCTCAGTTAAGCGCTTTACTGGTTTGCCTGGCAGTTTCAGTTGTTCTTTATGGACTTCATAAATATGAAAAACCGGCTCCAAAAACAATGCGGCATTTCGTCGTAGGTCTGTGTATTTTTATTATGTTCTTATTATATTTTTGTTCGGGGTTCAGCGAATCCTGGAGTTATTTTTTTCTGGTTCCGTTAGCTGCCGCTTTATACGGGGATCGGTACTTTACATTTCTGTACTCGGGAGTTGGATTGGCATGTTTAACGTTTCTCAGCGTCAAATTCCCAATGCCAGTATCATCCGATTCGATTGATGTAGCCAACCGTATTTTGCTGTATTTTATTTTAGCTACCTACAGTTACTTGTTATTTAAAACTCTTTTCGAAAACTATAACAAACAGGTAACGGTGGTTACAGAAGCGCTGGAAACCACGATTGAACAAGTGGTGGCCAGTTTTATTGTGGCCATTGAAGCAAAAGATCAATATACGTTCGGACATAGTGAGCGGGTAAGCCTCTATGCGGTGGAAATGGCAAAGACACTGCGGGAATATGAAGATGATAACAAATTAAAAACGCTTCGACTGAGCGGTTTAATGCATGATGTCGGGAAAATCAATATTCCGGAATCCATACTTACCAAACCGGATAAGTTAACACCGGAAGAATATGAACTGATCAAGACGCATACGGTGGTCGGGGCTCGAATGGTAGAGAAGATCACCGGGTTGGGGCCGCTTAAGAACGGGGTGTTGTATCACCATGAACGTTGGGATGGCAGGGGGTATCCGGCGGAACTGCAAGGGGAAGAAATTCCTTTGGATGCCCGCATACTTGCCATTGCAGATGCCTTTGATGCCATGACCTCTTCAAGAGCTTACCGGGATGCTTTGTCCTTTCACGAAGCGTTTAATCGGTTAAAAGAGGCAAGGGGGACGCAGTTTGATCCGAAACTGATCGATTGTTTGGAATCGGTTCGCTTTCAATGGCTTCAGATCTACAATGAATCGCAGTTTTCTTTGGATGATTTAGAGAAACTTACGGATTTCTTATAAAATAGGCATTCGTTGAAAAAGGCTGTTTCTTTGAGCAGCTTCACCTGCTTTAGGAGACAGTTTTTATGTTTGTTCAAATCGAAGTTCAGGACATCGAGAGCGGCCAATTTTGACGGATAGATTTTTTGGAGAGGAAGTGTCATAGTAGGAGAAACTGCTTTGGGGGAAGGAATGGAATGGATCATTGGAGAGAATTCCTGTTGCTTGTGTGGAATGGGTATGCTCTGCTTCTGATGGGGTACGACAAACGGCAGGCGAAACACAAGAGTCGCCGGGTGCCTGAGAATCGCCTGTTTGCGATTGCGGCGGTTGGGGGCGCAGTGGGAATCTGGATCGGAATGTATGGGTTTCGTCATAAAACGAAGCATCCATCTTTCGTATTCGGGATTCCGCTTTTGGTTATCCTCAATCTGTTCGTATGGGTCTATCTGTTGCGTTTTTTACGATGATTTTGACATGAAAATAACAGTCTCTTCGAAATGTTAATGAATGAAAAGCAGTGGTAAAATATTGTCAAATCGTGCAAGAATTTATAGACGATGTGTTTGTATCTTTAAACGGGGGGGGGGGGTTTTGCGTATGAATATATTTGAGGCGGTTCGAAACAGACGTGAAATCACGAGTTTCGAAGAAAAAAAGATTTCCTTCGATATATTGGAAAAATTGCTGGATGTTGCCTATTTGTCACCTGCGGGAAATAACCTTCCTTCCAGAGAGTTTCTGTTAATCACCGGGCGGGACGCGTTGGATCATCTGTCGAAAACGACCCCTTATGTATCCTGGCTAACTGGTGCTCAGGCTGCTATTGTCGTCACAGGATTGCCAGAAGTGAGCAAATATTGGATACAGGATGCCTCGATCGCATGTGGGTATATCTGGCTTGCAGCGGTAGAACTGGGACTGGGTGCGGCATTTGGGGCGGTTCATCATACGCAGGATGCGGAGGAATCAGAGCGGAGAGAGACATTTGTGCGCAGCGCTCTATCTATTCCGGATGATCGGCGCATTTTGGCTATCCTCGGGTTCGGCTATTCCAAGCAAAATCCGGTGCCAAAGCAAATGTATCCGCGAGAAACCGTTGTGTTTTACGATAAATTTGGCAAAACAAACCCGTAATGGTTGGAAGAGGATCGCACGACACTACCGGTATAATTGGAAAAAAGCGGCCAACCGTCTTTCGGTTGACCGTGGCGGGAAGTGTTCTCGATTAGCGAGGAGCTGTACGATGCAGGTTGCGCAACGCTCTGCCAATAAACACAAGAGCATCGCCCATCTCTGCTTCGGCAGCTTCAACTCCAGTACGGGTCCGAAGAAACCGTCTTGCTTCTCGAAGTTCTCTGATGGCTCTTCTAAGATTGCGACGTGCACGCCGTCTGCGGGCTGCATTCCGTTCTGTTGCCATTCCTGTTCACCCCCCGAGCGCTGTATTCAAACCGCGATCGTTTTTGACCAGCGGTTTACTCCAGTAAATGTCGGTTTGCGCGCTATTGAACCGGGCGTATTAAGGATTTCGGCAGGAAAAACGGATAAATCCGCATTTGTTATCAAGGGTAAAGACGATTGGCGCCGTCTACCTAACTGATGGAGCTGGCGGATATTTTTCGATGGGTGGAGCTTAATGAGAAATGACGAAAAAAAGAGATACCATAAGAATATAAGTGATAAATAATCTTTTTATATTTATTTGAAGTCTATTTTGAGTCATTTTTATGAAAAACACATGTCGCAAAAATCTTAAAATCCAAGTATTATCGTACCAACAATTCAATCTAGCCTAATCTTGTTTTACAGCAAGAGCGGAGGAACCAATCAAGTGGGGTTAATCCTGATTGATCAGGAGGGATGAGATACACTTCTCTGCCATCCTACCCGTCAGCTAACTTCGTCGGCTAAAGCAGGGAAGGTCCAAAAGACCTATCCAGTATTCGTTGTGATGGTCTTTTTTGTTTTGTGCAAGTAACACCGCTCGGAAAGAGGTTTAGATTTTGGCGCAAACTACAAAAAACAGGCTGGAAGCAGAAATTAGTGAATCCTACATTAAACTTCAAAGGGAAATTTTGGGGCGGGGTCCGCAGGAAACAAAGACATACATCATTCGAGACATGGTGATTGTTCGAATGAAAGGTGTGTTGACACATGAAGAAACCCATCTTGTACAGTCGGAAAAAGGGAAACAGCTTGTCAAGGCGATGCGCAGGATCTTGCGGGAACAATACAGTCAGGATACGGAAGGAATCATCTCACGCATTACGGGGTGTCAGGTTATCTCCAGCCATAGTGACGTAAGCACGAAAATTGGCGAGCAAGTGGAATTGTTTATTTTAGATTTGGATCTGGAAAAGAAGTTGAAGGAAAAAACTGAACAGTGACCATGTCAGGAAGACGGAATACAGGGACCCCCGAAGCGGGATCCGGGTATTTTGTAAGCCTGCGGGCTCGTGGAAGGTTTCGATGTGTCATGTGACATGTAGGAATCGTGCGAGAAACCGCAGGCTTATGTTTTTTCGGAAATGATAGCAGTCGATTTTGGGGAATCCTATCGAAAGACAGAGCCTACGGGAGGCACAGAACTATGCCTAGTCAAACACTTAGAAAGATCCTGTTCGGACGACCATTAAAATCAAGCGAGGCAGAAGCTGAGAAAATGCCCGTGTGGAAGGCGCTGCCGATTTTGTCGTCAGACGCTCTTTCCTCTGTGGCATACGGCACGGAGCAAATTCTCTTGGAACTGGCGACTGTTGGGGCTGTAGCCTTCTCCTTTTCATTGCCGATAGCAGTAGCCATTATCATTCTGATCGCCATTTTGGTCGTAAGTTATCGCCAGGTGATCGATGCGTATCCGCGAGGAGGCGGCTCTTACATGGTCGCCAAGGAAAACCTGGGACTCATGTGGGGACGTCTTGCGGGTGTCTCACTGTTAATCGATTACACGTTGACGGTAGCTGTTTCTGTAGCAGCCGGAGTTCAGGCGCTTACGTCTGCTTTTCCGGCAACGGTGCCTTACATTGTCCCGATCGCGATTGCCCTTGTTTGGATAATGGTCTGGATGAACCTGCGAGGAACGTCTGAAGCGGGTACGGTTTTCGCGTTTCCAACCTATCTGTTCATCTTTTGCATGCTGTTGCTTGTCGGAAAAGGCACATTTGACTGGATGACCGGAGCTGTCCATACAGCTCATGCGGTCACCATTCCAACGGACATGCCTGCAGGACTTACGATGTTTGTTTTGCTGAGAGCATTTTCTTCCGGATGTTCCGCCGTCACGGGAATTGAAGCAATTTCCAACGCCGTTCCGCATTTTCGAAATCCGGCCCAGCGCAATGCGAAGCTTACTATGATAATGTTAGGGACTTTGTTGGCAGTGATCTTTGGCGGGGTAACGATTCTGTCTCTGGTTTACGGCGTATATCCTGATCCAACAGGGAATACTTCCGTATTATCGATGGTTACGGAAAATGCGTTCGGTCGAGGGAGTATGTACTTCGTTATACAGATTGCCACGATGCTCATTTTGACATTAGCGGCGAATACCAGCTTCAACGGGTTTCCGATTTTGGCCTCCATTATGGCGCAGGATCAAAACTTTCCCCGTATGTTTGCCAATCGGGGAGATCGGTTGGCGTTTAACTATGGAATTATTACATTGGGGATATTGGCCAGTCTGCTGCTCATCTTGTTCCGTGGGAAGACGGATCTGCTCATCCCGCTTTACGCGATCGGTGTCTTCTTGTCATTTACAATGGCACAAAGCGGGCTGGTGCTTAAATGGGTAAGAGAAAGGAACAGGGGGTGGCAGCGAAAAGTACTTATCAACGGAATTGGGGCTGCCGCGACCTTTGCTGTGGTATTAATATTCAGCATTACCAAGTTTACGGAAGGCGCATGGATTGTCGTTGTCGTGACACCACTCTTACTGTGGCTGATCACAAAGATCCACAAGCATTACGAGGCGGTTGCAAAGCAGCTGAGATTTGATTTGAACGATCCGCTCCCTCAAAAAGAATCTGTCATAATCGTGCCGGTTGCGGGAATCCACCGAGTCGTCGCATCGACCCTTGCTTACGCAAAGACTCTCTCTCCTAAAGTAGTTGCTTTCTACGTGGCGTTTTCTGAGGAAGAGGCGGAACGAATGGAGAAAAAATGGGAACAATGGAACCCCGGGGTTCGGCTTGTGACCTTCGTGTCCCGATATCGAACCGTCGTTGAACCCCTTGTGGAATTTGTAGAACGGGTTGATTGCCGTTTAAACCGAACAAGTACGGTTATGGTGTTGTTGCCGCAGTTTGTGCCCAAAAAGTTCTGGCAGCGATTGCTTCACAATCAATCCGCATTTCGAATCCGCGCGATGCTTTTCGGCCGAAAGGATGTCGTTGTGGCAACCCTGCCGTACCATTTGCAGGAGTAACTACCATACATTGTGCAATGAAGTTTACATAATGTCATGGTGTACTATCATTTGTTAAAAATAAGCCGAAGCTCAATCGAGCGCGGGGGACCCATTTTTTGGGGTGAAACCACATTAGTGGCAGGGTAATCCTCTTTACCCGAATCCGTCAGCTAACCTCGCAGGCTTCAGAGAGGAGATGTTTTCTAGGTATCGCGACATCGGTGATGATTCCGGCATTTGCAGCACCTGACAATGCTGCGGCAACATCCACACAATTACCGCCGGGAGTTAGCTTTGATACCAATATACAACCGGTTGCGCCTCTTGATGCAGATTACCAGACAAAGGTTAATGCAGTTCTGCAGGTAGCAGAAAGCAAGCTGGGAACTCCGTATGTATGGGGACATAATGAAGACCGCGGTCAGGTCGGTTTCGATTGCTCCAATTATACCGCTTATATTTATCATCACGCATTGGGGTATAAAATGAGTGGAGCTTCCCAGACTCAATACCATTCTGTCTGACGTACTGTGTCGAAAGCTGAAATGCGCCCGGGAGATCTTATAATCTTCAATAATGGCAGTCACGTTGGTATTTATGCGGGAAATGGCCGCGTGATTCAGGAAGGTGGCGGCCTGAAAAAGGTTGGCTATCTGAACGTTTCTCCTGGGTCTTCCTGGTACAATAATATTACGGCCGTTAAACGTATGTTTTAAGCAAGAATGCCTTGAGAACAAGCTGACGCCAGTATTCAACTGGTGTCAGCTTGTTTTTCTTTTACCGCTTCTATTGTACGGATTACACGCTTTGAGGCATCGGAATTTCTTCCTTATTGCCGTTTATCTCAATCCGATTTCCGGCACCTCGCGAAACATATCTGACGAATCCTTGCTGCGGACTATGTTCCATAAGCAGTTCCGCAAGCTGCAGTTGCACATATTGCCGAAAGGCTCTTTTTAAAGCACGGGCACCGTACTGTTTATCAAACCCTTTTTTGACTAAAAAGTTTTTTGCCGAATCGAGCAGTTCCAAGCGACAGTTGAATCTTAGTATTCTTCTGTTCAACTGTTCCGTTAGTACATCAATGATTTCAAACAATATTTGTTCCGAAAGCCAATTAAAAATCACAATGTCATCAATTCGATTGATAAATTCGGGCCGAAAGGTTGATTCCAGTTTTCTTTTAATGATTGTTTCCAGAAATGATTCGTTATTCCGGATTTTCCAGTAACGGGGATTTAGGTAATGGGTTATCGATTTCAGCACAAAACCCAGTCGATTATTGGCATAGCTTTGTATTTCTCGGGCACCCAAATTGCTTGTCATGAAAATCAGCGAATTTCGAAAATCGATCTTCTCTTCCCCCGAGGCAATCGTCATCACCCCGTTATCGAATATGTTCAATAATGTTTGAATCACCTGCGGGCTTGCCTTCTCCAGCTCATCAAACAACACGATGCCGGGTTTGCTGTAGGACCCTTCAATTTTTTCTTTATCCAGAATCGTGGAGCCTTCCTTGCTTCCCACATATCCTGGCGGTGCACCGGTAAGCGCGGCGGCGTAGTGATCAAGCGATAAAGTATTCATATCCACTCTGCAAAAGGCCTCCCGGTTTCCGTAAAGGGCCTCTGCAAGCACGCGTACGATTTCCGTTTTGCCGACTCCCGTAGGTCCCAGAAACAAACCTATGTGTAAAGGTTTATCCGGATCTGCTATGTCAGCCCGCACAATTTTCAACATGTTTTCCAAACTTTGCAGAACTTTTTCCTGTCCGAAAATTTTGTTTCGCAGCCGTTTCATTACTTCTTCAACATGAAACCGATACCGGGTTTCGATCCTTTTGAAAGATGTATCCGCCACCACGTCCGTATCTTGCATCCGTTCGGCAGCCTCCAACTCTTTACGTTTTCGGTCGGCTGCATAATATTCGAGTTTATCGTTGATGAAGGGCATAGTATCCTCCCCCTTATTTTTATGTAAAAAGGAGCCAGATAGAGAAAGTCACCCGACTCCTTCATGTTCGATTTAACTATTATTTTTCTGCCGCCATTACTTTGCCTTCGTTCGGAATCCCTACAATCGGGCATTCCGCAGTGCCAGCCGTTGATCTGGTAATTGCCTCCACATTTTCGCGGGCTTTTTCTGCATCTAACACCCAGGTTCGATAGAAATCAAATGGACATTCCGCTAGTCCTTTGTCGCCTTCTCCGGAATTGATCAATCCTGTATAACCCCTGTGTAAGAGTTTGAAAAGATGATTTTGCGATTGGGCATTCTTTCGGAAATCGCGGATTTGCGAAATGGAGATTTCCGCATACTGAATTCCGTTCTCTTCTGTTCCGCACTCGCCAAGGGTTCGTCCATCAAAGCCAATGATAGCCGAATGTCCGAAGTAAGAATACACTCCGTCAAACCCTGTTGCATTCGCTACTGCTACATAGGAATTGTTTGCCCAGGCCATTGATTTCGCCATGATAATCTGCTGTTCTTTGGCTGGATACATGTATCCCTGGCAGCGAACGATCAGCTCTGCGCCTTTCATTGCACAATCACGCCAAATTTCCGGATAGTTTCCGTCATCGCAGATGATTAGGCTGATTTTGATGCCCTTCGGTCCTTCGCATACATATGTCTGACCGCCGGGATACCACCCTTCGATAGGAACCCAAGGTATAATCTTTCTGTATTTCTGCACAACTTCACCCTTGTTGTTCATTAAGATAAGGGTATTGTATGGAGATTTGTTTGGGTGGTCTTCATGTTGTTCCCCTGTCAAAGAAAAAACGCCCCAAGTATTTGCCTGCCGACATGCCTCCGCAAAGATTGCAGTCTCTTCACCCGGAATCATGGAGGCGGTTTCAAACATTTCTTTCGGATCGTACATGATGCCTTGCGTACTGTATTCCGGGAAAATAACCAGGTCCATGCCCGGCAGTCCCTGTTTCATTCCGACTACCATATTGGCAATGTTCCTGCAATTTTCCAGAACCTCCTGCCTCGTATGTAAACGCGGCATTTTGTAGTTGACGACTGCTACACCGACTGTATCAAAGCTGCTTGAAATATCTCCATGTCTCATTTCAAAACACACTCCCTTAAAATGTAGTTTTAAGTACATAAGTCAAATTGGCTTATTTTGGAAATCCGACCATGCCGTCACATCTTCCTCACCCCCTGCGTGTGATGAGAGCGCCGCTCTTACCAGTTTCCGGTAAGAAGCATATATCCCGGAACCCAACAGGTTATAACCGCCTCCACTAGCGTTACGTAGGCAGTAAATTTAGCGATCGGTTTTTCCAAGGCAAGTAGAAGAAAGAACAAAAACCATAGAAAGGCCCACAGAAGCCAAATGACTCCAAAGCGGAAATCGCCGCTCTGAAACGTCAAAACCGCTGTTGGGAGTGCAGTAACCGCTACAAAGAAACAGTACCAGCCAAACCCCCTTCCCTCTAAATCAAAAGCGTTGTTGATCGCCACATACAAATAAGTGAAAGAAAAAAGAAGTCCAGTAGCGGCTGTAAAATAAGACAGGGGATCACCTGACGGAGCTTTCAGCATGATGTAAATATTTATGATCAACGTAATGCTGCCAGTGAACAAATTCAGGGGTGCCGCCCCTTTACCGCTCACCCTTCCTAACAACATCATTCCATTTACCCATAGCACCGCCCCGACATACAAAAGTGAGATTGCGAGCAATTGTCATCCCTCCTTGACCGAATTGGAAATAGATTTTTCGTTTATCTCTATTGCAACTTTAGTGCCAACTGCCGAAATACAACATGAAGTGCTTGGTTGTATGAAAAATTCGATCCGGATAATTCGGTAAAAGTAAAAAGTGTGCAGATTTTGGTTGATTCTGTCCAATAACTGTAATGGTTTTGTTCAATCTGAACTTTGTACTGTGGACAACATACCTAGACAAAAGGTGAACGAAATTTGTACATTTTCTGAACATTAAAAATCAAATATACTAGTAGCTAGGAAGAAGTATGGGGGGATTGTTATGGCACGGGAAGAAGACATCAAAATCGGTTTGCTGTATTCTCTGACCGGAACAACCGGAGTCACCGAACGGGGGCAGTATCAATCGACCCTATTGGCAATTAAACAGATTAACGAACAGGGAGGAATACACGGGAGACGACTGCTTCCCATCGTGGAGGATATTGCGTCCGACCCGTTTCTGGCAGCCAGGAAAGCGGAAAAATTGATCCTTTCGGATAAGGTTGCAGTTATAATCGGCCTCTACACATCTGTCTGCCGCAAGATGGTTATCCCGATTCTGGAAAAATATAATGTTCTTTTGCTTTACCCAACCCTTTACGAAGGCGAAGAGTTAAGTCGGAACGTGTTTTACCTGGGGCCGGTGCCGAATCAACAACTTCAAACTTTTATTCCGTGGATTATTGAAAATCTTGGGAAATCATTTTACCTGATCGGATCCGATTACATTTATCCCCGCGAAACAAACAGGCATATCCATCGTCTTGTCCAATCATACGGTGGGCGAATTGCGGGAGAGTATTACTCTCTTTTGGGCACTCAGAAATTTGATCATCCTTTGAGAGAAATTGCCAAATCGAAGCCGGATGTAGTTTTCTCAACAGTGGTTGGGGAGAGCCAGATCGCTTTTTATCAACAGTTTTATCATTCGGGGGTCAAGAAGCCCATAGCCAGTGCTATAACGGCGGAAACAGAAATTCAAGCGATGAATCCTGCCTTTGCAACGGGACATTATACTTCATTCCCCTATTTCAATACGGTCCGCTCCGCAAAAAACGACACGTTTTGCATGGAATACCTGCGTACATATGGAACCGACACGATCAGTTCTGTTATGGAAAGCGCGTATTATAGCGTATATTTGCTGGCCGAAGCAATCAAAAAGGCAAAAACGACAGATACCGACTCCCTTCGAAATGCTTTTTCCGGGGTCGCATTTGAAGCTCCGCAAGGGGTAATTAAGATGGATACGCATAACCATCACCTGTGGCTGCACTCCCGGATTGGTCGAATTAACGAAAAAGGACAGTTTGATATTTTATGGGAATCAGACGGACTCATTCCCCCGGAACCTTTCGTGCATCCGAACATTGTGCGACAAAAGGCGACCGCTGCAGATGAAAACATTCGCACACAAGACCGGTTGGGAGAATTACTGGTCAAATACAACCCGCTAATTCAAAAGCTGAAAACAGCCACCCGTCTTTTGCCCTATACATTCGTCGTTTTTGACAACAATGGGGTTCTGTTGGATATGTTTATAAATGGAAAGTTGGGAGAGCGTGACAACTGGCCTCTTTTCAGTCCTGGGACGGTGTGGACGACCGATTGTATCGGACAATCGGGAATCACCTTGGCATTATCGGGGCACACAGAGGCAATCGTTTATGGGACGGATCACGATATCCGGGATCTGCATGACCGGATCACGGTGGGAATCCCGATCAAAGGAACCACTGGCTCAATACAGGGGGTTTTGGGAATGGTGTTACATCTGGATGACTTCCATAAGAATCATCTGGAAGTTCTGGTGCCATCCCTATCGCAAATAACAGAATGGTGTGTGGAAAAGGTGGAGCATGCCGAAAGGCTCCAGTTTATGGAAAAGTTGTCCCGCGACATGTCGGAATGGATTGGCGAAAGCCTGTTTGTGGTCCGAAATGGCAAAATACTGTTCAGCAATGAGGGAGGCCAATCTTTTCTAACAAGACATCAGGCCTTCATTCATGAATATCTATCTGATCTTTACATGGCTGACACACTCCATGATGAAATGCTTGTCCGCAAAAAAATACAAGACGTTCTCTATGAACTGCGGATTGTTCCGTCCGACGATGATCGTTATATTTTCGTCAGGAAAATTGGTTTGGACAAACAGTCGGTTCAAAAAAGAGGTCCGATCTTACTCGAGGATCTGATCGGATCCAACGAGCGGTTTCTCTACACCATTAAACTCGCCAAATCGGCCGCCCAAATTGAGGCAAACATTCTGCTGTTGGGTGAAAGCGGCACAGGCAAAGAGCTTTTTGCAAGGGCGATTCATAATGAAAGTCCGAGAAAGAACCATCCTTTCGTTGCCATTAACTGCGGTGCGCTCTCACGGGAGCTGATTAACGCCGAACTGTTTGGATACGTGGAAGGAGCGTTTACCGGAGCCAAAAAAGGGGGGAATCCGGGAAAATTTGAAGTGGCAAACGGGGGAACATTATTTTTGGATGAAATCGGTGAAATGCCGCTCGAACTGCAAGCTACTTTATTGCGGGTTTTGCAGGAGCGTGAAGTGGTCCGGATAGGCGGACATCAACCCATACCTGTCGATGTAAGAATCATTGCGGCCACCAACAAAAACCTTAACCATGAAATTGCATACAGTGGTACATTCCGGAGCGACCTTTTCTATCGTCTCAACGTTTTTACGATCGAGTTGATTCCATTGCGGGAACGCGTGGAAGACATACCGGACCTTAGTGATTATTTTCTGGCAGAATTGAATGAAACTTCCAGACTTCCCGCCAAGACAATTACAGACGAGGTTCGTCAATTGTTCCTAACATATAACTGGCCGGGAAATGTTCGCGAGTTAAAAAACGTGGTGGAGCGTGCGTTTTATCTTGCTGCCAATTCTCCGTTCATAACGGTTGATCACCTGCCGGTTCCGATCAGAAATCATTCCGGCATTATTCCGCAGGGAATTTCGTCAACCAAGAGTCTCACTGATATTAAAAAGATAAGCGTAGAAATCGAAAAACAGGAGTTGACCGACTTGCTTGTCCAATTTCGCGGAAATATCAGCAAAGCGGCGAAACAACTTGGCATTTCCCGTACCACCCTGTACCGTAAACTCAGGGATTATCAACTCAAATAGGGCAAAAATCGGGGTGAGAAAATTAACAGAATTTTTCGTTATTGTTCACCATGGAAGAACACTGCGCTAGGAAGTCCCTGCATACGTAACTATACTGAATCTGAATCATCAATCGTAATCAGGGGGCATAGAACATGCAAACCGTAAGCGCTTACAAAAGAGTGGGTTGGAAATGGGGGTTCTCACTTGTATTAGGAATGTTGATGATCTTTATGACAGCTTGCGGAAATACGGCGACAAATTCTGGATCATCTGCCAGCAGCCAACCTGTAAAAATCGGCGTCATTCTAAGCTTTACCGGAACGTTTGCGCCGTTGTCCGAGAGTATCAAGAATGGGATGGAGCTTTATTTTGAACAGCATAATAATTCGATCAGCAATCAAAAGGTAGAAATTAAATATGAGGACGATGAAGGAAACCCGCAAGTGGCTTTACGCAAGTATCGTCAATTGGTGGATAGCCAAAAGGTTGATATGTTAGTAGGACCGATTTCCACTCCTGTTCTTTACGCGTTGCGAGATCAGATCGAAAAGGACAAGATTGTGCTGATCGATGCGAACGCGGCAGCAGATGATATGTCCTGGGATAAAAAGAGCGATTATGTGTACCGGGTGTCTTTCTCCAATTGGCAAAATGGCAGCGCAGGCGCAAAATATTTTGCTGAACATGTTGGCAAAAAGGCATTTGTAGCAGGACCTGATTATCCGGCAGGTCATGAGAATGCAGAAGCGTTCAAGGCGGCTTTTAAAGCGGCGGGCGGTACGGTTGTGGAAGAAGCGTATCCAAAATTGGGCACCAACGACTTTGCCGCATACATGACGCAAATTGCAAAAGCAAATCCAGATTTTGTATATGCGTTTGCAACTGGAACGGATGGAATTCGCTTCGTTCAACAGTACAAGCAATTTGGTTTGGCGGGGAAAGTCCCGTTAACCGGTCCTCTTGAATTGGGAGATGAACTGATTACCGGTCCGGCAGGGGATGCGGCGCAAGGAATTCTGGCGGCAGTCACCTACTTCCCCAATCTGGATAATGATGTGAACAAAAAATTTGTCCAGTCGTATAAAGCGAAATATGGTAAAAACCCGAATGTGTTCAGCGTACAGGGGTATGACTCCGCACAAATCATTGACGCCGCGATTCAAAAAGCAGGCAGCAAGAAATCGGAAGATCTGATCAAGGTGCTGAAAGGAATTTCCTTTGACAGTCCGCGCGGACGCATTACCATCGACCCCAAAACGAACAACCCCATTCAAAACATGTACATCGTGAAAAATGTGATGAAAGATGGAGCTATTGTTCAGGAAGTGATCGAAACGGTAAAAGACGTAACCATGCCGGAGAAAGCTCCAGACAAATAACCCCTGACAGGATATCGAGGGGCTCAACCAGGCCCCTCGCTTATTTCAGCCTATTATGCACTTACAGACCAGGGGAGGGGAGTTATTTGGATTTTTCTATCTTGTTTGTGCAAATTCTCACAGGTTTGGCCTATGGAATGCTGCTGTTTATGATCGCGGCAGGACTATCCATTATATTTGGCATCATGAACGTGATTAATCTGGCTCACGGAACTTTTTTCATGTTGGGAGCTTATGTCGCTTTTACCTTTATAAATCAACATGCAGGATTTTGGGTGGCTTTGTTATTGTCGGTCCTTGCAGTGGCAGTTATGGGGGTACTGGTGGAACGTTTTCTTCTTTCCCGGATGTACGGAAAAACATTTGAACAAATCCTTTTGACGTTTGGATTGATGTATATTTTTACAGACCTTGTCAAGTGGATTTGGGGTTCCAGCCCACAAACGCTGCCCGTACCACCGATGTTGGATTTTTCCATTTCCGCAGGTGTCGTACAGTTTCCTGCATATCGGCTGTTTGTTGTAGCTGTGGGCTGCATCGTGGCTTTTTTTCTTTGGTATTTCGAAACGCGAACCCGCATTGGCGCCATCGTTCGCGCGGGTGTAGACGACCGGGAAATGCTCGGTGCCTTGGGAATCAACGTAAAATTGGTTTTTACAGGCGTGTTCACGTTTGGTGCAGCGTTAGCCGGTGTAAGCGGTACACTCGGAGGACCTATATTGGGCCTTTATAATGGGATGGATGCCGATATTTTAATTTTCTCGCTGGTGATTGTGGTGATTGGCGGTTTGGGCACTTGGAGAGGCTCGTTTATTGGCGCTATTCTGATTGGCATGATTGAAACGCTTGGACAAATATGGTTCCCCTCGTTATCGATGGTACTGGTGTTTGCCTTGATGGTGGGCGTGTTGCTCGTAAAACCGTCCGGTCTGTTTGGAAAAGGGGTGGAGGCGTGAAGAAGAAGTTTCCGATTTCTCTGGCAGCTGTCATCCTTATCCTTGCACTGCCTTTCGTGTTGTCTTCGTACAGCGTTTCATTGTTTACCGAAATGTTCGTGATCTCGATTTTTGCTCTTTCACTTGGCTTAATCATCGGATACGCGGGTCTTGTTTCTTTGGGACATGCCGCTTTTTTTGGCGCTGGCGCCTATACCGTTGCATTATTGGGCAAGTATTTCCCGAACACCTATGTGCTCTTGCTCGCGGCCATTTTGATTGCCGGTTTGTTAGCCTGGTTGTCCGGATTCTTGTTTATTAAAACATCAGGCGCCTATTTTTTGATGATTACATTAGCATTCAGCCAGATGCTCTATGCGGTTGTCTATAAGGCGAAAAATGTGACCGGCGGTGCGGACGGGATGGCCGTATCCGCCTCGCCCGACTTAGGGTTTGGCCCGATCTCCAGCCCTTTAGGTCTTTATTATTTGATGGCAATTTCTTTTTTGCTCTGTTATCTGTTTCTGAGCTGTTTTGTAAATTCCCCGGCGGGAAAAGCGGTTCAAGGCGTCAAGGAGAACGAGTCACGCATGAAGGCGCTGGGCTATCGGACTCATTCATTCAAGCTGCTCGCCTATACGATCTCCGGAATGATGGCCGGTTTCGCGGGCGCCATGTACTCCCTTTATAACTTGTTTGTGAGCCCTGACACATTAAGCTGGATCTTCTCAGGGCAAGCGATGGTTATGGTCATCATCGGAGGGGTGGGTACTCTGTTTGGTCCGCCGATTGGCGCTGCCTTTTTTGTTGTGCTGCAAAACTACATGAGCTCCTATACGGAACGTTGGCCCATCATTATGGGATTGATCTTCGTTGCGTTTGTCCTTTACGGGCGAGGAGGAGTCGCTCATTTATTGATATTCGTGTGGGCCAAGATTCAATCGAACTTCCGGGGTGGAAACAATCCAGCTGTGGAAATGGGGCCATCGAAGCAAGCGGGGGAGGTTGTCAATGGTGAATCTGTTAAAGGTTGAACGTCTAAGCAAATCGTTTAAAGGCCTGCAGGTGTTGAAAAATGTCAGTTTGGAAGTGGAAAGCGAAGAACGTCATGTGATTATCGGCCCAAATGGTGCGGGGAAAACGACACTGTTCAACTGTATCACGGGTGTTTTGCCAATCGATGACGGTGTTGTCATGCTAAATGGAAGAAAAATCAGCGGGCTGCCGTCCGACACCCGGGTTGCAAATGGTATGGCTCGTACCTTTCAGAAAAATAATCTGTTTGGCAATTTGACCGTCGAAGAGAATTTGCATTTAGCCATAAATGCTTGCAAGCCCTATCGCAACAACATAATCAAACCGTTTCGAATGTATACGGATTTGCTGCAAGAAACACAGGAATTACTGGAAAGGTGGAACCTTTGGGAACGCCGTCATCGTCTGGTAAATGAATTGTCGTACGGGGAGCAGAGATTGCTGGAAATTGTGCTGGCATTGGCTTCCAAGCCAAAGATCCTGTTGCTGGACGAACCTACGTCCGGTATGTCTCCTGCAGAAACGTTGCAAACTACCCAATTGATTCAAAGTCTGCCCCGTTCTGTTTCATTATTGGTGATTGAACACGACATGGAAGTCGTATTTTCGATCGCAGACCGGATAACGGTTCTGCATCATGGGGAACTGTTTATGACTGGGTCCCCGAATGAGATTCGCGGTGATGAAAGAGTCAAAGAAATTTACTTCGGAGGAGGGGCTATGGCGCATGCTCAAACTTGATAATGTCCATACCTATTATGGCAACAGCCATATTTTGCAGGGGATCTCCTTTGAAGTGCCAAAAGGAACATGTGTCGCCCTGCTGGGCCGTAATGGAGCGGGAAAAACAACCACGATCCACAGCATCGCAGGACTTACTCCTCCTCGCAACGGAACGATCCGGTTTCAGGGGAGGAAAATTGAGAAACTTACGCCCTATCAAATCTCCCGTTGTGGAATCGGTCTGGTACCACAAGGAAGACGGATCTTTCCTTCGCTTACAATCAGAGAAAATTTGACAATTGCCGCGCGACATGCGGACCAGTCCCGCACAGACCAAGAGAAGTGGACGCTTGCGAAAGTATACGAATTGTTTCCAATCCTGAAGGAGCGGGAAAACAATATGGGCACTCAGTTGTCCGGCGGGCAACAACAAATGCTGGCGATCGGAAGGGCGCTGATCACCAATCCGCAATTGATTCTGATGGATGAACCGTCTGAAGGATTGGCGCCGATCATTATCGAACAGGTAGGCGAAATTATAAAAAAGCTGAAGGAAACGGGCTTGTCGATCCTCTTGGTGGAACAAAACTTCTATTTGGCGTGCGGAGTGGCAAACGAAGTGTTGGTGATGAATAAGGGGCAGATCGTTTGGCAGGGAGAACCGCAGCAATTGCTGGCGAATGAAGAGATTCAGCACCGCTATTTGGGAGTCTGATTGCTCACAAACCAAGCCTTTGCGTTGTTTCTTTTAAACAATCGCATAGGCTCGGTTGGTTTGAGATCATCTATAAAACCCTAGATTCTGTGAAATTTCCTGGCAGGCTTCTATTACTTTCTTGCTTAAATATGCTACTTTGGAGCGGCCCATACGCTGTTTCGGACCCACGAGGGTAAGGGCCGCCACGACTTGTCCTGTATAGTCGCGAATAGGGGCTGCCAGCGAATGCACACCCTCCAGTAACTCTTCAAAGCTGGTCGCATAGCCCTGAGTTTTAATTTTTGCCAATTCCTGATGCAGCAGATTCGGGTTGGTCAGCGTGTTCGGCGTATGTTTCACCAGGCCATTTTCAATGATCTGTTTGATAAAATCAGGCTCTTGATGGGCCAGCAACACTTTGCCGGAACTTGTACAATAAAGCGGGTTTCTTTTGCCTACGTGCGTTAAAAAGCGAACATGGTGAGTACACTCGATCTTCATTATGTAGATAAGCTCGTTTCCGTCCAGTATTCCAATATGTGCGGTCTCATCTACTGTATCCACCAGTTTTCGGACAACCGGGAGCGCTTCATTATAGATATCCAGAGTGGAAAAGATCACTCCGCTAAGAGCGAGAACCGAGTATCCCAACCGATATTTGTGTGTTTCCGATTCTTTAACCAGAAATCCTTCTTTAACAAGCGTGGAAACCAGACGGTGTACCGTGCTTTTTCCCAAATTTTGCGCGACGGCAATTTCCGTAATGCCCTGGCTGGGTTTATCCATCGAGTAGGAACGAAGGATTCGAAGGGCGTTGCTGAGTGAAGACAGCATACGTTGCTCATTTTTTTCCGGCATAAGCAGATCTCCTCCTTAAACCTTTCTATACCACATTATTCAATCGATTCTGAAAAATTCCGTCTGAAAATCTCCACAACTGTAAACCTTTAAGTATAAACTACAACGATTTTCTGTAAAATCTATCTCGTTGTTCACTATAGAAGAACAGGTTGTATGTTAAAAGAATTACGATATGCCAAGCCGGATTTCCTTGTTGGGGTTGTGAGTTTTGTAGGTTTTACTGATCAAAGCTGCTACGCAAACAGGTTCTACAGAGTCAATTATGATAATAAACAGGTAATGTGCTGATGAAATCATTTCCGTTTATACATGGGTGGATAACATGGAAACTACAAAAAACAGAACAGTTTTTAAATATGACGGCAACGCCCTGATTGAACAAGTAGATGAAGTGGCGTCCGAATACCCTTTTACCATCGTGCTAAACGGACAGGAATTTGCGACCTTGGTCTGTACCCCGACTCACTTGAAAGAGATGGCAATTGGTTTTCTTACCTCCGAAGGAGTCATTCGTTTTCCTGAAGAAATTGTATCGGTCACTCTTAACGAAGAGCGAGGATTCGCCTATGTGGAAACCACCAACAAACAGCCAACAAGCCTTGAATTCTATGCCAAGAGGTTTATCGGTTCATGCTGCGGCAAGAGCAGGCAATCCTTTTATTTTCACAATGATGTAAAGACGGCCAAGACCGTTATGAGCCGGAACCAAATCACTGTGGATCAATGTTTTTATCTGATGGAGTTGTTGCAGCAAAGTTCCACTCATTTCCAAACAACAGGCGGTGTACATAACGCCGCGCTATGCAGCAAGAATGAAATTATCATCTCCTGTACAGATATCGGCAGGCATAACACATTGGATAAAATCTTCGGGTACTGGATGCAGAACCGGATTCACTTGCATGACAAAGTAATTGTATTCAGCGGCCGGATTTCATCTGAAGTACTGCTTAAAGTAGCTAAAATTGGAGTGGGAATCTTGATATCAAAATCGGCTCCTACCGATCTCGCCTTAGAAATGGCGGAGGAACTTGGGATCACGATCATTGGATTTGTGCGGGGACGGAAAATGAACGTGTACACTCATCCGGAACGTATTGTGTAGAGGATAAACCTATCAAAACAGGAGTGATTAAAATGGGAAAGACAAAACATACTGGTCCAATTAAGCTTCCCTCGCTGCCAGACCCACGATTTTGGGTGAGTCCAATTCCCTTTGGATTTGGAAAAGTCAAACCGCACCACATTCGCGATACGATAAAAATTGCATGGGAGAACCGTGATAACCTGCCTTATGCTGTCCGAATTTTGCAAAAAGGGGTTTGCGACGGATGCGCACTGGGGGTTGCCGGACTTCACGATCAGACATTAGCCGGGCCGCATCTTTGTACGACGCGGCTGAATGTGCTCCGTTTAAACACAATGCCCGCGATAAAAGCAGAAATCGTTCATGCCGATATCGACGAGCTTCGAAAAATGGACAGCACTACACTTCGTAAATTGGGGCGCATTCCGTATCCGTTGATCCGTAGAAAAGGGGAACGCAATTTCACCCGTATTTCCTGGGACGAAGCGCTTGATCAGATTGCTGAAAAAATCAGGTGCATCGATCCAAAGCAACTTGCATTTTATCTGACGTCCCGAGGAATCCCGAATGAATCGTATTATGTGGCTGCGAAAGTGGCACGTTTCCTGGGAACCAATAATATTGACAACGCTTCCCGCATTTGCCATTCACCCTCAAAGACAGCATTGAAACGATCCGTTGGCATTGGGGCTTCAAGCTGCAATTATAAAGATTGGATCGGAACGGACGTACTTGTGTTTTGGGGCAGCGTGGCAGCAAATAATCAGCCGGTATCGACAAAATATATGTATGCTGCCAAGCGGAAAGGAACCAAAATCATCGTGATTAACCCGTATTATGAACCCGCGATGGAAAAATACTGGATTCCTTCGATTCCGGAATCTGCCCTTTTCGGAACCAAAATCGCAGATGATTTCTACCAAGTGAATATTGGCGGGGACATTGCGTTTATGAACGGTGTGATGAAGAGTTGGTTTGAAATGGAAGAACGGCTGCCGGGTTCCGCCATCAACCACCAATTTGTCGAGGAACATGTGAACGGTTACGAACAACTAAAAGCCCATATTATGAAGTATGACTGGGAAACGCTTGAAAAATCGTCCGGTTTGTCGAAAGAACGGATGTACGTATTCGCCAAGCTGCTTGCTGAAGCGAAGTCAGCAGTGTTTGTGTGGTCGATGGGATTAACGCAGCACCGGTTTGGTACGGACAATATTTCGCAAGTGGCAAACCTTGCCCTGTTGCGCGGATTTTTGGGCCGTGAACATTGCGGATTGATGCCGATTCGTGGACATTCCGGAGTACAGGGATCCGGTGAGATGGGAGCCGATCCGTTCAGTTTGCCCGGCGGTGACTTCAAAGGACTGGATGTCGAACGAATTGAAAAGGTTTGGGGGTTTGAACTGCCAAAGTGGCAAGGCGATATTGTCGGAGTTACGATTGAGAACGCTCTTCTTCCAACAGATCATGAACGAAAACTTAAGCTCTTCTACACTTCGGGAGGTAACTTCCTCGAAACGATGCCGAATCCCGATTTTGTCAAAATGTGCTTGGAAAATGTGGATATTCGTGTTCACCAGGACATTATTTTCAACACATCGACATTGGTTGATGCGAATGAAGCGGTGATTGTGTTACCCGCAATGACCCGTTATGAGATGCCGGGGGGAGTTACGTCGACTTCCACGGAAAGGATGGTCTACTTTTCGCCTGAAATTCCCGGCCCCCGTATCCCGGAAGCGCGCGCGGAATGGCAGATCTTTATCGATCTTGCGGCCCGCGTGAAACCGCAACAAAAACATTTGATCTGGTTTGATAACGCTCAGGAAATCCGCGATGAAATCGCTAAAGCCGCCCCGAATTACGACGGAATTCAGCATTTGAAGAAGCAGGGCGACGTGTTCCAATGGGGCGGTGCCTGGCTATGTGAAGACGGGATATGTCCGACACCGGACGGGCGAGGTAACCTGATTGAAATTGAATTGCCGGAGTTAAGAAAAGCGGAAGGGCGCTTTTATGTCACGACACGCCGGGGAAAACAATTTAATTCCATGGTATACAGCGAAACCGATCCTTTCAACAAGGCGGACCGCTATGATGTGCTGATCCATCCGGCAGATGCAAGTGCACTTAATCTCAAGGAAGGCGAGGCAATCGTTGTCCATAATGAACACGGCATGTTACAGGGGCATGCCAAATTCGAGAATGTGAAGCCGGGGAACATAGAAGTCCATTGGCCGGAAGGCAACTGTCTCATTCCGAAAGGAGTCTACGAGCAGTATGCGGGGATTCCGGAATACAACACGACGGTGACTGTGGAAAAGGCCGAAATGTATCACGCGGCAAAGGATATATCGTACGCCGAAAAGGCAATCGAAGAACGTAAGGTAAGCGTTGAGTAAGGTTAGGGTGTAAAAATCAACAAGAAGCATAGAACTAGCCATCTATTATAAGGTGGCTATGCTGCCACCAAAAATAGTTATCGATAATTTCACATTGAAAAGGACGGGTGACAGGGGAATAATTCAATCTGTCCTTTTTACACGTATGGGTAGTGCCATAGGACCGGAGGAATAAAGTATGGATTACTTGAAAAATATGTTTAACCCATTGCCAAGTGTAGTAAGTCAGTTGCAGCAAGGATGTTCAGAGGATCCCATTAGTATATCTCAAAGCTCTGTTAACCGTGAGACAATTATAAATCTAATTAACAATATGCAAGCTGTTTTATTTCCGGGGTATTTTGGACCTGTCGAATTTATCAATATCCAACAACATTAATGGAACAAATAACTATCATCCACCGAACGCTGGCAAGGCAAATTCATGATAGTATGAAACACCACTGTATAAATGCAAATGGCCATCAAGTTGGTGATTTATATTGCAAAAAATTTGAAGAGGCGTTTAAGTGCGCTGATCAATTTATTGAACAATTGCCTAATATCCGCCATAAGCTGATACTGGAGGTGAAAGCCGCATATGTAGGTGATCCTGCCACCAGCAGCTATGAAGAGATTGTTTTATCCTATCCTGGTATTTACGCGATTACTGTGTATCGTCTGGCGCATGAATTACATAAACTGAAGGTTCAATTGATTCCACGAATCATGACAGAACATGCGCATAGCTTAACGGGAATCGATATTCACCCCGGTGCTACAATAGGAACGCATTTTTTCATCGATCATGGTACCGGTGTGGTCATTGGCGAGACTTGTCAGATTGGCAATCATGTGAAAATTTATCAAGGCGTTACATTAGGAGCACTTAGTTTTAAAATGGATGAAGTCGGAAATGTAGTTCGTGGTACAAAGCGTCATCCGACAATTGAAGATTGGAGTAGCCCCATAAGCCCCCGGACAAACTTCTCTTTGCTTATAAGAGTTAGGGTGAACGGGGTTTTTATTATGCGAGGAAAAAATAGTTTTCGGTAGAAAAGATGTCGAGTGAGGTGGAGGGAATGACTTCTGTGCAAACATCTTAGAGATCTGTCGGAATCCTTTGATTACATAAAGCTTTACGCGTTTGGATGGAAGCATTTCTGGGGCTGTTTATCCGGTTTAGCTATGGTCCTCCCAATCATGAGCAGAACTTGAGAAGGAGCTTGAGGAAACGAAGAAACCGCCCGGTGAGAAAAAAATTCAAATCCAAATCCGTGATGTATATAATAAATTTAATACCCACACAAGTATTTGAATGTTCTTTTAGTGGATTGGAGAGTCACGATGAGGGAATTGAATGTAGATCCGATTCGAGCTGTGGAACGCGCCATTCAAATCTTAAACTGTTTTAGTTTTGAACGGCCCGATCTGTCCATTGAAGAAATTATCGAAAAAACAAAATTGGCCAAGGCCACCATCTACCGGTTGCTCTGGACCTTGGAGAAAAATGGGCTGATTCATTACGATAAGAAAGAAAACCGGTACCGCCTCGGGTATAAATCTTTGGAATATGGTGGCATCGTTTTAGAGAATTTGGATATTCGCCGGGAAGCGGAACCCTATCTGCAGGAGTTATACGAGGTGACGGGTCATTCGGTGATACTCGCTGTTCCACAAAATGAAACGGTCCAGTATCTGGCAAGGTACGACAGTGATGAAGGATTCCAACCGCGTAATTTCATCGGAAGAAGGCGTATCTTGCATAACGGGGCATATGGAATTGTGTTGTTGGCTCATATGGAACCGGATTTTGTGCAGAAAATTCTCGATCAATATCCGCTTGAGGCTCTGACGCCCGATACATTGATTAATAAAGAACGTTTTATCCATCGACTGCAGGAAATACGAAAAAATGGGTTTTTTGTTGATGAGGGAGAAACGTTTGCCGGCTTTACGGCCATCGCAGTGCCGGTTTTCGACGGAAAAGACAAAGCGATTGCTGCCATCGGCATTTCGGGGCCCAGCTTCAAAATGGAAGGAGAACCGAGAGATCGATTCATCAAACAGACGAAAGAGACGGCAATGAAAATATCCTTGCGAATGGGTCACATTATAAAATGAATCGTTTAACCACTCTTCCATCAATTATCTGTAATTCATCCAAATACTTACACAAAGCGGAAGGACAATCGCCAGGCAGAAGGCAATTTTCACTGCTGAGTGCGGAAACAGGAATATATTACGCATATCGATCATTTGGCCGATCACCAAGAACCCCAGCACGCCGCCAGACGTCGTCAATCCTGCAAGAGAACGAGCGACGAACGCATCCGCTTCCGGGCAAAGTGAGAGCAACGAAGCAAGACCCATCATTGCAAGTACCGACCAAACAGGATGCTGCCCAATGGGAGAGATGATGGAGATTGGCACCACTGTTTGTAAAAGAGTAGCAACTGCGGCACTGATAATCACAAAACCTCCAACTTCGAAAAATTCGATCACCGCATGCTCGATTACTGCACCTAATACTTGCAGAACGGTTCGTCTAGGCGCAGGAGTACCGGTTGCAGCGATTTCCAACATCGGAAGTTCATCTCGCTCACGCGGCGATAGCTTGCGCCGTTTCGATTCGATGGTTAAAAGGACCCAACCTATCGCAACCGCTATTCCAAGTGTGGCAGCGGTTCGTGTCCACATCATCGAAGGGTTCATCCCGAAAGCAAAATAGGTGGCGATCATGGTCAACGTGTTGGATATTTGGATAGAGATCGGGCTCATCTGGCTGGTTAATAGTTTTAATGCTGTGAGCGACGAGAACAGGCTTCTGTTCATAGCCAGCATACCAGCTTATCGGCAATTCCTGGTCGGCTTCAGGAATTTTCCTGGTTAACACCGTCAATTTCTACCCATGTGTTATTCGTTTACTGCGATGCATCGCTCGATTCAACAGTAATACCCATGGGCATCATATCAGCTGCACAACAAACGATCACAAGACGCATTAAGATCAGCCGATTTTGCGGCCAACCCGGTGGATGATAGACAAATCAGGAAAACTCAAACCGCTGGTTAAAAATAATACTCCGGTGCAATCAAAATATTTTCTACTGACTGATTAAGAGGCAGTGAAGATCCAGAGGCGGGTTTCGGAGGTTTGGGGTAATCCTTCAGTTCCAATTTGGGTACCTTTTGCAAATCAACTTTATCCAATGAAGGTGTATCGGGAGTTGTCCCATCGTCCGTCTTGTTCACAAGAGCTGATTGGCCCCTTGCTTGCGGTCTCAAATTATGATTATGATCATCATGTTCGTGTGTGGTGGTTGTCATGAGTGTGTTGATGGTAATACCCGCGGTTTCTTTTGAAACGAAAACTTGTAGATAAAGCATGGGAGGTCATAACAAGCAAAACACCTGTTGTTATCTTCAACAACATCCCGATCATGGGCGACACAAGATTGTGAATTTCTCCTGTACGGAACAACTTCAAAAGAAACAGAGTAAAGCTGAACATTATCAATCCTTGTACAACTTCCTTCGGTAAATAGCCGCTTTCGCATTTTAATTTCTCCTTCCGGATTCAACAGTCACCGCTGTCATTTTGCCAATACCGTTCCCGTTGTTCCGTTACCCTTTCAGCTAATTTTAGTTTATCGGAATAAGGGGAGTACTGTCCAAGTTTCAGGGGCTAAAATTCCTGCACCTTAAGAAAAAGTGATACTAAAGCAATATTTTTCAACCTTATCTCGTGAATACTCATGGTGAATATGCCCGACGTCAGAGCAGGGTGTTTTTGTTGGTTAAAAATTACAAAAATATTGACATATCAGAAATCACAGAACTATATTTTATACTAGCAGATCATATAGTGGTTTATCAATTCATCAGGTGAATCAGAAGGCGGCGTGGGAATACATCAAAGGATAAGGAGGTTGGAAATGCCCAATGAGCAGAAATAGATTGAACGAAAAGACGTTTCAGACGCTGAAACAAAAAATGGCAGAAGGACTATTGCCGCAATGGGTAGTGACAGATCCGGAAATCTACGAATTGGAACTTGAAGAGATATTTGGTCATACCTGGCAATTTTTAGCGCATGAATCCGAATTAAAGGAACCCGGAAGTTATGTAACACGATGGATGGTGAATGATCCGGTACTGCTTGTCAAAACAAATTCCGGAGAATTGAAAGCTTTCCTCAACTCTTGTACGCATAGAGGGTCGCACTTGTGTACGGCAGATGCAGGAAATAGGAAAACGTTCACGTGTGCCTATCATGGGTGGAGTTATAACCTGGAGGGAGATCTGATTGGCATTGTCGCGGGAGACAAGGTATATGGACAGGAGATGAAAAAAGACGAGTGGTCCCTCCGCAGAATTCCGAAGATTGGCATTTATCAAGGGATGATCTTTGGAAACTTGGATCCGAAAGCGATGCCGCTGGAAGAGTATCTGGGAGATATGAAATGGTATTTCGATATGCTGCTGGGGAGAAGCGATGGAGGAATGGAAGTCAGAGGCGTCCCTCAGCGTTGGGTAGCTCATGCCAATTGGAAAATGACAAGCGAAAACTTCGCGGCAGACCCCTATCATGTGCAAACCACCCATCGATCTACCGTTGAATTGGGTATCAGTCCGAAAGATCCCTTATATGCCGGTTATGGACATCAAGTCGTTTTAGGACATGGGCACGGCATCAATGTCATCACGTCAGCTACAGGACGGTCTGCTTATCGATTCCAAGGATTGCCCGAATCCATGTGGCCGATGTTTGAAAGAAACTTATGTCCGGAACAAGTGGATATTTTATCGAGAACGACCGTTTTTGTAGGAGGCGTTTTCCCGAATCTTTCGTTTGTCAGCCCCATTCATGGAACAGAGGGACATTTGCATAACTACTTGAATTTTCGGGTTTGGCGGCCTTTAGGGCCGGAAAAAGTGGAAGTCTGGTGCTGGTTTATGATTGATAAGGCGGCACCGGAAGAGTACAAAGAAGAAGCCTACAAAGGGTATATTGGATCGTTTGGGCCGTCTGGCACATTGGAGCAGGACGACACCGAAATCTGGGCTCGTATTGTGCAAGCCAGCAGGGGCATTATGGCGCGAGACAAAGAACTGAGTTACAACAATCTCTGCAATTATCTGATGGGATTCGATCGAGTCGAGCCTGATAATACATTCCCCGGACCTGGTATCGCGTATCCCACCTGTTATCTTGATGCCTTATCAAGAAGCATGCATGAATATTGGTTAGAACTGCTTACGAGAGATCTTTCAGGTGCAGAGTAAGGGGGAATCGTTATGAATCGTGAATTACACTGCCACATTACCCAGTTTCTTACCCGTGAAACCTATCTGTTAGACCACAGAAAATATGAAGAGTGGCTCGACATGCTGGCAGATGATATCGTGTACCGGATGCCGATGCGAGTGACAAAAGAGGCCAAGGACGGTCCCAATCTTGTAGAGGAGATGACCTTTTTTGAAGAAACGAAAAAATCCTTAACCACCAGGGTGAACAGACTCCGCACGTCATCAGCATGGGTGGACAATCCGGCGCCGCGCCAGCGGCATTTCATAACGAACATACTTGTGGAACAAGGGTCTCAACCAAACGAATGGCAAGTGCGAAGCTGTTTTTTATTCATGCGCAGCAGAGGTTCCGATATTGATGTGGAGCAGCTTTTTGGCGAACGGCTGGACGTCATCCGAAATGCAAATGAAGAGTGGAAAATCGCATCGCGAACCATCTATCCGGATCAGGCTGTGTTAGGGGTTATGAATCTGAGTATGTTCTTGTAAAAATTTTATCTGTTCTGTATAGGGGAATTTTCATCTTTTGGTTGGCACGGTGATCGTATATGATCACCAAAAGAATGGGTTGAATTATGCAAATATTTCGCATTTGACCTGTCGCGCACATCGCAAAAACAAAAAGGGGGAGGTCGCCAACATGCGAACACAAGTCGGAATTATCGGAGCTGGCCCGGCAGGACTGATGCTTTCGCACCTCCTGCATCTGCAGGGGATTGAATCTGTCATTATTGAAAGCCGCTCCCGCGAAGAAATAGAAGGAACGATTCGCGCGGGTGTACTCGAACAGGGCACAGTAGATCTCATGAACGCAACGGGTATCGGTGAACGAATGATGCGGGAGGGGCATTTCCACCGTGGAATTGAATTGCGCTTCAACCGCAAAGGTCACCGGATTAACATGCATGAGCTGACCGGCGGGAAGAATGTCACCGTATATGCCCAGCATGAGGTGATCAAGGATTTAATTGCCGCAAGGCTTCAGGCGAGAGGGGAGATCCTTTTCAATGTGGGCGACGTAAGCCTGCACGATCTTGATAGTTCGGCACCAAAGATCCGTTTTCGCAAGGACAAGAACGGTGAGCTGCAGGAGATACACTGCGATTTTATCGCCGGGTGTGACGGTTTCCACGGTCCATGTCGGCCTGCCATCCCCAAAACTGTCCGCACGGAATACCAGAAAATTTACCCATTTGGCTGGCTGGGAATCCTTACCGAAGCGCCGCCGTCAGCGCCCGAGCTGGTCTACGCCAACCATGAACGCGGCTTCGCACTGCTCAGTACGCGTTCGCCGGAGATCCAGCGTCTTTATATCCAAGTCGATCCTGCGGATGACATCGCCAACTGGTCTGACGACCGTATCTGGACGGAACTCCATGCACGTCTTGCAACCGAAGACGATTGGAAACTGATCGAAGGTCCGATTATTCAAAAGGGTATCATTGCGATGCGCAGCTTTGTCTGTGATCCGATGCAGTACGGCAGGCTTTTCCTTGCCGGTGACGCCGCGCACATTGTCCCGCCGACCGGCGCCAAAGGACTCAACCTCGCCGTTGCAGATGTCCAGATTTTGGCACGCGCCCTGGATTCTTTCTATACATCAGGGAAAACCGAACTGCTGGAACGCTATTCGGCAACCTGTCTGCGCCGCGTTTGGAAGGCGGAGCGTTTCTCCTGGTACATGACCTCCATGCTGCACCGGCACCATGACCACACTCCGTTCGAGCATCGCATCCAGCTGGCTGAACTTGATTATGTAACTTCCTCGCAAGCAGCCTCGACCAGCCTCGCGGAAAATTATGTCGGTTTGCCCATGGAGTGATAAGTTATCCTCACTATAAATCAATGATTGCATGCGGATTGGAGAGGTGAATATGGCACAGGCATCCTACAAGTACACAACGGCGAGTGCGATGATGGGCAGGAGGCAGGGGTTTCCTGTATTTTTGCGAATCTGGGCAGCGATCATCCGGCAATCATCGAAAGCTGGGCGCAAGCACAACTGGAGAACAAGGAACTCCCGCAGATTATTATTTGTCCCCATGAGATGGCAGCATTGAGCGCGGCTCACGGGTATGCGCAGGTGACGGGCAAGCCGCAAGCCGTTTTTGTCCATGTGGAATGCGGAACGCAAAATCTGGGCGGGTCCATCCATAATGCAGCGAAAAGAAGAGTGCCTGTCCTCATTTTTGCAGGAACTTCCCCGCATACGCAGGAGGGTGAGCTTACAGGAAGCCGGAATGAACACATCCATTGGATTCAGGATGTATTTGATCAACGTGGGTAACTTCTTACCTCGGCAGAAACCCGGAGGCCGTTTCCGAACTGATCAAATTAAGCGAAAAATTGGCCATTCCTGTATTGGAATCGGTGCCCAATTATGTAAATTTTCCGGCCAGCCACCCTCTCCATGTCGGGTATCAGTGGAGCGCGCCGGTGCAGAATCAGATTTTGGCGGAAGCTGATTTTATCCTGGTGCTGGATAGTGATGTGCCCTGGATTCCTCTGGAAAATAAACCTCAGAAAGATTGCAAAATCTATTATATCGATGTGGATCCTTTAAAAGAGAAGATCCCACTGTGGTACATTCCCTCCGAAAGATTCTTTAAAGCCGATTCATTGGTGGCGCTGCAGCAATTGAACTTTTATTTGGATGGTGTGGAGACGATCGATCAGGAATGGGTCAGGGAACGCTATCAAGCATTTTCTAAAATCCACGCGGAACAAAGAGCAGAATGGAAGCGTCTGGAGCAGTTGACCGATTCCGCCCTCATAACACCCCAGTTCTTGACCGCATGTGTTCGCGAAGCGATAGATGAGGATACGATCGTATTGACTGAATCGATCACCAACTATGAAATCGTCTCTACACATTTGCCACGCAATAAACCGGGAACTCTTTTTGGAAGCGGCGCAAGTGCGCTTGGTTGGCATGGAGGCGCGGCGATTGGCGCAAAACTGGCCGCCCCGGATAAGACGATTGTCAGTCTCACCGGCGATGGTTCCTATATTTTTAGCAATCCGACGCCTGTTCATTGGATGGCGAGAAAATACAATACGCCATTTCTGACCATTATCTATAACAATCGGGGGTGGGGAGCGCCCAGAATGTCTGAGCTTGGGGTACATCCTGACGGAATGGCGAGTCGGACGGATCAATTCTGGGTGAATTTCGATCCATCTGCTGAATTGGCCAAGGTAGCGGAAGCGGCGGGCGGGGCTTTTGCCAGAACGGTAGAAAAACCGGGTGAACTGATGGACGCCATTGTAAACGCGTTGGAAATCGTAAAAGGTGGGCGTTCTGCTGTGCTGGATGTACGTTTGCCGCAGGTTTCCCAGCAACAATCTGATTTCAGAAATTTTGAAAAAAGTTAATTTTTAAAAATTGTGGGCAGAGGGGGAGATTTATATGAAATATGCAAAATGGAACAAGCTTTATATCAATGGCGCTTGGAAAGAGGGATCCAGCCAGCATACTTACAGCAATCTGAATCCGTTTACGGGCGAGACGCTGGGAGAAATTCGACTGGCCAGCCGAACAGATATTGATGAAGCGTATGAAGCGGCACGAGATGCACAGAAAGATTGGGAGAACACACCGGCGATGGCGAAAACGGCCGTTATAGAGAAAGCGATTGCGGTTCTCGAACGCAGGGCGGAAGAAATCGCGCCGATTTCGATTGAAGAAGCGGGGAGCTCTCATTTTAAAGCTCATCTGGAAGTGCATCTGACGACCGGTTTTATGCGGGAAGCGGCTACGTATCCATTACGCATGCAGGGCGAAATTGTTCCTTCCGTTATTCCCGGGAAAGAAAATCGAATCTATCGGTTGCCCATTGGAGTCGTAGGCGTGATTGCACCCTGGAATGTACCTCTTCACTTGGGCATGCGTTCGGTTGTTTCGGCGATCGCCACGGGGAACACGGTGGTGCTCAAAGCGGATATGCAGACGTATATCACAGGCGGCATGATCATTGCCGAAGCATTTGAAGAAGCGGGACTTCCCAAAGGGGTACTGAATGTAGTGGTGGCCGATTTGGCTGAGGTGGGAGACTATTTCGTTGAACATCCGATTCCGCGCATGATCTCGTTTACCGGTTCGACGGCTGCCGGGCGTCACATCGGGTCCCTTGCCGGTAAACATCTGAAAAAGGCGGCGCTTGAATTAGGCGGCAACAACGTGTTTATCGTATTGGACGATGCCGATATTGAAAAGGCGGCGGCGGCCGCAGTGTTTGGCAAGTTTATGCATTACGGACAGATCTGCATGTGTGTGAACCGATTCATTGTCGACCGGAAGATTTATCCCGAGTTTGTAAGCGTTTTTACAGAGAAAGTGAAGGCTCTCAAAGTCGGTGATCCCGCTGATCCGGAAACGGTGGTGGGGCCGCTGATCAACCGGAAACAGGTGGATCGGATTTTGGGATTGATTGAGCAGAGCGTATCGGAAGGCGCGCGTGTAGCCCTGCAAGGTGAAGCGCAAGGCAATCTGCTGTCCCCTACTATTTTGATTGATGCAAGAAATGAGATGGCGATCGCCCAATCTGAAATATTCGGTCCGGTGGCTGTGATTATTCCGGCAAACAGTCAGGAAGAAGCGATCCTAATCGCCAATGATTCGGAGTACGGATTAAGCGGCGCCGTGTTCTCGGGATCGTTGGAACGGGGAATTCAAGTGGCGCAACAAATTCATACCGGGATGATTCATGTCAACGATCAAACGATCAATGATGAACCGCACATCGCCTTTGGCGGGGAAAAAGGGTCCGGGTTGGGCCGGTTTAATGGGGAGTGGTCATTGGAAGAGTTTACAACCGTAAAATGGATTTCTGTCCAACATGAATCTCGCGCGTTTCCGTTCTGATGGGTCGTCCCAGTTATCGTGCCGGCAGGCGATGTAAAGGAGTGAATAGCGGGTGGAAAAAAGGCGATGGCAGCGGTATCACACGATCTGGGCGATGTTGTTTATGGGATGGTTTGTTTCCTATATCGACCGAACGGCGACCGGTCCTGTCGTGACCTGGATGATCGACAACAAAATATCCTTTCTGTCAGTGGTGCCAAATCCACACGGATTGGGAGGCCTGATCAAGGCGTCTTCTATTCCAATGACCGATCCTATATCGTCTTTCATTCGCCGCCTGAAAAAGTCGGGCTTGGCATGGGGGTGGTGATCACCGGCCTGTCCGTCGGACTTACAGTGGCTACGATTGGGACACCGCTTCTGATCAAAACGTGGAACCGTTGATGGGAAAGGAAGCGTGGCGTTCCCCCTTTATCATCATGGGAGCCTTCACCATTATCGTTGTGCTGCTCATGTTTAAATTCATGAGGCCGAAGCAGCGGCCGGGGCAGCATGCAGAGCTTAATTCCCCCGCCTTTAAGGAAATGTATGGGAAGGCGCTGCTGCATCTGTCGATGTACGCTCTGGTATTTCTGGTGATTATCATGGGTATTTATTTTGCCGCCACGAGAGTGGGGCTGTCAGATATTGCGATCGCCTTTATCATGGTCTGCCTTTGTCCGTTTTTCATTCTTTATCTGTACAAGGTCAGAAAATCGGATGTGCAGCCTATTTTGGTGAATAAAAATCCGGTCTTTCTGTATCTGCCTTTCATTCCGATTATCTGGCATCTTTGGCTGTACGGATTCTGGTCGGTTTCGATTGTGAAGGATTTTGGCGGGGGAGCCTTGGTAGCAGCCGCCTTGGTTGCTTCTTTCAACGGTGCTGCCGGAATTGTCGGATTTCCGATTGGCGGCAGAATTTCAGATCATAACAGGACACCATAATCCGGTGATTATGTCTATGATCCTGTTTATTTCGGGCTTGTTCTTCTTTGCCCTGCAGCCCGTGTCGCACGCTCTCAATGCGGAAATCGCTCCGGAAGAAAACCGGGGGGCCGCGTTTGGCATGCATAACTTTATCTCCGAAAGCGGGGCGGTTCTGTCGCCCGTCGTTTCCGGAGTTCTTCGTGACAGCACCGGCAACTGGGGGACGCCGCTGATCCTCGATGGTGTTCTGCTGGTCGCAAGCTGCTTATTCGTTCTGGGGATTTCCACGAAAGCGGTTCAGCATGCTGCAGGCAAGTCAGGGACGGCAAGTATGTGACAGGATGTGCGGACGCCAGGCAGAAGATTGCAGCGGGTACGATCCCTCGGACTTCCCACCTCAAAGGTGGGATTTTTTGTTTTCTATGATCGATTTACAAAAATTTTAATCACAAAAAAACAAAAGTGTTTATTTTCGAAAAATTATATGATTTTTTAAAAGAAAAGATTTTTGCTGCGACCGGGGAGATGATCGTGTTGAATTTGGGAACGGTCTTTGAATGTGCTGTAGGCAGATATCCGAATGAAATCGCTCTTGTACAAGACAAAAAATACGTTTCGTTTTTGCAACTGAATGAAGAAGTAAACCGATTGGCTTCTGCCCTGCGTAAACTGGGCGTGAAAAAAAGGGACCGGGTCATGGTTCTGATGAAAAATCGGATGGAGACAGTTTGTTTATTCTGGGCCATTCAAAAATTGGGCGCGATATACACACCGATCAATTTGCGCTTTTCGCCAGAGGATACACAATACTGTATCAACGATGCGGAGCCGAGGGTTGTTTTTTACGAAAAATTCAGCGAACGTTCCGTGATCAAAGCGAGATTTAATGAAAGGCCGATTTTAATAAGTTTGGAGCAAGACGGGGGAGATCTTTCGTATCGGGAATTGGCGGTCAGGGGCGCAAGTGATTTTGATTGTGTACCGAGTGACGATGACGATATCGCTGTCATGCTTTACACTTCGGGAACTACCGGAGTGCCCAAAGGGGTGCCGAGATCACACAAAAACGAATATGGGTCCACGATGGCCCACATTTTGCAAAATCATTATGAAATGTTTGAAAGTACGTTGGGGGCTATGCCTTTGTACCACACGATGGGGGTACGATCGCTGCTCGCAACCTGCATATTAAACGGGAAATACGTGTTGCTTCCCGATTTTGACACGCGCACGGCGCTCACACTTTTGTCCAGAGAAAAAATCAGCTGTCTGTATATGATTCCTACAATGTACCACGAACTGCTGAACGATCCGTCAATTTCTGATTTTGACCTGTCAGCGTTACGAAAAATCGGGTATGCGGGCGCTCCGATGTCCGTACCATTGACAAAAAAATGTTTTCAAATGTTGAAACCGCAGCACTTTGTGAACCATTACGGCAGTACGGAAATCTATACTTTCACCACCTGCTCTGTATTGGACAAGAAGCCAGGATGTGCCGGAAGACCGGGAATTCATCAGCAAATCCGGCTTGTCGTTCCGGATACAAACGCTGCTTCTACACCTGACGACATCGTTTTACCCGGGGAAGTGGGTGAAATCATTGTTCACGCCGGATCGATTGAAGCATTTAAAGGATATTGGAACAGGCCGGACGCGACCCGAAAAGCGATTCGGAACAATTGGTATTTTACGGGGGATCTTGGGATTTTGGATGAAGACGGGGATCTGTTTATTGTCGGTCGAGTTGATGAAATCGTGATTTCCGGCGGCGAAAACATATCTCCTGTTGAGATTGAGGAAGTGCTGCTGCATCATCCGAAAGTCTTGGAGGCGGCGGTTTTGGGGGAAGAAGATGATCGCTGGGGCCAGATTGTGGTCGCATTTATCGTTACGAAAGATCCAACGATGACGGTGCAGGAACTGGATCAATTCTGCAAGGAGCATCCGAAACTGTCAAACTTTAAGCGACCAAGAAAATATGTATTCGTGCATGAAATTCCAAAGAGTCCTGCCGGGAAAATTCTGCGGCGTCAATTGCGGAGTGAAAACATTGAACAAGTGGGGCAGTGAATTGCCTGCGCGCATTAAGGGGGGAGTGTTGTGTCCGGGCTGCTGATTATCGATGATGAAGTGGAAACTCGCCAGGAAATCCGATTGATGATTGAGGAAAGTTCATATAACTACTTTTCGGTTTGTGAAGCCGGTTCCGCCGAGAGGGGCCTGATGCTGTTGAAACAAAATCAGCCGGGGATTGTCATACTGGACTTGTCCCTGCCAGATATGGACGGGATCCAATTGGGGAAAAAGGCTCTTGAATTGAACCCGCAGGTCTCGATCATAGTGCTGACCCACCTGAAAATGTTCGATTTGGTGCAAGCTTGCATGAATGCCGGTTTTTCCAGATATTATTTGAAACCGCTTTCAAAAGTGGATCTGCTTTCCGCGTTAGACAAGTTATTAATCCCGGATCTCGTCAAAGAAACCAGCTATCTGAGGAAAGTTTCCTCTTCCAATGATTTCGAGGTCGACCTCGGCAATCCAATTGAAAGCGCAACCGGTTATATTCACAGTCATTTTCACGAACCGATCACATTGAACGAAGTTGCCGACCGTGTATATCTGAGCGCCTCTCATTTCAGCCGACTGTTCAAGGCGGAAATGGGGGTTACGTTTATTGAATACCTCACCAGATACAGGCTGGAACAATCGAAGAAACTGCTGAAAATGACATCACTGCCGATAGAGGTAATCGCCAATAATACCGGTTTTGCAAACGCAAGTTATTTTGCCACGACCTTTAAACGATTGGAGGGAAAAACGCCAAAAGAATACAGGAGCTTATTTTCAAATTTATTGCATACGTCTGCTTCCGGGGAAAAATAAGCCTCTTCAGATCAGCAAAAATGTTGAACCCGTCTTGAAATAAATATTGAACTGCATAATTCAAAAAGTATCTATTATTTAAATAAGTCGTTCGGGTTCAGTGAGGTGACAGGACAGATGCTGAATATTCTGGAGGAGCTGCAACGGTGTTTGCAAACAAAAGATCGTGCGGTGGTGGCAACGATCTTGCAAGTGGAAGGATCCGCATACAGACGTGAAGGGGCCCGGTGCCTGATTTTAGAAAACGGAAGCATC